>NZ_JAQOZV010000047.1:0-61445 GCF_030348125.1 Massilia sp. DJPM01
TTAGAGACGCGGGCTGATCGGAAGTTCCCGCGTTTTAAGAATTTTTTACGTGCTACACAATTGACTTTTATTCATCGCCGGCCTACATTGCCAGCTTGACCCTGGGCGACCGCCAAGAGGCACATCGGACACCCAATGATCGAGCAGAACAACAACGCAGGCGGCCAGGCCAGGGGCGAATCCAAGGACCGAATCAACATCCTGCTGGTGGACGACCAGCGCGCCAACCTGACCGTGCTCGAAGCGGTGCTGGCCGATCTCGACGAAGTGCTGGTGAGCGTCGCCTCGGGCGAACAAGCCCTGCGCGAACTGCTCAACCGCGACTTTGCCATGGTCCTCATGGATGTGCATATGCCGACCATGAGCGGTTTCGAGGCGGCCGCGCTGATCCGCAGCCATCCGCGCGCGCGCACGCTGCCGATCATTTTCCTGACCGCCGCCGGCGACGACCCGCGCGATGTCGAACACGCTTACGCGCTGGGCGCGGTCGATTACCTGACCAAGCCGATCAGCCCGGTCATCCTGCGCGCCAAGGTGGCGGTCTTCATCGACCTGTACCGAAAAACCGCCGAAATCGCCCTGCATGCCCAGGCCAGCCACCTCGAAGCGCTCCGCACGCGCGACGAGCGCATCCGCCTCATTCTCGACAATACCCGCGATTATGCCTTCATCGGCACCGATACTGATGGCATCGTCACCGAATGGGAAGGCGGTGCCGAAACCATCACGGGCTGGTTCGCAAACAAGGCCTGCGGCCAGTCGAGCGCCGTCATCTTTACCCCCGAAGACCGCGCCGCCGGCGTGCCGGAGCACGAGATGCGCATGGCGCGCGACAGCGGCCGCGCCGACGACAAGCGCTGGCACGTGCGGCGCGACGGCACCCGCTTTTTCGCCGATGGCGTGATGGTGCCGCTGCGCGACGACGCCGAACGCCTGCGCGGCTACGCCAAGATCTTCCGCGACGCCACCCCCGAGCGCCTCGCCGCCGAGCAGCTCGAAGCTTCCGAACAGCAGCTCGACGAATCGCGCCAGCGCTCCCAGCGCGCCGAGGAAGGCATGCGGCGCCTGGCGGCGGTGGCGGCGCAGTCGTCCGACTTCATCGGCATTGCCGGTTCGGATGCGCGCACCAGCTACGTCAATCCGGCCGGGCGCCGCCTGGCCGGACTGGCGCCCGATGCCTCGGTCGGCGAGTACGCCATCGGCGACTTTTTCGCTCCCGACTGCCGCGACTTCGTCGAGCAGGTGGTGTTGCCAGCCGTGCGCGGGCCGGCGGGGCGCTGGGAAGGCGAGCTGCGCATGCGCAACTTCGAGAGCGATGCCATCCTGCCCGTGTACTACAAGGGCTTTGCCGTGTGCGACGACGAGGGCCAGAATATCGGCCTGGCCTCGATCACGCGCGACATCACGGCCCAGAAGCAGGCTGAAAACGACTTGCGCCGGGTGGCGGCCGACTTGGCCGAGGCGGACCGGCGCAAGTCCGAGTTCCTGGCCACCCTGGCGCACGAGCTGCGCAATCCGCTGGCGCCGATCCGCACCGGCCTGGACCTGATCCGCATGGCGGCCGCGCCGCCCCAGAGCATGGCCAAGGTGCACGAGATGATGGACCGCCAGCTGGGCCATCTGATTCACCTGGTCAACGACCTGCTGGACGTGGCGCGCATTACGCGCGGCAAGATCGAGCTCAAGCGCGAAGCCAGCGACGTCGCCAGGCTGGTGGCGATGGCGGTCGAAACCAGCATGGCGGCCCTGAACGCGGGCGGCCATGCATTGACTGTGGAGGTGGCCGACGTGCCCTTGCCGCTCGACGTCGACGTCACCCGTATCGTGCAAGTGCTGAGCAACCTGCTCAACAATGCCGCCAAGTACACGCCGGCCGGCGGGCGCATCGCGCTGCGCGCCGTGCGCGAGGGCGGCGAGGCCGTCTTGTCGGTGATCGACAGCGGGGTCGGCATATCGCAGGAAGACATGGGCACCCTGTTCGACATGTTCACCCAGGTCGGGCGCAACCTCGACCGCTCGCAGGGCGGGCTGGGGATTGGCCTGTCGCTGGTGCGCCGCCTGGTGGAATTGCACGGCGGCAGCGTCAGCGCCGCCAGCGCGGGACGCGACCTGGGCAGCACCTTCACCGTGCGCCTGCCGCTGCGCAGCGGCGAGCCGGCGCCGGCTCCCGTGCCGTGCGCGGACGCCGCGCCAGCCGCATTGCGGGTGCTGGTGGTGGACGATAACGTCGACGCCGGCAACAGCCTGGCGGCCTTGCTGCAGGCGCTAGGCCACAGCACCGACATTGCCGTCGATGGCGAGCAGGGTTTGGTGCTGGCCGCGCGATGCAAGCCGCACCTGGCCTTCCTCGACATCGGCCTGCCCGGCATGAGCGGGCACCAGCTGGCGCGCGCGATCCGCGCCATGCCCGCGCTGGACGGCATGCTGCTGGTCGCGCTGACCGGCTGGGGCGCGCGCGCCGACGTCGCCATGTCGCACCAGGCCGGCTTCGACCGCCACCTGACCAAGCCGGTCGATATTGCCGCGCTCAACAGCGTGCTGGCCGCCGCCACCCAGGCCCTGGATGCATCGCCCGTGGCGACACCGCCCGTGCCTACACCGGCCGTATCAATTTGACAATTTGAATGCTTGGGTGCATGATGCCTGCGCTACAATATTATCGAAAGGATGATCAGTGAACATGCGCGAGCCTCTACTTTATCCCGAGCGTACAGCACCCGGCGCGCCGTCGTGACGCGCGTGCAGACCGTCTCGTGCGGCACCCTGGTGGTCAACCCTGGCGGCCAGTTGCTGCTGTGCCACGTCACCAATACCGCCAGCTGGGACATTCCGAAAGGCATGCAAGATCCCGGCGAAACCGCGCTCGAGGCCGCCATCCGCGAATTGCAGGAAGAAGCCGGCATCGCCTTTGCCCCGCAGCGCTTCGAGGACCTGGGAGGCTTTGCGTATCGCAACGACAAGCGCCTGCACCTGTTCCGCGTGCGCGCGGGCGACGAGCTGGCCAGCCTGGCGCATCTGGCCTGCACCAGTTTTTTTCCGCATCCGGTGAGCGGCCAGCCGACCCCGGAAACGGATGCCTTCCGCTGGGCCCACCGGCGCGACGTGGCCCGCCTGTGCTGGCCGCGCATGGGCAAGCTGCTGCTCACGCTCGACTGGTAGCAGCAGCGTTCTCAGGCTGGATCTTGGTGCGCCGCTTGGCTCGACAGCAAGGCGGCCGCGTGCCGGATTAGCGTACGCAACTGTGGCTGCGGCAAGCCTTCCGCTTGGCGCTGCGGGCATTGCAGCGGTCGCCGCCTCGATTTCCTTATCGAAGTCATTCAGCGCCGCCGGCGGGTCAAATTCCAAGCCGAAAATTTCATTTCGCAAGCGTATGTGCTCAACCATATTATGATCCGCTACGACGCCCCGATCCAGTAGATCGTGATCGGCCCGGTCAATCGGCAATCCGGCGACCTGGAAGATATCGTTCACCCATTGCCCGGGGTCGGCAATATATAAGGCGCGCCGCTGATCGTCCAGTAAGTTGAAGAGTCCGACAAAAATGGTACGCGCCAGCAGCGGTTCAGCCATCATTTTCGGGTCAGCAAGCGCACCACGCACCGCAAGGTCCGACGTCATTCCGTTGTCGATATACTACCGGATCAGGGTGGCCAAGCCCCGGAAGGCTGCAGCGCCGGCGGCGGCGGCATGCGCATGCGGTGCGGCATCGAGTGGCGCGGCGGGTGCCCCGGGATTGATCATGCCCGGTATGTGCTCCAGCATGAGGGCGGTGGTCGCTTGCGGGCCTGCCAGCATGGCCGCATCGCGCGGCGTGACCAGCGTGTTCGCATCCTCGTCATCGTGCGTGATCTGATCCAGGCTGAATTGTCCGCCTCCGGCGCGCCCTAAAAGTGCCGTCGTCATGGTTGCCATGGCGGTCATGACCTGGAACAGCACTTGTCGCCCGGCCTGACTTTCCGCGACAGGCGGCCTGGTCACGAATTCCAGCTCGCTGCGTCCTTGCTCAGCTTCATCGGCCTCCACGCGAAAGCCATCGTTGTTGGTATGACGGACCACATCCTTCTTGGCAAATGGCGCCGGCGCGACGATGTCGCCGTTATCGTCGAAAGCACCTGTAGGTTGAAAATCGACAAACCATCCGGTTTCAAACTCGAAGCCGACCATTCTTTGCACCACGGCGGATTGCTCCTGGATTCTTTTTTGCTGGACAGGCTGCACCCGCGCGGCGGCAGCGCCAGGTGCGCCGGCATGCTGGGCGGACGTGGCGGGCGCGCTGCTCCCGAATGTCGCCGCTTTGGCCCCCATCCGATCCGCTTCCTGGTTGGATGCCCGGTGCCGCGGAAAGTTCAGCGAACCGCTCGCGCCGCGCTATTTGCCGGCGTCGGAACGGCGCCAATTCTTGGCAGCAATCGCCCACAAGATCAGGCAATAGGACAAGAGCCGCAGCAGGAAATGGAAAGGCGCATCTTCGCTCATTCCGGGCGTGAGGCTGGCGTAGATCCGATGGCCGCCGTCGGCCAGGAAGGAGAGTGCGAAATACAGGAAAAAACGGTCGCCCGAGCTGCGCCAGAAGCGCAGGAAAAACAGGCCGATCACGAGCGAACCCATGGCGCCGGCCCCGGCCAGCATCAAGTCCATCGCCTACTCCGTCTCGTAGATCAGGCCGTACAGCAGCAGGGATACCGAGAGCAGCGCCGTGACCAGCCGCAGCGTGAGCAAATCGACGCGCGGGAACACCAGCTTGTCGAGGACCAGGATCAGGTTGTTGAGCGTCATGCCGCAAAAGCACAGACCGCTCCAGAACAGCAGGCGATGGCCGGTGCGCGTGTAGCTGGCCAGCAATAGCCAGGCGCAGGCGAGGGCGGTGAACATGCAAAGAACGTAGATTGCCGCAGCCATTACGATTCCTTTCGCCATGTGAACGCGTCGGCAAACTGCTGCGCCTTGCGCTCGAGTTTCGCGTGAATCAGATGGGTGACGTCGACCAGGCGGCGCCCGTACAAGTCGGCCAGCGCGTCGATCACCTGGCCCAGCGCCGCCGTGGCGGGCTGGTAGCGGAACACCGGCTCGCTGCCGGCGTGGCGCAGGGTGACGGTCATGCCGGCGCGCGACAGGTCCGCGAGCACGGTGGCGGCCAGCTTGTCGCCGATATACAGCCGCTCGGCCACCGCCTGCGTGCTCCAGTCCTGCTGCGCGCCGCCGCGCAATAGCAGCAGCGCCTCCAGGTGAGGCACGGAGGCAATGCTGGTCAGTACGAACCGGCGCAGCTCTTCGGGAATCGGTTGGGGCACCATGATGTGAAAGAATCCATTGCGCCAAGCTGAGCCAACGCGGTCCAAAATCCGTATTCTAGACGATTTTGCTTATCAAGTATGCATCATTTGTGTCGCGGTCAGGATGGCCACCGCGATCAGCAGCACGCCCATGATGCGCGCCAGCAGAGTGGCGGCGCCGGGATGGCGTTCCAGCCAGCCGCCGGCACCGCCGCCGAGCAGGGCGAGGGCGCCGTACACGCCCGCCTGGGTCAGCGCGGTGATCGTGCCCAGCAGCGCCGACTGGACCCACAGCGGCTGTGGGCCGGGCTGCAGGAACTGGGGAAAGATGGCCAGCATGAACAGATAGGCTTTCGGATTGAGCAGGCTGGTGCCGAGCGCGCGGCGAAAGGTGGCGCCGCTGGAGCAGGCCGCGCCCGGCATGCGCGCGCTCCCCGCCGCGCTGGCGCGCAGGAAGCTCCAGCCGATCCACGCCGTGTACAGCGCGCCCGCGCCCAGCATCGCCTTGAACAGGGGCGGCCACAGTGCCAGCACCGCGGCCGCCCCCAGCGCACCCATGGCCAGGTGGCAGAAACCGCCGCTGACGATGCCGGCCACGGCGGCCAGTCCGGCGCGCCGCCCGCCCAGCATGGCGCTGCCCATGACGAACGCCATGTCGAGGCCGGGCAGGGCGACGATGCCGAATACCACCAGGAAGTACAGCCACAGGTTGGTGCCGCCGCTCATGCCGCCGCCATGATGGAGGATCGGGCTGGCGCGGTCACGCTGGCGGCGCTGACCCAGCGCAGGCGCGAGCGGCGGCCAGGGTCGAGCACCAGCAGTTCGGGCGGCGCCGCCAGCAAGCCGGCCGCGCCCAGTTCGGCGGCGGCGGCGTCGAAGGCCGGGCGCAAGGCGGCCAGCGCCGCGTCGCCGCTCAGGATGCCAAGCCAGACGAGGGCGCCGTCCGCAGCGCACTCGCCGGGCGTGGCCAGGATGCCCGCTTCGATCACGCCGCAGCCATGGTAGGCGGCGAAACAGCGTTCGGCGGCGCGTTCGCAGGCCGCCATCCGGCCCGGCGCCACAGGGAGAATCTGTGCGATGACGATGCCCTGCGCTTCGCCGGCCATGGGCAGGGGCGCGATGCCGGCGCCCGCTTTGAGCGGCCTGAGCACCAGCACATCGGTGCGGTTGGCCATGCCGCCCGTGTGCGCCAGGTCGTCGAACGCGCGCACGATCCTGGCGCGTGCCGCCGGCGTGCGAAAGCCGCGCAGCCAGGCGAAGCCGTCCGGCCGGTCGCGTTCGCAAAAATGGCCGAACGCCATGCCGCCCAGGTGCTGGAAGCGATGCGCCAGGGTATCGTCGAAACGGTGCACGATGGCGGCGCGTGCGCCCGGCGCCATCGTATAGCGGCGCAATTCGATCACGGGGAAATGCTCGTGCGGTGTCGGGCTTGTCATGTTGTGCTCTCTTTCTTGTTGATGAAACATCGACAAGCGACAGCCTAAATGCAAAACAGGACAGAATTCGCCCTATTAGTCTGATATCGTTGCGGCATGTACCATCCAACCACCCGCGTGCTGGCAGTGCTCGAACTGCTGCAAACCCATGGCCGCCTGAGCGGCGCCGAGATGTCGGCGCGGCTGGCCGTCGACACGCGCACCTTGCGCCGCTACATCGTCACCCTGGAAGAGATGGGCATTCCCATCACCACCGAGCGCGGGCGCCACGGCGGCTATGCGCTGCTGGCCGGCTTCAAGCTGCCGCCGATGATGTTTACCAACGATGAAGCGCTGGCACTGGCGATCGGCTTGCTGGCCGCGCGCAGCCTGGGCTTTGCCGAGGCCGCGCCGGCCGTTGCCAGCGCCCAGGCCAAGCTCGAACGCATCATGCCTGCCAACCTCAAGCGGCGGGTGCGCGCCATCGATGAAACCGTCCGCCTCGACATGCTGCGCAGCGTGGCCCCGACCGACAACGATGCCCTGGTCACGCTCAGTTCGGCCGCGCTGGCGCAGCAGCGTGTGCACCTGCGCTACCGCGCGCCGGACGGCAGCGAAACCGAGCGCGGCTTCGACGCCTACGGACTGGCGTTTCGCGGCGGCTGCTGGTACGTGATCGGCATGTGCCACCTGCGCGCGGAAATGCGCTCGTTCCGGCTCGACCGCATCGTGCGGGCCGAGCCGCGTCCGGTATCGTTTGCGCGCCCGGCCGGTTTCGACGCGCTCGGTTACCTGACCGAGTCGATGGCCGCGATGCCGCGCGCGCATCCGGTCGAGGTGCTGCTGCACACCGACCTGAAAACGGCCAGCACGCATTTTTTCGGCGCCCTCGGCGTGTTCGAGCAGGTCGACGCAGGCGTGCTCCTGCGCTGCAGCACCGACCATGTCGACTGGTTCGCCGGCCACCTGGCGGGGCTGCCGTTCGAGTTCGAGGTGCGCGCGCCGGACCTGCTGCGCGACAGCCTGGCCAGATTAGGTGAACGACTGCTTCGCATGGCGGGCGCGCTCCGCTAGAATGCGTCGCTCATCATTTCAATTTGGAAAATATGATTCAGAAAACACTGGCCGGCCTCGTCCTGGGATGGACGATGCTGGCAGCCGGCAGCGCGTTTGCCGGCGGTTGCCCCGCCCACTATGTCGACGGGCGCCTGCCCGAAATCCGCAATGCCAAACTGGCGAAAGCGACCACCGAACTGTGCTACGGCGTGTTCGGCGTCATGCATTCGGGGATCACGCGCACGCCGCTGTGGTCGGCCGAGCGCCTGCGTCCGGAAAACCTGGCGCTGGCCAGAAAACTGTCGCGCGACGATTCGTTTCACGCCGAGGAACGCTTGTCGCCGGCACAGCGGGCGGAGCTGTCCGACTACGCCCGCAGCGGCTTCGACCGCGGCCACATGGCGCCCAACGGCAACATGCCGGACCGCCGCACCCAGCACGAAAGTTTCACGCTGGCGAACATGGTGCCGCAGGATGCCGACAATAACCGTCACCTGTGGGCCGGGCTGGAGGGGCGCGTGCGCGACATGGTCAAGAAGGATGGCACTTTGTATGTGATCACCGGGCCGGCCTTCATCGGCGGGCGCTTGCAAAAGGTGGGCAACGTGCTGGTGCCGAGCCATTTGTACAAGGCAGTGTATAGTCCGAGCCAGAAGGCGGGCGCTGCCTGGCTGGTGGAAAATCGTTCGGCGGACGAGCTCGACGTGATGACGATTGCGGAGCTGGAAGACAAGATCGGCATCAACCTCATGCCATCGCTGAGCGCCAGGCAGAAGTCGCTGATGCTCGACCTGCCGCAGCCGAAACACAAGAAATCGCGGCGCTGGCCGTTCTGACATTCAAGGAGATGCAATGAGCAGCAAGAAACAGGGTTTTGTACCGTACGCCAACGAGGCCGATGTGATTTCGGTCGGCAAGCTGATGATCGAAAACCGGCTCGACCGGATCACGGTCAGCGGCGATGTGGACCTGACCGCCGATGACGTTGGCCTGGCGCATGCGCGCCGGCTGCACGAGGTGCTGGGCGAGATCGTCGCCAAGCTCGAAGCGATGACCTTGCCCGCCAAGCTGCCGCCGGCGGCGGTGGGCGAGGTGGACAACCCGTTCAACTGAGCGCATGACGGTTGCGCTGATCGTCACCCGGCCGGATAGCGAGAAATGGCAGTGGTTCACGGTCCCGGTCGCCGTGGAAGAGGTGTATCAGCGCTCCTGGATGCCAGGAGCGGCGGCGACCGCGGCGGTCTGGTTGCCGCTGTTCCAGACCGGCTGCCCGCTCGAGGGCAAGGACTTTCCCGCGCTGACAATGGAATTGCTGACCTTGCGCGGGTGGGTGTTGGCGCAGCCGTTCGATGATGGCCGGCAGCAGGCGCTCACCGGCAGGATCGATGCGCTGATCGACGCCCTGGGCGAACTGCTGGCCGACACGGGCGGCGAGGTCGAGGTATGTATTGGCTAGGCGCTTATCGCGCTGTCTGCCCTGACGGCTGGCCCGGGACAATCCCGTTGGAAGGAGTCAACATCTTATGCATCCCCACTTTCGCTTCCGCTTCTCGGAAGACCATTTGATCACCTCATTCCTGCGTTACAGGAAGCAGCTGTGGTGGCGCCGGCCATTCATCGGACTGAAATGGTTTCTGGGAGCGGCGCTGGCTGTGCTCTTGGCGCTTGCCGTGTTCATCGGCTCGGTGCTGCTTGCGGGAATAGTAGGTGGCATCGTCGGGGCCCTGCTACTCGGTTGGCCTATCGACGCCTGGCTTATTCGCAGAAGATTCAGAAAATCGCCATTTCACAATGATGACATTGCGTTCGTCATGTCAGAAAGCGGGTCGCACATTGTTGGCCGAGATAGCGAGGTGCGAATCGGGTGGGCAAGTTTTACACGTGCGCGACGGTTCGCGGATGGCTTGTTGCTCTTTCAAGGGCCTGGTTTCTTCAATTGGCTACCCGACTCAGCCGCTGTCGGCGAGGAAGCGGTAGGGAATGCACAAGAACTGGCGCGTTTGCACATTCAGGACTACCGCGAAGTCTAGGCTGGCCGTGCGCGCCACATTCGCTTGAGCTACGCAAACGACATCCTTCAGGGCGCCGGCAGCCTTGCGGAAATGACGGTGGCGGTGCTGGCGTCCCGCTTTCGGATGACGCACGGTGGTGCGCGGCGCGCGCAGCCGGAAGCGCATCGTGCAGATGGGCGCGCCAGCCACCTGTGCTGCGTCGCTAGCGCTGCAGAACGTAGCTCCCCGGCGCCGGGCCGAGTCCGGCCTCCACAGTGCGCGGCGGCACGCGCGGCTGGGTCGACACCGTGTCGAGCCACTGGGTCCACGCGGGCCACCAGGAGCCCTCGTGTTCGCTGGCGTGCTCCACCCAGCGCTCGGGATCGATGTAGCAGTCGCCACGGCGGCGGCGCGCCGTGTAGTAATGACGGCCGCGGTGCCCCGGCAGATACTGGTGGACCGACACCGACCACACCAGGTCGTTCGAACGCAGCAGGCGGAATGCCCCCGCCATTTGCCGGTTGTCGAGGTAACCCTGCTGCCACATCAAGTCTTCCAGAAAGGCCACCTGGCTGTCGTCGATGAACAGCATGAGCTCGCCAGCTTCGCTGAAGTCGGCCTGCGCGGCAAGCAGGGTCATCGAATTGATCAGCGCCTCGCCCTCGCAGCCGAGCGAGGCCACCGCGATCGACAGCAGCGTGCCGCCGAGGCAATAGCCGGCCGTATTGACGCGCTGGCCGGGCGCGACTCCGCGAATGTGTCCGAGCGCGGCCATGACGCCATCGCGCAGGTAGTCGTCCATGCCGAGCTCGCGGTCGTCGGCGTCCGGATTGCGCCACGAGATCATGAAGACGGTGTGTCCTTGCCCGACCAGGTAGCGCACCAGCGAATTGCCCGGCGACAGGTCGAGAATGTAATACTTCATGATCCAGGCCGGCACGATCAGCATGGGCTCGGCGTGCACGCTGGCGCAGCCCGCCGCCGGCGCGTACTGGATCAGTTCGATCAAATGATTGCGGAACGCCTCGGCGCCCTCCGGTGGCGCGCCCGTCAGGCTGCGCCAGACATCGTCGGCCAGGTTGACCGCGCCGCGCACGACATTGGCGCCGGCTTCGCGCACGGCCGCGTCGCTCACCTCGGGATTGGTGGCCACGACGTTGAGCGGCGAGGCCAGGTCGAGCAGCTGGCGCGCGCTAAAGGCGACCACGTCCTGGTGGTGGCGGCTGACGCCATCGATGCCAGTGGTGGCGTTGTGCCACCACTGCTGGTTGAGCAGAAAAGCCTGCTGCACCAGGTTGTAGGGCCAGCGCTGCCATGCCGGATCGCGAAAACGCCGGTCCTGCGCCAGCGGCTCGATGCAGGGCGGCGCCGCTTGGCCCAGCGTGCTGCGGCGCGCGTAATCGAGCCAGCGCAGCTCCTTGGTCCAGGCTTTTTGCAGCAGGCGCTGCCACTTGGCGGGCGATTGCAGCAGCTTGAGCAGCCAGTCGGCATGCGCCAGCGCCAGACTGGCGGGCGAGATGCCTTGCGTGGCGTGCGCCTGCATCGCGTGCAGGAAGCGGTCGAGCGGGCTGGGCGGTTCGATGTCGGGCGCTTGCGATGCCTGTGGCGCGGCGGCGCGCCCGCTTAATTCGGTCAGGGTCGTGCATGGCACTGCCATGGCGGTTTCCTCCTTGGCCCGGATGCGGGCGACACTCCAGCTTCGACTACGCGACCAATCAAAACTTGAGGGAGGTCAATGGTGTGCGGGGTCGGCGCACTTTGCGGTACTCTCGTGCGCTCCGCAGCGTTTTTCGAGGAGCGACATTCATGGCAAGCGACTGTCCCGACGCACCCGGCGCGCCCGACGGCGACACCTTGAGCGTGGCACTGCACCGCGAGGAAGTACGGGTGGGAACGCGCGTCGTCGATACCGGGCGCGGCGTGCGGCTCCACAAAACCGTCAGCGAACACCCCCATCACGTCGACGAAACCCTGCTGTACGACGAGCTCGACGTCAGGCATGTGATCGTCGACAGGATCGTGCCCCTGTCCCAGGCCCCGTCCGCGCGCCAGGAAGGCGACACGCTGATCGTGCCGGTGGTCGAGGAAGTGCTGGTGACCGAACGGCGCCTGCGCATCAAGGAAGAAGTGCACATCACGCGCATCCAGCGCTCCCGCACCCAGTCCGGGACCGTCATGCTGCGCGCGGAAGACGTGCTCGTCGAACGGTTCGACGAAGGCCCTCACAAGGAAGCGAGTTCAACAACACGGAGGTAGTCATCATGGAACACACACTGGTAGCGGTATTCGGTCATCGCGGCGACGCCCAGCAGGCGCTCGACGACCTGGTGGGCGCGGGTTTTTCCCGCCAACACGTGCGCTTGAGCGATGGCGGCCCGGGCCGGGCGGCCGGTGCCGGCGAGGAGCAATCGTTCGGTTCGGGCATCAAGCACTTTTTCACCGAGCTGTTCGGCGGTGACCGCAGCGAGCCTGCGCGCATGTATTCCGAGGCGATCGCGCGCGGGCATTACGTATTGACCGTGACGGCGCCGAACGAGCCCGAGGTGGAGCGCGCCGCCGACATCGTCGAGCGCCATGGGCCGGTCGACATCGACGAGCATGCCAGGCAGTGGCAGGGCGCCATGCAGGGCGGCGACGCCATGCGCGGACAAGCGCTGTCGCAGCAGTCCGCGTCCGGCTCGTCCCAGGGCGGCGGCGCCGGCAGCGCCCAGGGAGCGGCCATGGCCGGCTCGCGGCAGCGCGCGGCCGATAGCACGGCCATTCCCGTGATCCAGGAAGAACTCAAGGTCGGCAAGCGCGAGGTGCAGCGCGGCGGGGTGCGAATCTACCAGCGCATCGTGGAAACGCCGGTGAGCGAAAGCATCGGCCTGCGCGAGGAGCACATCAACGTGGAGCGGCGCGCGGTGGATAAAATGGTCGACCCGGCCGACATTGCCGCCTTCCAGGAAAACACGATCGAACTGCGCGAAACGGCGGAAGAAGCCGTGGTCGAGAAGACGGCGCGCATGGTGGAAGAAGTCATCATCGGCAAGCAGGTGACGCAGCGCCAGGAGCAGATCAACGATACCGTGCGCCACACCGAGGTGGACATCGAACAGATCGCACCCGACGACGACGCCTATTTCCGGGGCCACTGGAGCAGCAATTTCGCGCGCGGAGGCGGCAGCTACGACGACTACGCGCCGGCCTACCGCTATGGCAGCAGCATGGCGGGCAGCGAGCTGTATCGCGGACGTCCGTGGGAAGAAATCGAGCCCGGGCTGCGCACCAATTGGGAGGCGCGCAATCCCGGCTCGACCTGGGAGAAGATGAAGGCGGCGATCAGGCATGGCTGGGAGCGCATGACTTCCTGAGCGCGCCGCGCTGCACTTGGCACCCGTCCTTGCGGGATGGGTGCCAAGTGCACGCTTGACTGACGGTCTTACTCGGCGAACACCGCGCTGGCCGGGGTGATTTTCACCGCCTCGGGCTTGATGTTGAGCTTCATGCTGCCGATCACCTTGTCTTCGTCGAGCAAGCTTTGCGGCTTGTTGCCGTCGTACTTGATCGTCGACACCGCGTCGGTCACCAGTTTTTCCTTGAGGCCAGCGGCATCCTTGGTGATGAACACGAGCGACAGGTTCTTGGTCGACAGGTGCTTCTTGATCGCGGCGTTGAGGTCGGCCAGGGTCAGCTTGCTCAAGCCGTCGCGCATCATCTTGGTGAAATCAGGCGTGCCGTACCATTGGGAATCGAGCGCGTAACCGAGGTACTGGTCTTGCGTGGCCGTCATCACGAACACGTTTTTCATCAGGTAGCCGCGCGTGATCTCGAACTGTTCCTGGGTCAAGCCCTGCTGGATTACCTTGTCGAGCTCGGTCAAGGCGATGCGCAGCGCGAGGTGGGCGTTTTCCGGTGCGACCGGACGAATCCAGACCTCGAACAGCTGGCCCTTGCGGCCGACGTTCGGGTTCGGGAAGAACTGGAACATGCCGCGCGGGAAAGCTTCGATGTAGGTGTAGTCGCCATAGTTCATGCCGCGCAGCTCGCGGATGCGCTGGTACAGATAGGCATTCGAGGCGCGGTGTTCGCCCAGGAAGGTCTTGGCCAGCCACAGCGCCGGGAAATCCGGATGGCTGCGGCGCACCTCGATCGGCAGGCCGAACGAGAGGGCGGTGGCGCGCGTGTTCTTTTCGATGATCTCCACTTCCAGGCCGTTCGGCATGCGGGCGAGCGGTGCGCTGGTGGCCGGCAAGCCCGCGCCGGCCGGCAGCTTGGCCAGTGCCTGCTTGAGCGCGGACGTCATCTCGTCCGACACGTCGCCCGATATGCCGACCCGGACCGCGCCCTGGGTGTAGGCTTTCTTGTAGAAGTCCTTCACGTCGTCGAGCGTGATCGCGTCGATGCCCTTGGCCGTGCCGAGCACGGGATGGGCATACGGCGTACCGGCGAAGACGTTGGTCTGCAAGCGTTCCTTGCCGAGTTCTTCTTCGTTATTGTCTTTCAGGTCGACCAGCAGGGCGTTCTTGAGCGAATCCTTGAGGCGGCGGAAATCTTCCTCGCGAAAGCCCGGGGCGACCAGCTGCGGCATGGCCACGGCCAGGTACTGCTTCCAGTTATCCTTGTGGATCGAGCCGGTGAAGGTGGTCATTTCCTTGTCGGTCTGCTCGGTGAACGAGCCGGCCAGCGGGAACAGGGCCTTGCTCACTTCGTCGATCTTGCGCTCGCTCGAACCGGCCGAGGCCACCATCATCGCGGTCAGCGCCGCCAGGCCTTCCTTGCCTTTCGGATCGTGCGCCGAACCGGCGGCGAACAGCAGCTTGAAGCGGATTTGCGGCAGTGCCGATTTTTGCACCAGCACATCAACTTTGGCTTCGGCGGCGGGCGCCGCCAGGCTCGCCAGCGAGGGCAGGGTAGCCATCGATTCCGGCAGGGCCTGGTTGGACAGGGTGGTGACGATCATGCCGTCATCGACCAGGTAGGTGCGGGCGGCGGCCAGCAGGTCGGCCGGGGTCAGGCTGTCGGTGAGGCGGTAGAACTGGTTCAGCGTGCCGTAGGAACGGTTGTAGTGCACGTAGGAGGCCAGGGTGCCGGCGATCTGCTCGGTGTTATCGAGCGAGCGGATCAGGCCGTATTTTTGTGCCGACTTGGCGTCCGCCAGGGCTTGCTCGGTGACCGGCACGTTGCGCAGTTGCGCCACCGTTTGCAGGATCTGGTCGCGCACGTACACGGCATCCTCGGGCTTTTTCACGCGCGCGATGATGGTCGCGAGGTTGGGATCGATCCGGCCCGGCGTGTAGTCGCTGAACTGGTCGACTTTCTGTTCATCCTGCATCAGGCGTTTGTAGAGCGGCGAGGTGCGGCCGAACGAGAGCGACAGCAGCATCGACAGCGCGGCATGGTCTTTGGCGGTGGCCGAAAACGCCGGCGCGCGGAAACCGACCGTCACCAGCGGTGGCGTCTGGGTCGGCCATGGCACGTGCTTGTAGAGCGCGCCGCGTGCTGCCGGCTCCATCGGCACCTCGCTCTTGTAGCTGCCTTTTTTCCATGTGCTCCAGTATTTTTCGACCAGGGCGATGGCTTTTTGCGGATCGACGTCGCCGGCGATGATCACCGTGGTGCGTTCCGGGCGGTACCAGCGGTCGAAAAACACTTTCGAGTAGGCATACTGGTTCGGCATGTCCTCGATGTCCTTGATGAAGCCCATCGTGGTGTGCTTGTAGGTATGGGTGCTGTAGGCCGTGTCGCGCTGCACCTCGAACATTTTCGAGGTCGGATTGGCGCTGTTCTTGTTGTATTCGCCCAGCACGGCGCGCGACTCGGTCTTGAACGCATCTTCGCCGTAAGACAGGTTCTGGAAGCGGTCGGCCTCGACTTTGAGGACGGTTTCGAGGTCATCCTTGGCGAAGGTCGTGTAGTAGTTGGTCAGGTCGTCGCTGGTGTAGGCATTCTGGCGCGCGCCGGCCTTGGTGATGACGTCCTGGTATTTTTCAGGCGGATAGGCCTTGGTGCCCCGGAACATCATGTGTTCGAAAAAGTGCGCGAAACCCGATTTGCCCGGCTCGATCTCGTTGCGCGAACCGGTCTGCACCGGGATCTGTACCGACACCAGGTTGGGAAAGCCGGTCGGGACGACAATGATTTTCAAGCCATTGGCGAGGGTTTTTTCGGTGGCCTTGAATGGCAGCACGTCGGCTTTGGCGCCGGCGCTGGCGGGCGCCGCCGGGCCGGCCGCCAGCGCGTTCATGGCGAACGCGGGCAGGGCCAGCAGGGTAATCGGGATGAGTTTCGACACGTTGTCTCCTGGGGCTAAAAATGGTAGCCGCAGGATAAAAGAATCGGGCAAGAAAGGACAGTAAAAATTTGTGCATACGTGGAGCGCCCACGACATCCCGAAAAATAGGCGTTTCAGGCGTTCCGCCAGTCCGCGTCGGCCGGCATGTTCGCTCTTCGGCGTGTCGGCTGTGCAGCCGAACATCGTCGCCGGCTTGATGTGGTCCCGGTCCAGCGGCAGCAGACGACGATGCGGCGCACTGTAGAATGCTTGCCGGATACTCAATAGTTCATCGGACACGATGCCTTTACTTCACCCTGGCGGACACACGCTGTTTGCCCACACGACTCTTTCATGACCCCATCCTGGCAACATTTATCCCGTATTTCAGCATGGTCTTTCGTGCTGCTCGTATCCATCCAGTCGGCGTACGCAGCTTGCACTGCAAGCAAGCGCACGCGGCCGACGAATGTTGTGGTCGACGAGGTACAAGCGCTTTTCGAGGAAAAGGACTATAAAAAACTGGACGCCTTGTACGCCAGATATCTGGAAGAAAAGTCGATGACTGCCGACAGCATTTCCTCGCTGCAGGCGTTTTTCGAAGGCATTGAGCAGTCTTTCGATACCTGCGGTTCCACGCCCGTGACGGAGGACACCGCACGGAGCCAGGAGGCCTCCTTGCGCGCCTGGCGCAAGGCGTCGCCCAGGTCGCAAGCGCCCAAGCTGGCGTTGGCGTTCTTCACCGCCAAATATGCCTGGTTTGCGCGCGGAACAGGTTACGCGCCGACAGTCAGCCCGGCGGAGTGAAAATTATTCAAGCTCCGGATGGCATCGGCCAAGGCGCAGCTCGCTGCCCTCGCTCCGGCCAACAAGACCAATCCGGCCTGGTATGCCGCCATGCTGAACGTTGGCTTGGCACAGGGAGAGACGGCGCAAAAGTTCGATGCCCTGTATGAGAAGGGGGTCGCGCTCGCCCCCTACTATATGGATCTGCACTATGAGGCGGCGCGCTACCACTCCGAACGGTGGCATGGATCCAAGGAGGAGTTCAACGACGTCGTTGAGCGCGCGGTCGAACTGACCAAGGAACGACTCGGACAAACCATGTACACGCGCATGCACTGGACGCACTCGCAAGCGGGGGACATGTTCACGTCCGGCGACGTCAGCTGGGCCAGGATGAAGACCGGCTTCGAGGATATCCTGGCCACGTTCGATGAAAAGCGCACACGAAACTATCTCGGCACGTTTGCTTGCATCGCCAGCGATGCGAGCTACCTCAAGAAGCAGCTCGACGTGCTGGGCGCCGGCGTCGAGCCTGCGTTCTGGGGAAGCAAGCGCAATTACGCCTATTGCATGGCGCTGGCCAAACACAGCGACACCGGCACGCTGCCGCGCTGCTTCGAGTTTAAAGACTCCGGCGACGTGGAGTGCGATTGAACCTGGTCCGCCGCGACATCACGGCTTAGCGCAGCCATCCGCGTCGTCAGGCAGCGCCAAGGGCGTGGTCGGTCCGCGGGCCTGGCCGCGCAGCCATGCCAATGCCGAGTCGACGTGCGGCCCGTGCAGATGGCCCGCACTTCGAACCAGATGATAGGTATGCCCGGGCATGCTCGGGCCGAACGGCTGCGCCAGGCGCCCGGCCGCGATGTCGGCGGCCACCAGCGCAAGGCTCAGCAGTGCGATCCCCTGGCCGGCCAATGCCGCCTGGATCGCATGGTCTTCGTCCGAGAAAAGAAGCTGGCCGTGGCGTGTCTTCCACGGCAGGCCGGCTGCCGCGAACCAGTTCTTCCACGTAGGGTTGAGCGGATGGTCGCGGGTCCACCTGAAATCGATCAAGGGGACCTGGTCGAGATCCGCCTGTGTCAATGGCCCGAGCCGGGGGCTGCACGCCGGTGCGAAGCTGTCGGCGAACAGCGGCTCCGCTACCATGCCTGGATACGGCCCTCGCCCGTAGCGAATCGCGATGTCGGCGACGCCGGACTCCAGGTCGATTGCCTGATCGGATGCGTACAGCTCCAGATCGATGTCCGGGTACGAGGTTCGGAAGTCCGCCACCCGGGGCGCCAGCCAGCGCGCCATGAATGCATTGGTCGCCGAGATGATGACCCGGCGGCGTGCCTGTCCGACTGCCAGGCGCTGCAGCACTGTCTCGAAAGCATTGAAGCCGTCGCGCAGCACCGGATACAGCTCCTGCCCGGCGTCGGTCAGGGCGACCTTGCGCACCTGTCGCTCGAACAGCGTCAGGCCGGTGTATTGCTCCAGAGCGCGAATCTGATGGCTGATCGCGGTCGGCGTGACGGCGAGTTCATTGGCAGCGTTCTTGAAGCTGCCATGGCGGGCTGCCGCTTCAAACGCGCGCAGTGCCGAGAGTGGGGGAAGTCGCCGCATCGTGCCTACAGGTGAAAATAATTCACCTTATGCCTGACGAATCACCGTTTGTCAACATGACGGGCTACGCCTATCGTCTCCCTGCGGCGCCGAGAGCGCCGGACACCCATCGATCACCGTGACACAAGGAGAACATCATGCTCGAACGAATCATCACCCAGCCAGACAATTACGAACCCTTCCTGCTTTCGCAAGCGATCAAATTCGGCAACCTGCTGTTCGTCTCCGGCCAGGCGGGCGCCGGCGACGATGGCAAGATTGTCGCCGGCGGATTCCGGGCCCAGGGCGAGCAGGCGTTCGCCAACCTCAGGCGCGCGCTCGAAGCCGGCGGCTCGGGTCTTGACGCCGTCATCAAGGTCACCATTTTCCTGACCGACATGGGCAACTTCAAGGAGGTTGTGGAACTGCGCCGTCAGTTCTTTGCGGCACCCTACCCGGCCGATACGATTGCCGAAATCAAAGCCCTGTACGATCCCGCGGCCATGATCGAAATCGAGGCTATCGCCGCTGTCCGTCCGCACGTCGGGAGTTGATGTGAGTACCCCTGAAACACCTCCGAGCTTGCCGCGATAAGTCGGGTTTCGGCCGGTGTTGGGACCCGCGGGATCATGTACCCATCCGTAGCTGGCCACTCTTCAAAGCCAGAGCGGTTTTGCTTACACTGTTTCAATCCGATCCGTTGACTTTGGGAATCATAGGGACTGAACAGTCACCTGCAGAAATATCCGATCGCCGGGTTTGAATTTGATTGTGCTATATTGACATTTATCTTGAATAATTCCATTAATGGGCTTTCCATGACTACTCAGTGCGACTCAGCTTCGACTCGTTTGTCATTGTTGGCCCCATTCCTTCGTCGGCAATGTAGCGTGCCAGGCATATCGTTTTATCAACTATTGTCCAGTCATGGTATTGCTTTAGGCTTTGAAAAGCTTCTGTTTCTATTCTTCCTAGCCGCTGTTGCGGGATGTGCGCCGGATCTCTCTTCTTTTTATGAAGTCAAGGGCCATCCATTAATGGGAGGAATGTACGACGGTACGTTGTATCGAGGAAGTGGGATTGCCCATAGCGGCGTTTTGCGTTTTAGGGATGGACGGGTACACGCAGGCGACTTCGACCATGATCAATTGCGGAAGGGACGTATGAGTTATCCGGATGGGCGAGTAATTACTGGCAGCTTCGGGAATGGATTGGCGTATGGGACGATGGAGTACCCGAATGGCGACATCGTTATCGGTAAGTTTAACGGTACGCGTTTGACTGGTGAAGGAATGGAATGGAAGGTGAATGGTAGTGGGTTCTACGGAGAATTTAACAATGGGGCAAAAACAGGTGTGGGTTACTGCTTTAACGGTGGGCAGACGAAGGTATGCAGTCGCGAGGGTGATAAGGACACTACCAAGGAAACCCTGAATGAACGTGCTGCGAAGCGCGTTTCGCGGATGATGAAGGAAGACGCAAAGGCTGAACAGAACCAGCTTGAAGACGAATTCAAAGACAAGCTAACAAAAAAGCAGACCGAAATGTCCGAGTTGCTAAAACGCAGGATGCGGTTTGATGGGCCGACGAGAGAAAATGACTTCAACTGCTTTTGCACAATTCGTCAAGTATGCCTTTTGGTCGTAGACAAGAATGAAGTTGTTGACCGAGATAAAGAACGCCTACAGGATGAGCGGCGCAAGCTGCAATGTCGGGACAAGTACGCTGATTGGCTCCAGATCGAAAAATTAGGTGACTTAGCCGAAAGGCTAGCAGTCCTGGATAAAAAAATAGCTGATGTGCAGAAAGGCCTTGATGCCGAAAAGGCTGCGAAGGCGCGTCGACTGAAGGAACTGGAGGCAGAATGGGCGCGCCGTGCAGCTGATCAGTTGGCAATGTCGCGCCTTCGTGAAAAAGAGGCGGGGAAAATCGAAGCCTTGTGGAAGAAAGAGATACAAGATGAAGTGGCCCGCTGCAGCAAAGCACCGTTGCGTCCGACAGATTGTAGGTGTAGGTCCGTTTTGAAGATCGTGGAGAAGCCTGTGCGCGGAGCAGTGTGCGACGCATAAATACTGTTACAAGGCGTGGTCGGAACGTGGCGCGCTTGTATAGTTTAGACTGTGCCAGGGCATCTGCAAAATTCGAAATAGTTCTTCGATTATGGGGAAATGTTACCGCACCAAGTTACCGATGCTCGTCTCCATGCTATACCAGCCTAGCCCTGGAGAAAATACATGGTCGAACAACATCTGTAAGCGCTCATAGCTTCGGACTCAATGGCCCAGTGCGGAGTTGCGCAGCGAATCGATGTACGACTGCAACGTCGCGAATGTCATCCTGACTTTCCGAGAATGCCATTAAGCTGTCCCGTTCGGTTGCGGAAAGTATCGAGCGGTGCGCCATCCGTCACGCCACTTTCGAGGTGCGTAAGCTACTCATGTTGACCCGGCGCCGGTAATCCGCGCGATTGTTTCAGTTAACGTGGTGCGTTTGACGCCAAAGGTTCGGCAAGCGGAGGCCTTGGACGTGCCGCCGCTCAGCGCGGCAAGGATGGACTGCACCTGATCGGCGACCACCACAGCATGCTGCGGCGCTACACCCCGGAATTGCTGGACGTGCTCAGGCTGAACGCGGCGCCGGCGGCGCAGGCAGTTCTGGGCGCCATCGACATCTTGCGCAGAATGAATGTAACGGGATCGCGCAAGGTGCCGGACGACGCCCCGATCGCATTCGTCAAAGCACGTTGGAAGCCGCTGGTCATCACCCGCGAGGGCATCGATCGCCGCTTCTACGAGATCTGCGTTTTGTCGGAGCTGAAGAACGCGCTACGTTCCGTCGACATCTGGGTGCATGGCTCGTGCCAGTTCCGGGATTTTGAGGAATATTTGCTGCCAGCAGCCAAGTTCAGGTATCTCAGACTGGCACGCGCGCTGCCGATTGCCATCAACCCGGACCTCGACCAGTACCTGCCCGAACGCGTGCTTTTACTAAACCAGCAACTGGCCACGGTCAATCGACTTGCGCTGGCCAACGAGCTGCCCGACGCGATCATCACCGATACCGGTCTGAAAATCACGCCCCAAGACACGGTGGTACCCGAGTCGGCCCAGGTGCTGATCGACCAAGCCGGCAATCTGCTGCCGCGTATTAAGTTCACCGAACTGCTGATGGATGTGGATGAATGGACCGGGCTCACCCGCCACTTCGTGCACCTCAAAAGCGCTGCGCGGGCTCAGAACAAGACTTTGCTACGGTCGGCGATCTTGGCTGACGCGATCAACCTCGGTCTGACGAAGATGGCGGAGTCGAGCCCCGGCGCGAGCCATTCCAGGCTGTCGTGGCTGCAAGCCTGGCATATTCGGGATGAAACCTATTCGGCCGCTCTGGCCGATCTGGTCAACGCCTAGCTGGGCCATGCATTCGCCGGGAACTGGGGCGACGGCGGCACCTCGTCGTCGGATGGGCAGCGCTTCCGCGCCGGCGGCCGCGCCGAGAGCACGTGCCACGTCAATCCGAAGTACGGCACCGAACCGGAAAAGATGATCTACACGCACATTGCCGACAACTATGCCCCGTTCAGTACCAAGATGGTCAACGTCGGCGTGTGGGACTCGACCTATGTGCTCGACTGCTTGCTTTACCACGAGTCGGACCTGCGCATCGAGGAGCACTACACAGACACCGCCGGATTCACGGACCATGTTTTCGCGCTGATGCACATGCTAGGGTTTCGCTTCGCGCCGCGCATCCGAGATCTGGGCGACACCAAGCTGTACATTCCTGGAGCAGTTGGCGAATATCCTGGGCTGAAGGCCATGATCGGCGGCACCCTGAACATCAAGCATGTGCGCACCCATTGGGACGACATTTTGCGCCTTGCCTCGTCAATCAAGCATGGCGCCGTGACGGCGTCGCTCATGCTGCGCAAGCTCGGCAGCTATCCGCGCCAGAACGGCTTGGCGATCGCGCTGCGCGAGCTGGGGCGCATCGAACGGACGCTGTTCATCTTGGCCTGGCTGCAAAGCGTTGAACTGCGCCAACGCGTGCATGCGGGTTTGAACAAGGGCGAAGCGCGTAACGCCTTGGCGAGGGCGGTCTTCATCCACCGGCTCGGCGAGATCCGGGACCGGAGCTTCGAGCAGCAGCGCTACCGAGCCAGCGGACTGAACCTAGTGACGGCCGCTATCGTGCTGTGGAATACCGTGTAGCTTGAACGGGCCACGCAAGCATTGCGCGCAGCGGGCAAGCTGCCCGACGACAGCATGCTGCGATACCTCTCGCCGTTGGGCTGGGAGCACATTAACCTGACCGGTGACTATGTATGGCGGCAGAGCCGAAACCATGAAGCGGGAGGATTCCGGCCGCGTCGGACAGGCGGAAATCATGAGCGTACTATTTTTTCCGAATTCTGTAGGCGCCCCTACTTCGACAGCAGCCTTTTTGAACGCTACCCTCGAAGCGGCAGACCACGTTGCAGGAGCGGACCCTCCGAGCGTTGGCGCAACGTCAAGTAATGGACACATTGCACCACCAGCCATGAGATAAAGTGCCGCCGATGCTTCGTGCTTATCTCGAGCAAGGCCTTGCTCGTCCTGTGGGGCTGCCCGGATGTTGAACAAATGTGGAAGGTCGCGCCGTACAGTGTCGCGTGCAAAGCTTCCGATGCATCGCCATAGATCATCGGCATGGTCATAAAGCGACCTGTGCTCCACATTTGCGCTTCTGCTGCACCTGCTCGGTTCGGCGGCGCTGCTCGATGAGGCGGTTTAGATGGACCGCGCCGGCGGTGGCAGCGCCAACGTACACTGCCCGCTTTGCCGGGTGCGGTGTTGCATCGAGGGCCGGGGCAGGGCGTCCGAGCGATGCGGCGTTGCCGTGACGCAGGCCGTACGTACGGCGCCAGGTGCGGCCGGTCTGCCTATCGCGGGGCAAGGTCGACGATGTCACGCACGCGTGCCGCCATGCGGAAAACGAGGCGGTGCTCATCTTCGGGTCGCCAGGCCTGAGCGCCGCGCGCGCGGCATCGCCCGAACTCAAGACGCGTTCATGGCCGCGTGGCTGTCCGGCCGCGCCGTGGCGGCAATGTCCGGCTCGGTCGCCGGCAGGCTGATCCGGTTGCGGCCCATGTGCTTGGCGCGGTACAGGGCCGCGTCGGCGGTGGCCACCAACTGGCAGGCAGTGGTGTCGCACGAGGCAATCGCGGTGGCCGCGCCGATACTCACCGTCACGTGGTCGTTGGCGCCGCGCCCGTTCGGCACCTTGAGCTGCTCGACCCGGCAGCGGATGCGCTCGGCCACGATGGCCGCACCCTTGAGCGACTGGTTCGGCAGGATCACGGCAAACTCTTCGCCGCCGTAGCGCGCCACCAGGTCGTTGGCCCGCATTTCGCTGGCCACGGCGCTGGCGATGCGCTTGAGGCATTCGTCGCCGCCCAGGTGGCCGTTGGCGTCGTTGTAGGCCTTGAAATTATCGACATCGACCATCAGCAGCGACAGCGGCTGCTTCTGGCGCAGGGCGCGCGCCCATTCGGCGGCCAGGGTCGTGTCGAAACAGCGGCGGTTGGCCAGGCCGGTCAGGCCGTCGAGCGTGGCCAGTTGTTCCAGCGCGACCTGGGCCGCCTTTTCCTCGGTGATATCGCGCAGGGTCTGGACCACCGCTTCGAGTTTGCCGTGCTCGTCCAGGATCGGAATGGCGTCGGTGGCCAGGTAGCGCCGTTCGCCGCCGCGCGGCATGTCGCACCAGCTTTCCGCGCCCAACTGGCCGGCCACGTGGCGGCTCCGGGCGGCGTGCGGATACAGCGAATCGAGTTCGTCGCTGCGGTTTTGCACCACCAGGTCGGCCAGGGTCGGCCGCGCTTCCCGGTAAAAGCTGCGCCAGTGATCCTGGGTGCCCAGTACTTCCTCCGCTTGCACCCCGGTCAGGCGCTCGCAGGCGCGGTTCCAGATGATCACCCGCCGCTCCGTGTCCAGCACAAAGGCGGGCACGGCCAGCATTTCCATGAGCTTGTAGGCGAACGCGCGTTCCTGGTCAGGAATGCCTTGCGCCGTCGCGCTGTGGTGTTTCATTCTGCTCATCATGTGCCGCCCCTGTTAGATGTATCCTGAAGGCAAAATATTAATTGCCGACAAGACTTAATTTTGCCTCTGGCGGACCGCCGTTCTATTGATAAAGCGCAAGCGTGCGCGCGATCGCGCTTTTAGTGTGCGGCAATTGCAACCGTCAAGGGGATCGATACCGACAGCAGGGTGCCGTTGCCGGGCAGGCTGTCGATGGCGAAGCAGCCGCCGATGGCGCGCACCCGTTCGCGCATGCCGGGCAGCCCGCAGCCGCGCCCGTTGCCAATGGCCACCATGCCGACCCCGTTGTCTTCCACCCGCAGGGTCAGCATGTCGCCGAAGCGCTGCAGCTTGACCTCGACCTCGGTGGCATGCGCATGGCGCGCCACGTTCGACAGCGCTTCCTGCACGATGCGGTACAGCATGGCATCGCGCTCGGGATCCGGCGGCGCGTCCAGCGCGGCGGGGTCGGCCGTGAAGGCATGGCGGATGCCGTGCATACGGGTAAATTCGCTCAGCTGCCACTCGATCGCGCTCTGGAAACCGGCTTCCAGCACCACCGGCCGCAAGTCGTAGATGATGGCGCGCAACGACTTGATGGTGTTGTCGAGGTTGCCGATCATGCAGTCGACTTTCTGGGTAATCAGGGGATGGGCGCCGGTGGTACTCACGTGCAGCAGTTGCAGGTCGATCTTGAGGGCCAGCAAATTCTGGCCGAGGTCGTCATGGATGTCGCGCGCGATGCGCTGGCGCTCGCTTTCGCGCACGTTTTCCTGTTCCTTGCTCAACTGGCACAGCGACAGATGGGTGTTGGCCAGCGCCAGTTCGGCCACGTCGCGCGCGTGGCGTTCGATGGAGAGCTGGGCTTCCTTGTCGGCAAGCTGGTCGTCCAGGCGCAGGTGGCGTTGCAGCAGGGCGTAAAAGCCCCAGCCGATGAGCAGCATCCAAACCAGGGCGAGCAGGGCGGTGGGCGTAATATGCATGAGAACCTTCCGAAGAATCTGACAAGACTAATCCGACAAAACCAAGCCGACTCCGATCAAGTTACTCCGCACGATCTTCACGAATATTGTCTCTGGTCAACTCTATTTCATTTCGGAATGTATCTGTCGTAACGGCATCATTTTTCGTGATTTCCGGATGATCCACGCGACCTTGCTATAATGGAGGGTTGACGATTAGGACAATCAAGTGACTTACAGCATTAAAGAGATTTTCTACACCCTGCAGGGAGAAGGCGCGCACGCGGGGCGTCCCGCCGTGTTTTGCCGTTTTTCCGGCTGTAACCTGTGGACCGGGCGCGAAAGCGACCGCGCCAGCGCCGTGTGCACCTTCTGCGATACCGATTTCGTCGGTACCGACGGCGAGCGCGGCGGCAAGTTCGCTGCCGGCGCCGCCCTGGCCGCGCTGATCGACAGCCTGTGGCCCGCGTCCTACCCGCACGGTAAATATGTGGTCTTCACCGGCGGCGAGCCGCTGCTCCAGCTCGACGCGCCCCTGATCGACGCGATGCATGCCGTTGGGTTCGAGATCGCCATCGAAACCAATGGCACCCTGCCGGTCCCGCCCGGGGTCGACTGGATCTGCGTCAGCCCCAAGATGGGGTCGAAACTGGTGGTGGAGAAGGGCAACGAGCTCAAGGTCGTCATTCCGCAGACCGGCCAGGACCTGGGCGCCTACGAAGGACTCGATTTCGAGAATTTCTTCGTGCAGCCGATGGATGGCCCGCTCGGCGAACACAACACCCGTCTCGCCATCGAGACCTGCAAGCGCCATCCCAAGTGGAAGCTGAGCTTGCAAACCCATAAACTTTTACAGATACCTTAAAGCACTTCATGCTCACCATCACACGCAAGCTCGAATTCGATGCAGGGCACCGCATTCCCGACCACAAAAGCCAGTGCCGCAACCTGCACGGGCACCGCTACACGCTCGAAATCACGCTCACCGGCGCCGTCATCCAGGCCGAAGGCAATTCCGACAACGGCATGATCATGGATTTTTCCGATATCAAGGCGCTGGCCAAGGAACATCTGGTCGATGTCTGGGACCATGCCTTCCTGGTCTACGAAAAAGACGACAAGGTGCGCGACTTCCTGGCGTCGCTGCCGGGCCACAAGACAGTCGTGATCGACCGCATTCCGACCGTCGAAAACCTGGCCCAGATCGCCTTTGACATCCTCAAGGCCGCCTACACCGACCGCTTCGGCACCGGCTTGCACCTGCATAAACTGGTGCTGCATGAAACCCCGAACTGCTGGGCAGAGATTACCGATGCCTGATCCAGCCTTCATGCAACTGGCGCTGGAACAGGCGCAACATGCATGGAGTCTGGGCGAAGTGCCGGTCGGCGCGGTGGTGGTCAAGGATGGCGCAGTGATTGCCACCGGCTTTAACCAGCCGATCGGGCGCCACGACCCGACCGCGCACGCGGAAATCGTCGCCCTGCGCGCCGCCGCCGACAAGCTGGGCAACTACCGCTTGCCCGGCTGCGAGCTGTACGTCACGCTGGAACCGTGCGCGATGTGTTCGGGCGCGATGATGCACGCCCGTCTGGCGCGCGTGGTGTTCGGCGCGCCCGACCCCAAGACCGGCGCCTGCGGCTCGGTGCTCAATCTGTTCGGGCAAGAGCAGCTGAACCACCACACCGAACTGCTTGGCGGCGTGATGGCGGAGGAAGCAAGCGCCATGCTGCGCGCCTTTTTCGCCGAACGGCGCCAGGCGGCCCAGGCCGCGCGGCGGGCGGCACAGGCGGCGCCAGGCGCGCAGGATGGTGCGCTGCAATAGCGGCGCCATACGCTCGGGGCCTGCGCCACGGTGCGCACCGTATGCCGACCCTTGCACAAAAATGGTATGCTGGTTTGCGGTCAAGCGCCTCCTGCGGCAGGCATTGCGCGCCGCGCGACCTTACCAATCACAAGCAGGCACCCTGAGCATGCCTATTCTTACCGCCAACGGGATCCGGATCGCCTACGAAACTGCAGGCGACCCCAAGGACACGCCGCTGCTGCTGATCATGGGCCTGGGCATGCAGCTGACCGCCTGGCCCGACGACTTCGTCGATGGCCTGGTCGAACTGGGCTTCTACGTGATCCGCTTCGATAACCGCGATAGCGGGCTATCCACCAAATTCGACCACGCCGGCACGCCCAGCCTGGCGCTGGCCTGGCTCAAGAAACGGCTGCGCTGGCCGCTGCGCAGCGCCTACACCCTGGCCGACATGGCCGACGACGCGCTCGGCGTGCTGACCGCCTTCGGCATCGCGCGCGCCCATGTGGTGGGTGTTTCCATGGGCGGCATGATCGCGCAAATCCTGGCGGCGCGCCATCCCGCACGCGTCATCAGCCTGACCTCCATCATGTCCGACAGCGGCCGGCGCGGCCTGCCCGGGCCGACCAGGGAAGCGCGCGCGGTGCTGACGCGCCCGCCGCGCAATGCCAGCGACCTCGACAGCCTGGTCGCGCACATGGTCCATGCGATGCGCGTGATCGGCAGCCCGGCCTATCCCACGCCCGAGCGGCTGCTGCGCGAGCGTATCGCGCGTTCCATCCAGCGCAATGTCTGTCCGGGCGGCGTGGCGCGCCAGCTGGTGGCCATTGCGGCCTCGGGCGACCGCAGCGAACTGCTCCAGTCGATCCGCGTACGTACGCTGGTCATTCACGGCGCCGCCGATCCGCTGGTGCCGCTGGCCTGCGGCGCGGACAGCGCGCGCCTGGTGCCCGACTCGCGCCTCGAAGTCATCGAAGGCATGGGCCACGACCTGCCGCCGCAATTGATCGAGCGGCTGCTTGCCTTGATCGATGCGCACGCGCACGGTAAGATGAGTCCCGACTCCACAGCGCGGCTTTTCGAAAAACAGTGAACTCACAACCCATCGGCATCGCCATCGTCGCGCCGAGCGGCTACGGCAGCGACAACGCGGCCATCGAACGCGGCATCGCCGCCCTCACGGCGCAGGGCCACACCGTCCACAACTACTTCGAGGCCGACAAGGTGTTCCAGCGCTTCGGCGGCACCGACGCGGCGCGCCTGGCGCAGTTGAACGCCGCGGCGAACGACCCGCAGGTGCAGGTGGTGATGGCGCTGCGCGGCCAGTACGGGCTCACGCGCCTGCTGCCCGAGATCGATTTCGCGCGCATGGCCGACAGCGGAAAGATCTTTGTCGGCTACAGCGACTTCACCGCCTTTCATATGGGCCTGATGGCCAAGACCGGTGCGCAAAGCTACGCCGGGCCGATGTTCTACAGCGACTTCGGCGCCGCCGAGCCGGTGGCCTTCACGCAGGACGACTTCTGGCGCTGCCTGCGCGGGCCGTGCCACACGATCCGCGCCTGCGCCGGCGGCAACCCGGTCGCGCAGGTGGAAGGCACGATCTGGGGCGGCAACCTGGCCATGCTCGTCTCGCTGCTGGGCACCGAGTGGTTTGCCCGCATCGACGACGGCATCCTGTTTGTCGAAGACATCAACGAGCATCCCTACCGCGTCGAGCGCATGCTGCTGCAATTGCTGCAGGCCGGCGTGCTGGGGCGCCAGAAGGCGCTGGTGCTGGGCGAATTTTCCGGCTACCGCCTCACGCCGGCCGATAACGGCTACGATTTTTCCGCCATGCTGGCCTACCTGCGCGCCACGCTGCCGATTCCCGTGCTGACCGGGCTGCCGTTCGGGCACACGCCGCACCGCGCCACGATCCCTTTCGGCGCGCGTGCCCATGTGTGCTCCGACGAGGCGGGCTTCACGCTGACCATGAACGACTACCCGACCGTCGCCCATGACTGACGCCGTCGGGGCAGGCGACTACTACCGGTCTACCTCGCCGGGCGAGCACCATGCGCCGCTGGCTGGCCGGCATGACGCTGCCGTGTGCATCGTCGGCGCCGGCTTCGCGGGGCTGGCGACGGCCATCGGATTGATCGAGCGCGGCGTGCGCGACATCGTGCTGCTCGATGCGCAGCGCGTCGGCCATGGGGCGTCGGGGCGCAACGGCGGCTTTGTGTTCGGCGGCTTTTCGCAGGGCGAACGCAGCCTCGCCGCCAGCGCCGGCGTGGAGGAAGCGCGCGCGCTGTATCACATGACCTTGGCCGCGGTGGAGCGCATCCGCCACCGCATCGCCCAATATGGCATCGACTGCGACGCCAGGGAAGACGGCGTGTACCTGGCCAACTGGTTCGACGACGCCCGCCTGCTCGACGAGCAGCAGCGCTTCATGAGCGAGAGCATGGGCGTCGAATGGCAGCGCCTGTCGTGCGCGCAACTGGCCGACAAGCTCGATTCGGCGCGCTACTTCGGCGGCCTGTTCGAGCCGGCCGCGTTTCATTTTCATCCTCTGAAATATGCGCAGGGCCTGGCGGGCGTGCTGGCCCAGAACGGCGTGCGCGTGCATGAAGAGAGCAGGGTGGAAGCGATTGTCGCCGACGGCGCAGGCTGGCGCGTGACCACGGCCGCCGGCAGCGTCAGGGCGCGCGAGGTGGTGGTGTGCTGCGGCGGCTACATCGACAAGCTGCTTCCGAAGCTGTCGCGCGCGATACTGCCGATTGCCACCTACGTGATGGTGACGGAGCCGCTGGGCGAGCGCCTGCGCACGGCAATGCGCACCGGTGCGGCGGTCTACGACACGCGTTTCGCGTTCGACTACTACCGCCCGCTGCCCGACACGCGCCTGCTGTGGGGCGGACGGATTGCGGTGCGCGAGCGCAGCGGGGCCGACGTGGCGCGCCTGCTGCACCAGGATATGCTCAAGGTCTACCCGCAACTGGCGGGCGTGCGCGTCGAGCATGCGTGGAGCGGCATGATGAGTTACGCGCGCCACAAGATGCCGCAGATCGGGCGCCTGCCGGACGGGCTGTGGTACGGCATGGGATTCGGCGGCCACGGCGTGGCGCCGACCACGCTGGCCGGCGAAGTCATCGCCGCCGCGATTGCCGGTGACGGCGCCGCGCTGGCGCGCTTTTCCGACTGGGGCTTGCCGTTCGCGGGCGGGCCGGCGGGGCTGGCTGCCGCGCAGCTGACGTACTGGTATTACGAATTGCGCGACTGGATGCGCCAATGAAGGTAGTGCGTTCGGCGCGCATCGATACGCTGCGCGGGATGGCCGTCTTCGGTATTTTGCTCATCAACGTCTGGGGCTTCACGTTCGGCAGCGGCCTGTCGCGTTACGGCGTTCTGGGCGAGCAGGCGGCGCTTGCCGACAAGTTGGTGGTGTTCCTGATTGCCACTTTTGCGGAACAGAAGTTTTATCCCATTTTCGCTTTCCTGTTCGGCGCCGGCTTCGCGCTGCAGACGGGCGGGCGGCGCGCCCTTGGCCCCCAGCTCCATAAGATCAAAACGACTTACCTGCGCCGCATGACCTGGCTGCTTGGATGCGGCCTGCTGCATGGCACCCTGCTGTGGTTCGGCGATATTCTGACCGTGTACGCGGTCTGCGGCTTCTGGCTAGTGACGCAGGCGGGGCGCAGGCTGGCCGATATCGTCGCTGCGCTGCGCCGGGTGGTCGCGCTCAATGTGGCGGTCATGCTGTTCACGGCGTCCTACACATACGAACTGGTGACGATGACGCCGGACGTCATCGCCTGGGCCATGGGCGAGAGCGCACGCGCGCATGCCGTGTACAGCCAGGGAACGCTGATGGCGATTGCGCAGGAACGGCTGGTCGATTTCTGGAACAACCTGGTCAGTTCGCTGTTTTTCCTGCCCAAGGTGGCGCTCCTGTTTCTCATGGGCGTCGTCAGCGCGCGCCTGGGCTGGCTCACGCATCCGCAGCGCCACCGCGCACTGTGGCGCAAGGTACTGCTGGCCGCGCTATGGGTCGGCGTACCGGTCAACCTGTTATGGGGCTGGGCCGCGCTGCGCGATGCGATCAATCCCATGGCAGGCGCGCCGTTGGCGGCGCTGGTGTCGATGCTGGTCGAAGTGGCCGGCCCGCTGCTGGCGGCCGGCTACGTCGCGGCGCTCATGTGCGCCTCCGGCCGGGTGGCGGCTGCTTTGGCGCAGTGGTTCGACGCGGTCGGCCGCATGGCGCTGAGCAACTACCTGGTGCAGTCGCTGCTGTGCGATTTGCTGCTGCAAGGGGCCGGCCTTGGCCTCGGGGCGACGCTGTCGCACGGCGCGCTGATCGGCGTGTGCGTGCTGATCATGATCGTGCAGGTGCTGCTGAGCCGCTGGTGGATGCGGTCCCATCGTCATGGCCCTGTGGAAGCGTTGTGGCGCCGCTTTACGGGGCCGTCCCCGGAACACGGAATGGCAGGCAGATGAGTCTCGATAAAGAAAAGGTAGACATGCAACCCTCACGCGTGCTTAGGTCCACGCCAGGTGCCGTATTGGCCCGGCATGCCGGTTTCCTGCTGTTGATGCCGCTAATATCGACATTGCTGGCTGGCTGCGCCGCTTCCAATCGGGCGGATTTGACGTCGGGGAGTGTGCGCGACACCTTAAGAGTTCTTGCGGAAAGGCATCATGTTTGTGGTGTGGCGGTGGCCGTTATCAAGAACCGGCAGCTTGATTCCATCGAATCCGCGACTGGCTGCCTGCCAGCTTCGACGCTGGCTCCGGACAGCGTTTTTCAAGCGGCATCGCTGAGCAAGCCGGTCTTTGCGTATGCGGTGCTGAAGCTGGTGGAGCAAGGGAAATTGGCGCTTGACGTTCCGGTAATGAGCTATCTGCCGCAAGGCTATCGGCATCAATTCAATCCTTTGAAAGAGGAGCCTTCCGAACTGGTAGCAGACACGCGTCTTCAGGCAATTACCGTCCGGATGGTTCTGAATCACACCTCAGGATTGCCGAACTGGGCTTCCGGGCCCCTGAAGGTCGATTCGACTCCCGGAAAAAAATGGCAATATTCAGGGGAAGCTTACGTGCTGCTGCAGCGGGCGGTGGAGGCGGTCACCGGTCAGCCACTGGATCAATTCATGCGCGCCCAGGTATTCAAGCCGCTGGCCATGAATCACAGCGACTTCGTATGGAATGAACGAATCGCGCAAAACCTTCTGCCCGGGACCAAAGCGAACGGGGCGCCGAGAGCGACAATTCAGTGGAACCGCCCGATTGCAGCCGCTTCGCTCTACACCAGTGCGGCGGATTATGGAAAATTCCTCGTCACGCTGCTGAACGATGACCATTTGATCAAACAGATAAGCGCATCGCCGGTCACGGTGGAGCCCGGCCTTGGTCTCAGCTGGGGCTTGGGTTGGGGAATCGAGCGCGATCGGGACGATGTCTCTATTTGGCAATGGGGGAATAATACCGGTTATCGCGCCTTCGTCATCGCCTCGGTCCGAACGGGGGATGGCTTTGTGATGCTGACCAACAGTGAAAATGGGTTGGAACTGGCGCAACCGATGGCGCAAAAAATCGTGCCAGGCGAGCATAAACTCTTCCAGTCTCCCATGCTCGGTGTTGACGTTATCAATGTGTTTTGCACGACACTGCGCTTGTGCCTTTAACTCATGATCAGCGGCGCCGGGAATAGCTGCTCACGCGAGGCTCATGTGGCCGGCGACGATCTGCCATTGTCCGCCATCGTCGGGCGCGCGCCAGGTGCGGGTGCAGCGCAAGTCGAGATTGAATGGCGCTGCGCCGAAGCTGCCCACCAGATTCATGCGCGCCGAGATGACGCCAAGGCGCGCGTCGGCCACGATCTGGCGCTCCGCCGCCCCAATCGCGGTGAATTTGAGCAAGCCGGAACGGTGCATGTCGAGATCCTCCCGCTTGCCGATGACCTGGCCCATGTGGGTGGTAAACAGCAGGCCGGGCGACATGAGGCGCTCGAGCGCCTCGACGTCGGACGCCAGCATGGCGCGGCGCAGCTGTTCTTCCAACGCGATGATGCGGTTTTGCGCTTCCTTGTCGTGCATGGTGTTCCCCTGATAAAGAACGCCGGGAGTGCATCCCGACGTTTTTGAAAGTTCAGAACTGGTAGCGAAATCCCGTCGAGAGTACCGTTACCTTGGTTTTGGTCAGGCGCATCGCTTCCGCATTGATCGACAGGTGCGGAGTGAAGGAGAAGCGCACGCCCGCGCCAATACTCGGATCGGTTTCGTTGTAATCGCTGTAGCGCGGGGACGCTGCGTGCATTTTGGTGCGGCCGATGCCGGCGCGGCCGGTCAGGCTGAAACGCCCGCCCAGGGGAACGGCGCCGGTGACGGCCACGCCATAATGCTCCTCGGGGAAAGCCTCGTGCCTGTGCTCGAAATAATACGGCGCTTCGATGAAACTGAGCGTGTTGGTGAACACTTCGACGCCCACGGTGCTGTTGAACTGATAGCCGGCGCGCAGTCCGAACGACACATTGTCGCGTTCGATCTGCTTATTCGACGCCCTAGCCTGGCCGATCAAGGTGCCTGCATACGCGCCGGCGCCATCGGGAGCCGCCGAAGCGGACAGGGAAAAGCCGGCGGCCAACGCCAGAAGGGCGCTGCTGTACATCATTCGCATAATTTATCCTGGTAAAGTTGGTGCGATAGCCTGACGAGGAATTGGCTATTGCTACGTGGAATTATAACCGGATTGATAGCGATAATGTCAACTCTGTTATTCGTGCAATATTGCCTGATAAATAGACGGTTTGCTGTCTGTCTTTTCAGTGCATATATGCATAAAGCGGCTTTGTCCGACATGAAAATACAGGCTATGCGGGCAGTCGCGACCCGATTATCGCGACACGTCAAAGGATCATATGAAGAAAATCGTCTCGCTGTTTCAGCGCAACTACGATGGTGACCGCCAGGTGCGCGACGAGGTCGTGCCCGGGGCCGAGTGGGTGGCCGCTGGCGAAGGCATGGCAACGCGCAAGTGGGACGGCATGGCGGTCATGGTTGCCGATGGCGCCATTTTCAAGCGCTACGACGCCAAAGCGGGGCGCACGCCGCCCGCCGATTTCCTGCCCGCGCAGCCGGCGGCGGATGAGGCGACCGGCCATTGGCCGGGCTGGGTTCCCGCAGTCGGACCCGATTCGGCGCGTATTATCGAAGGCGTTGAGTGGGGCGCGCGCACGCTGTTCGGCGGCGGCCCGGTTCCCGATGGTACGTATGAAGTGTGCGGGCCGAAAATCGGCACCCGCCACGGCGCCAATCCCGAGCGCCTGACCGAGCATATCCTGGTCGCGCACGGCAAGGACCAATTGCCGGACTGCCCGCGCACCTTCGACGCCTTGCGCGACTATCTGAGCGAGCATGTCATCGAAGGCATTGTCTGGCATCACCCGGATGGGCGAATGGCGAAAATCAAGGCGAGCGATTTCGGTATCAAGCGCACATAGCCGGAGGGCGAATTCCAGCCAGGCCGCCCACGGCCATCAAAACCCGGGCTGCCATGCGCGCGCGATTCACCAACTATTCATCGCCACCTGAATGATTCGTCACCAACTACACAGTGGCCCCTGTAGAAACTCAGGCTAGAAACTATGGCGCATGCCAACATTAAAAGCCCGGTCCCCGCCGCCTGCAACACCGCCGGATTCTTTGACGAGAGCGGCGTCAGCCACGCCATACACTGTGACACTGCTTTGCGCCATGGCAACGTTGCAAAAAATTCCGCACACGGCGAAGACATACTTGTTCATGGTAGTTCCTTGCAAATCGGTTGAATATTTACTGGCACTGTTGTCCAGGTCTCGGCGACTTCTTCAGACAACGTCATGCCACGAGCGTATGGCGGCCGGGAACGATGTCCTGACGAGTTTCATTGTGAGGTGAACAGGCCGGTACCGCCTGGCGCACCATGCGTCTGTCAGATTTGCCCGGCCTTTGCACCAGCAGCGCTATCCGGTCCGAGATGTGACGGCTATTTATAGATTCCGCTGGCGACAAGAACGTCACCGGATTTTTCAAGATAAGTGGATTTCTTGTCAACCTTTTTCGTCACAGGATTAGGCCAGCTGTAATCGATCCATCCCTTTCCTTTAGTACTGGCCAATTTAATAAAATTCTTGACCATGGTATTGCCATCGGCGTCCTTCAGTTCGAGCACATTTTTGCCGATAATCTTGGCGTTAGCGCCGTTGGCCCACTCCATACCGTCCATGTCGATGACGAAGATATACAGATCACGATCGACGAATGCGCCTTTTGGGTTACTGAATTCGGCAAATGCCTTGTCCTTGCCATTGGCCTCGAGATAAGCGACCGCTTTCTTGACGAGAGCCGTTGCCTCTTCAGCGATGCCGCGCTCGGCAGCGAATACAGAACTGTGCAAGCTCGCTGAAATCAGCAGGACGCTGGCGGTACGTAGCATGTTATTAATAATCATGATTTCTCCTGTATGTTACGGATAAAAGCAAGGGCCTGATTCGTTCCGGTTGGGCGCTGCAATATCAATGTCTGGTGACGAAGAATATGAGGCATTATTAAAATCATGGATGCCATCAATCTTGACCGGACGCGGTCGGATGTATGTCGACATCAATTCGGCAGGTATGGAACGACAAGATGTTTCAGTCTTACATTTATTCAGGCAAATTGCGACAAATATGAGGTGCACTGTTGTTTTTTTTGGATCGCTGCGGTGCGAAGGAGGTAAGCGGCCAGCGACTCCAGCGCCATGCGTGCTCGGCTTGGCCGCACCGTGCCTATCGACTATTCAGCAGGGTAGTGGGGGGGGATCTGTATCGGGAAGGAGCCCGGGATAGCGCGTGGCGCAATGAGAAGTTGAGTAGTTCGCCAATTCTTCCTGTCAAAGGCCAGTAGGCCATGATGCTGGAGTTGAGTAATAGACGTTACCAACCCTCAATAAAGTCACTCTGCTTATTCATATAATGTTGATTTAAAATACAAGCCAACAGCTGACGGCCGGCTCTGACGTGGCGAAAGCAGACTTTACTCAGGCGAAGTGAGCAGTTTCAATGCCAGAATGCCTTGCAATCTTCCAATATCGGCTTTCCGGTGAACGCTTTGCTTGGTTATTGTAAGCACCTGGCTTTCAATAGGCGTTACCGAGGCGGCTGCAACGCTTGCCGGCTGAATGTCGTTAGCTTCAAATAATTTCGGCGCCAGTTTCTATATACCGATTCCATGCAGATCGTTAGGTTTACCTTGCCGAGTACGCATTTCCATCGAATGAAGATGGGATAAGTGGGAGCTGTTCTCGGACAAAAGAATCGTCGGAACTCCTGTTATGCGCACGAGGTCGCGCGACGCCACAAATGCGGGGAAGGGAAGCATCGCTTGGGCTGTGCGGATGTGCCGCCCAGGCACAAATAGAGGTGTGCGGGCTTGAGCGTCGAGACACGCAGTGCGAAGCAAACCCGGCCACGATCCCGCGACGAACGGCCGGCTCAGGCCACGGCCGGGCAGAGCGCGCAGATTGCGCGCCAGGTCATTGTTTTCGATGCGATGTACAGCGGCGGGCGGTGCATATTGTATAATGGCCGATTAGCGCTCAGCGCCTGTTTCCATTCGCAAAAGACCCAATCCAGCATGCTATCCACAGCTAACATCACGATGCAGTTCGGCGCCAAGCCGCTGTTTGAGAACATCTCCGTCAAATTCGGTGACGGCAACCGTTACGGCCTGATCGGCGCGAATGGTTGCGGCAAGTCGACCTTCATGAAGATCCTCGGTGGCGACCTCGAGCCATCGGGCGGCACCGTCATGCTCGACACCAACGAGCGCCTGGGCAAGCTGCGCCAGGACCAGTTCGCGTTCGAAGACATGCGCGTGCTGGACGTGGTCATGATGGGCCACACCGAACTGTGGAACGCCATTTCCGAGCGCGACGCCATCTACGCCAACCCGGAAGCGACCGACGACGACTACATGCACGCGGCCGAACTCGAAAGCAAGGTTGCCGAATACGACGGCTACTCGGCCGAAGCGCGCGCCGGCGAACTGCTGCTCGGCGCCGGCGTCTCGATCGACCAGCACCAGGGCCCGATGAGCGCCGTGGCGCCGGGCTGGAAGCTGCGCGTGCTGCTGGCCCAGGCCCTGTTCTCGAATCCGGACATCCTGCTGCTCGACGAGCCGACCAACAATCTGGACATCAACACGATTCGCTGGCTCGAAGACGTGCTCAACGACCGCAATTCGACCATGGTCATCATTTCCCACGATCGCCACTTCCTGAACCAGGTGTGCACGCACGTGGCCGACATGGATTACGGCACGCTCAAGGTATATCCGGGCAACTACGACGAATACATGTTCGCCTCGACCCAGGCGCGCAACCAGCAACTGGCCAACAATGCCAAGGCGAAAGAAAAAGTCGCCGAGCTGCAAGACTTCGTGCGCCGCTTCGCCGCCAACAAGTCCAAGGCACGCCAGGCAACCTCGCGCGCCAAGCAGATCGACAAAATCAAGGTCGACGATATCAAACCGTCGTCGCGCGCCTATCCCTTCGTGCGTTTCGAAGCCGAGAAAAAACTGCACCGCCTCGCGGTGGAAGTTGAAGGCATTTCCAAGAAATACGATCGTCAGCTGTTCAAGAATTTCAGCATCATGGTCGAAGCCGGCGAGCGCATCGCGATCATCGGCGCCAACGGTGCCGGCAAGACGACCTTGCTGCGTTCGATCGGTTCCGAGCTGACCGGTTTGCAGCCGGACACCGGCCGCGTCAAGTGGGCCGAGAACGCCAACGTCGGCTACATGCCGCAAGATCCGACCGAGGAATTCGCCACCGATGCGGTCCTGACCGACTGGATCGGCCAGTGGACCAAGGAAGGCGACGACGACCAGGCCGTGCGCTCCATCCTCGGCCGCCTGCTGTTCGGCGGCGATGACGTGAAGAAATCGGTACGCGTACTGTCCGGCGGTGAAAAAGGCCGCATGATGTACGGCAAGCTGATGCTTGGCCGCCACAACGTCATGCTGCTCGACGAGCCGACCAATCACATGGACATGGAATCGATCGAGTCGCTCAACATTGCGCTCGAAAAATACACCGGCACCCTGATTTTCGTCTCCCACGACCGCGAGTTCGTGTCCTCGCTGGCCAACCGCATCCTCGAAATCAAGGAAAACGAAATCGTCGACTTCCGCGGCAACTACGAGGATTACCTGACGAGCCAGGGTATCGACTAAGGCTGGCAACGGGGCGCCTGGCGTCCCGTTCGGCCATGTGGGGCAGGGCGGGCACCGAGGTGCCCGCGCGCCATTTCACGGCCGCCCCTGCAACGATTTCTCTCTTGTGAGATAGTACCGACATGAATATTCTCCCTATCAAGACCATCGAATACGAGCATCCCCAGGCCGGCCTGAGCTGCACCGCGCAAGCCTGGGCACGCACGCCGGCCGCGCCCTCCGCCGCCGAAAAAACGGCGCTCAAGGAACGCATCAAGCGCTTGCTGAAAGAGCGCGAAGCGGTACTGGTGGCCCACTATTACGTCGATGGCGACCTGCAGGACCTGGCCGAGGAAACCGGCGGCTGCGTTTCCGATTCGCTCGAAATGGCGCGCTTCGGCCGCGATCATCCGGCCAAAACGCTGGTCGTCGCCGGCGTGCGTTTCATGGGCGAGACCGCCAAGATCCTCAGCCCCGAAAAACGCATCCTGATGCCGGACCTGGACGCGACCTGTTCGCTCGACCTGGGTTGCCCGGCCGACGAATTTTCAGCCTTTTGCGACGCCCATCCCGACCGTACGGTGGTGGTCTACGCCAACACCAGCGCCGCCGTCAAAGCCCGCGCCGACTGGATGGTGACCTCGTCCATCGGCCTCGACATCGTGGCCCACCTGCATGCGCAGGGCAAGAAAATCCTGTGGGCGCCGGACAAGCACCTCGGTTCCTACATCCAGAAACAGACCGGCGCCGACATGCTGCTGTGGCAGGGTTCCTGTCTGGTGCACGACGAATTCAAGGGCATCGAACTCGACCTGCTCAAGGCCGAGCATCCGGAAGCGAAAGTACTGGTCCATCCCGAGTCGCCCGCCAACGTGGTGGCCCTGGCCGATGTGGTCGGTTCCACGACCCAGCTGATCAACGCCGCCCAAACGATGGATGCGACCACCTTCATCGTTGCCACCGACAACGGCATCCTGCACAAGATGCGCGCCGCCGCCCCGGGCAAGCATTTCATCGAGGCACCCACCGCTGGCAACAGCGCCACCTGCAAGAGCTGCGCACACTGCCCGTGGATGGCCATGAACGGCCTGCAAAACCTGGCCGACGTGCTAGAGAGCGGCAGCAATGAAATCCATGTCGATCCGCAAGTCGGCAAGGAAGCCGTGCGCGCCATCGACCGCATGCTTGACTTCGCCGCCGCGAAAAAAGCCAAAGCCTTGCCGACCAGCGCGTTGGCCAACGAAGCAAACCTGTTTTCCGGAGTGGGCCCAGCATGAGCAATTTACGAAATCCTTACGCCGTCTTTGATGCGGCGCTGCAAACCGCCTTTGAATCGAACCTGTTGGCCGCCTTGCTCGAAGACGTCGGCAGCGGCGACCTGACCGGTAAGCTGGTGCCCGACGACACCCGCGTGCGCGCCCGCGTGATCGTGCGCGAAGAAGCCGTGCTCTGCGGCGGCCCGTGGTTTGAAGGCGTGATGCTGGCCCTCGATGCGAGCATCGACGTCGATTGGCAATATGCCGAAGGCGACCTGATGAACGCAGGTAGCGTTGTGTGCACCATCGAAGCGCCGCCGCGCGCCTTGTTGACGGCCGAGCGCGCCGCGTTGAATTTCATGCAGTTGCTGTCCGGCGTGGCTACCGTCACGCGCAGCTACGTCGAAGTGGTCGAAGGCACCAAGGCATCCATCCTCGACACCCGCAAGACGCTGCCGGGCCTGCGCCAGGCGCAAAAGTACGCGGTACGGGTTGGCGGCGGCAAGAACCAGCGCATGGCCTTGTACGACGGCATCTTGATCAAGGAAAATCATATTGCCGCAGCGGGCGGCGTGGGCAAGGCGCTGGCGGCTGCGCAAGCGCTGGACGCCGGCGTATCGATCCAGATCGAAGTCGAAACCCTGGCCCAGCTGAGCGAAGCGCTCGAGGCCGGTGCCACCTCTGTCCTGCTCGACAACTTCGAGTTGGCCACGATGCGCCACGCGGTCACGCTCAATGCGGGCCGCGCGTTGCTGGAAGCATCGGGCGGAGTGACGATGGATAGCGTGCGCGCGATCGCCGAGACGGGCGTCGACCGTATCTCCATCGGCAGCCTGACCAAGGACATCAAGGCCACCGATTTTTCGTTGCGGATTATCGACTGACCGGAGACTGATCAACGTAGATCAGTTTCGATGTATCGAAACCAAGCGCCTGGGCCTTAGCGACCAGGCGTTTTTTTGTTGCCACATCGATTGTCGGGGTGCGCGACAGCAGCCAGAAATAGGATTTATCGGGTCCGCTGATCAGCGAATAACTGTAATGCCCGCGTTCCAGGTCGAACACGATGTACGATCCGTAAAAGGGGCCGAAAAACGAGACCTTCAGATAGCCGACGTCCGGCTTCTCGACAAAATAGGCCTTGCCCTCCGACTGTTTCCATTCCATTTTTTTGGCGTTATAGCCGCGGTTGATGACCTTGATGCCGCCATCGTCGCGCATGCTGTACTCGGCGCTCACCCGGCTCAAGCCACGCTCGAACGAATGATCCAGGCGCGCGATTTCGTACCATTTTCCGAGATATTTCGCCGACTCGAAATTGGCCACCGGTTCAATGTCCGCCGGCTTGGAAACACAGCCGGCCAGCAGAAACGCCATTACGACGAACAATGTTTTCATGATGAACTCCGCACTAAGAATGCCGAGTTCGATTGTAGCCCACGGGGTGGCGCGCCCCTTGCGCGATTGCTAGGCGAAACCGCCCAGCACGAAGGCGATTGCTCCGACCAGGCCTGCTGCCTGCGCCAGTCGCGCGACCCGTTGCGGCGCGTAGGCCAGCAACATCATCAGTGCCAGTGCCGCAGCGGTCATCCCGCCCAACCAGAGCAGCGGCCCGTGGCCGCCGCCCCCCTTGCGCACCGCGGCCGCAAACGCCAGCACCAGCGCGCCCGCGCCGGCTGCCTGCAAACGCCGCCGCAACGCGGGCGTGGCTTCCTGTCCGCGTCCATGCATGTCAGCATAATGCCGCTGTATCGCCACGCTCAGGGCACCGAAACCGGCGTAACTGAGCCCGAACACCGCAACGAGATAAAACACGCCGCTCATGATGCCGCTCCGATCCCGGCACTCACCGCCTGCGCCCCGACTTCATTGGTCTTCACCTTGCCCCGGCCCAGCCGCAGCGCGCCGTAACCGAGCAGCAGCCCCAATGCCAGTACCGTGATGTCGAACCACGCTACCGCGCTCGGGCCGTTGAGCAGGGTCACGCCGAGGTGCGATGACGTCGTCAACACATTGAGCAGCGGGATCGCGCCGAACAGGAATGCCCCGGCGGCCAGTTGCAAGCGCCACATGGCACGGTCCGGCTTCACCTGCGCCAGCAGCGCCGCGGCGCCCCAGGCGGCAAAGAACACCGCAATCTCGTTCTCCGCCCGCTTTTCCATCACCACCGGGAGCAGGCGATTGGCCCAGAAGTAGCAGGCAAAGGCGATCGGCAAACCCGCCACCGCCCCGATGTTCAACGCCTCCACCAGGCGCGTGCCGACACCGATGCGCGCACCGGCCTTGAGCGCCTTGGCCTGCGTCTGCCGGCTCTTGACCGCCCACAGGATAGCGCCGGTCGCCACCATCGCATATCCGGCCAGCCCGGAAAGGAAGAACAAAGCGCGCAGCAGCGGCTCGGCAAAGCGCGCCACGTGCAGGCCGTACATCACGCCGTGGGTGGCCGCCGGTGGCGCCAGCTGCTCGCCCGCGCTGGCCAGCAGCGCGCCATTGACACCGTCGAACTGCATCGCCGGCTGCTTGTACGACAGCTCGCGGCCGCCCGCGCGCGTGACCGAGATGCTGGCGTTGGCGTGGTTCGGATGATTGACCGTGATCGAGCCGGCGTGGCTGCCGCCCCAATGGCGTTCGGCCTGTTCCTGCATCGGCCGCAGCGGCGCCATCACGGCCGCTTCACCCGGCTTTTTGGCCGGCTTGCCGGCGCTCGGGAAGACTTCTTCGGTAAATTTATCGCGGTCGCCCTTGTAAGCCACCTGGGCGGCGCCCGGCATGTACATGAACATCAGGGTCACAAGGCCGGTGTAGGTGATCATCAGGTGAAACGGCAATGCCAGCACCTCGGTGGCGTTGTGGGCGTCGAGCCAGGAACGCTGCCCCTTGTTGGGCCGGAAGGTGAAAAAATCCTTGAAGATGCGCTTGTGCGTAATCACGCCACTGATAATCGACACCAGCATGAACATGGCGCAAAAGCCCACGATCCAGCGCGCCGTCAGCGGCGGCATGTAGTGCAGGTCGAAGTGCAGGCGGTAGATGAATTCTCCGCCACGGGTGTCGCGTGGCTCCGCCATGGCCGCGCCGGTGACCGGATCGATCAGGGCGGTCTGCAGGCGCTGGCGTTTGCGCGGCGCGCCCTCGGGCGGCGGGGGCGCGGTCCAGGCGATGCGCACGGCGCCCCTGCGCTCGGTCGGCAGGTTGATGAACCAGCGCTGCGCGTCCGGCGCGCGCTGCTGTAGCGCCTTGACGGCCATGTCGGCGGCATCGACGCTGCCGGCCTTGTGCGCGGCCACGCCATGCAGTTCGGGCTCCATCCACAAGGTGATTTCTTCCTGGTAGTAGCTGGCGGTGCCGCCGGCGAAGATCAGCAGCAGCACCCAGCAGACCAGGAGGCCCGACCAGGTATGCAGCCAGGCCATGGACTGGCGAAGGTTTTCTTTCATGGGACGTTCCGGTACAGAAGATAGACGATGGCGGCCATGCACGCCGCTGGCAGCAGCAAGCCAAGCCAGGCGCGCGCGGCGCTACGGGCGGCGAACACCCAGATCACGGCGCCGGCGTAGATGGCAAACGACGCCAGGGTCGCGCCGATGACGGCGTCCGCGCGTCCGGTACCCAGCACGCGCGGCAGCAGCAGGGCAAGCAGGGCGCTGGCCGCCGCCAGCAGGTAGCCGCCGAGGATGGCGGCCAGCGCGCGCGAGCCCACGCCGAGCCGGTAAACGAGAGGGGCGGACAGGCGCATGTTACGGCGCAATGACGTTCGGTTTGGCCGCTGGCGGCGCCGCGATGGCAGCCGCGCCGGCCGTTTGCACCATGCTCATGGTGGTCACGTAGGTGGCCACGTCGTACGGTTTGCCGTCGCGCTGGCCCGCAGTTTTGTCGGTGTGGTGCGCTTCGAGCACATAGGTGCCTTTCCATGGCATGCTGAAGTTGACCATGCCTTGTTCATCGCTTTTCGCTTCCTTGGCCCAACCCGATTGCGCCACCGCGGCGACCTTGGTTTTCGCCAGCGGCTTGCCCTGGTAGCTCAGTTGGAACTGGCCGGCTTTGCCGGTCGGGACGATGTCGAGCGTCAGGCGCGCCTGCTGCGCGGCGCTGCCGTTGACCAGCCGCGCGGCCGGAGTCCAGATCGAACGCAGCACGGTGTCGCCGGTCTTTTTTTCAAAGGCCGGGTAGCTCGTTTCTTCGGCCACGATGCTCTGGCCTTCGGCGGCGCGCGCCGACAAGACGAACGCACCGGCGGTTTTGTCCAGTTTCAGTTTGCGGTCGGCACCGGCGCCGATCAGCGTGGCGGTCGGTGCGACAAACTTGTCGAGCAGGCCGGGCGAGGCTTCGCGCAGGTTGTCGCCAAATTCGCCGAAGTAGACGGCGGCCGTCTGGCCCTCCTGTTCGATCCAGATCTGGTGCGCATTCGCGCTGGCAAAGGCGCCGCACAGCAGCGTGGCGAGGAGGGTGGTTGCGCGGTTGTTCATGGAATGCCCTTGTTGTGATCAATATTGATAGCGCAGATTGGCCGAGACCGAACGCGGCTCGCCGTAGTAGCCGCCGTTGTAGAACCCCACCTTGCGGTAGTAGGTCTTGTCGAGCAGGTTGTTGATATTGACGCTGGCCGAAAGCTGGCTCGTGATCTGGTAGCGGCCCATCAGGTTAAGCAGCGTGTACGCGGCCTGGCTGGTGCGCACCTTGCCGGCCGGCCCGGTGGCCGTGGTGTAGATGTCGCTCTGCCAGTTCACGCCGCCGCCCACGGTCACATCGCGCCATTCGCCCGGCAGGCGCCAGGTGGTGCTGATGCGTACCATGTCGCGCGGCTGGATCGTATTGATCACCACATCCTTGGCGTTGCGCGAGGTGCTGCGCGTGGCGCCGGCCGAGAGCTGCCAGCCCGGCGTCGGCGTGCCCGATACTTCGGCTTCCACTCCCCGGCTTTTCGTGCCTTTGCCGGTCGAGACGTACGGACGGGTGCCGTCGGGCAGGAGCACGCCCAGTGGCACCGAGCTGTCATCCTCGCCAAGATTGTCCTGTTTGGCCTCGAACACGGCGACGGCGGCGTTCAGGCGGCCGCCGAAAAATTCGGCCTTGACGCCGGCTTCCACGTTGCTGCCGGTGACCGGGTCGAGGAAGTTGTTATTCTTGTCCTTGTAGTTCTGCGGCTTGAACAAATCGCTGTAGCTGGCGTACAGCGAGGTAGTCGGCGCCAGCTCGAACACCACGCCGGCGTATGGCGTGAGCACGTCCTTCGACGCGTAGCGCCCGGTGGCGTTCACGAACTCGCCGCTGGTGTTGAAGTTGTCGGTGCGGGTCTTCCAGGTGCTCAGGCGCGCGCCGGCGATTACCTGGAGCGGGTCGGCCAGGCGCAGGCGCGCCGCCAGGTAGGCGCCCGACTGCTCGGTGACCGCCGCCGCGCTGGCACCCGTGCGCCAGCTGACCGGCTGCGGCACCTTGCCGGTCCAGTTACGGAAGTCGGGAATCACCAGCGGGAACGGCAGTGGGGTTTCGGTGGCGATGGCCGGGGTCACGCCTTCGCGGCGCCAGCCGTTCCAGCCGGCCACCAGCTCGTGCTTGCGCCCGAACAGATTGAAGGCGCCGGTCGCGTACAGGTCCAGGTTATCCTGCGTTTCTTCGTACGGGAAGGTGCCGTTCCACACGGCCAGCCCCGTGCCGTCGCGGTTCGGGTAGCCGCTGCCGCCATAGAACAGCGCGCCCTCGGATGTCGAGTCGAGCCGGTTGTACGAGACCTTCACCTTCCAGTCGTCGTTGATGCGGTGTTCGAGGTTGGCGTACACATTGCGGTAGGTGCGTTCCCAGCTGCTCCATTCGGCCGCCACGTTGAAGGAACGCGGCAGGTTGGCTGGCGTGCCGTCGCTGAGGAACAGCGGCGTGGTGCCCCAGGTCGTGCCTTTCGGCGTGTTGTGCTGGTAGTCGGCGCCCACGGTCAGCAGGCTGTCCTTGCCCAGGTCCGCTTCGACCAGCACGCCGCCGACGATCTTGCGCTCCTTGTACAGGTCCAGGTGCGAATGGCGGTTCTGCACCACGCCAATGGCGCGTCCGCGCACGCTGCCCGATGCGTTCAGGGCCGCTGAAATATCGGCCTCCACGCGCCGCATGTTCCACGAACCGATACCGACCGAGGCCGAGCCGCTCAATTCGCGCGTCGGGCGCTTGTGCAGCATGTTGATCGTGGCCGACGGGTCGCCCGCGCCGGTCACCAGTCCTGTGGCGCCGCGCACCACTTCGATGCGCTCGTACAGAGCGGTGTCGAACAGGGCGCTGTTGCCCGAGCTGTAGTTGGCGGCCACGCCGTCGACCTGGAAGTTACTGACCGTGAAACCGCGCGACGAAAAGCCTGTGCGCTCGCTGTCGTTTTCCTGCACGGTGATGCCGGGCGTTTGCACCAGCACGTCGGCGATGCTGGTCAGGTTCATGTCCTCCATGCGCTGGCGCGTGATGACGGTGACCGACTGCGGCGTTTCGCGCAGCGACAGCTTGAAGCGCGTGGCGGTGCTGGCGGCGCGCGCGCCGTAGGAAGTGCTGTCGTCCTGCTTGTCGGCGCGGATTTCGACCACGCTCACCGGTGCCGCTTCGTCGAGCGGTGCGTCAGGGGCGGCGGCGTGGGCCACGCCCGCCATCGAGAAAAGCAGTGCCGAGCGGACGGCCAGCGCGAGGGGATGTAAGGTCATGTTCATTCAGGGGGACTTAAAAAGTGTAGCGGGCGGTCAGGGTGACGGCGCGACGTTGGCCATAGAAGCAGTCGCCGCGGGCCAGGCAAGTCGAAATCTGGACCTTGTCGGTCAGGTTGGTGACGTTGAGCGCCACGCGCAGCGGTCCGCCGCTGTACGAGAGCATGGCGTCGAGCAGGGTGATGTCCGGCGTTTCGAGCTGATCGAGGCCGTCCATCGAAGAGCCGAGGTAACGCACGCCGGCACCGGCACTGAAGCCATCCTGTTGCGCGATCGAGAAGCGGTGCGTCAGCCAGGCCGACACGTTGTGCTTGGGGATGCCGCTCAGGCGCTTGCCGTTGTCCGCGCCATTGCTGCGCGAGACGGTGGCGTCGGTGTAGGCGTAGCCGGCGGTCCAGTCCCAGTCGCGGCCCAGCTTACCGGCGCTTTCCAGTTCGAGCCCGCGCACGTGCACTTCGCCGATCTGGATGCTGTTGAGCGGATTGGCGGGATCGGCGGTCTTGCGGTTGGTATCGCGCAGGTCGTACACGGCCAGGGTGGTCATCAGGCTGCGGCCCGGCGGCTGCCATTTCAGGCCCGCTTCCCACTGTTTGCCGCGCTGCGGCTGGAAGGCCTGGCCGTTCAGGTCCACGCCGCCCAGCGGCAGGAACGATTCGGCATAGCTGACATACGGCGACCAGCCACCGTCCGCCAGGTACAGCAGGCCGACCCGCTTGGTGTTGGCGCTGTCGTCGGTGCGCGCGGCCGCGCGGCCTTCGATATCGTTGGTTACGCCGTCGTGGCGCAGTCCCAGTACCGTTACCCAGCGCGGGCCGTATTTGATTTGGTCCTGCACGTAGTAGCCGTTCTGGCGCAGATTGGTGGTCGGCAGGCCGGTCAGCGCCTTCGGAACGGTGTAGTTGCCGTAGGCCGGGGCGTACACGTCCAGCGGCGCGGCCACACCGCGCCCATTGGCCTGGCGCGTTTCCACCCGCTGCACGTCCGCGCCCAGCAAAATTGTGTGCTGCAGCTGGCCGGTGACCAGTTTCGCCTCCAGCTGGGTGTCGACCAGCAGCGTTTCCAGGTTGTTCAGGTTTTGCACCAAGTCGCGGTTGATGGTGCGCTGGTCGGCGTTGAACACGGGCCGCGCCGGACGGCCGGTCGCCGCAACGGCGGTGAAGCTGGTGTAGGCGCTGCGGTAATCGACTTCGCTTTTGGTCTTGCGCAGGGTCTGGCGCACGCTCAGCGTATCGTTGAAGCGGTGGCTGAACAGGTAGCCGAGCGCTGTCTGTTCGGTGTCGTAGGCATCCCAGCCTGGCTCGCCGGTGAAGGTGCTGGTCGGGATCTGGCCGAACTTCGACGGCAGCAGGGTGGCCTGCCACGGGAAGAAGCCGATCATCGAGCCGCTGTGGTCTTCCTGGCGCAGTGCCAGCACGGTCAGCGAGGTGTTCGCGTTGGGGGCCCAGGTCAGCGAGGGCGCCAGCAGCTTGCGGTCGTCGTCGACCATATTGACTTGCGTGCCGCTGTCGCGGCCCACGGCCACGAGGCGCGCCAGCCAGTGGCCGTCGGCATCGAGCACCTGGTTGATGTCGAGCGAGAGCTGCTTGCGGCTGTTGCTGCCGATTTGCACCTGGACTTCACGCTGCGAGGTCGCCATCGGCCGCTTGGAGACCAGATTGACCACGCCGCCGATGCCGCCCTGGCCGTACAGGACCGACGACGGGCAGCGCAGCACTTCCACGCGCTCCAGGGTGTACGGGTCGGGGCGCGTGGTGTTGTAGCTGCCGAAGTTCGATTGCACGCCATCCTGCAGCATGGCCGGATTGCCGCCGCGCGAAGTGACCGAATCGACCCGGCTGTCGAAGTAGCTGGAGACCAGGCCGGCGCTGTAATTGAGCGTCTGGCGCAGCGTTTGCGCGCCTTGCTCCTCGAAGCGCTCGCGCGGGATGACGCTGATCGATTGCGGCGTCTCGATCAGCGGCGTGTCGGTCTTGGTGCCGGCGCCGCTGCGTTTGGCGACGTAGCCGTTGTCCTCCCTGTTGCCGTCGACCGTAATCACCGGCATCGCCACGGCATCATCGGCCACCTCGCTGGCATGCGCCATGGCAGCGGGGCCGGCAAGGGCGGCGAAGATGAGTGCGGAACGGACCGCGGCGGTCAAGGGAAGGGGAATGCAGTGCGTGACGCCGGCGTACGCCGGGCCGAAAGGTGCGTGGTGCGCCATGGAGCCATCCTGAAAATGAGTGCAATGGCTGGCTACGGTCGTGCTGGCGGCTGTTGAATGAGAATGATTCTCAATTATAACGAGTGGCAGCTAATTCGGCAAGGCAACATTCATGCGTGAAGCATGACAGATCAAGCGTGTCAATACTCCCGAGCCGCACGTATTGCAATATAGTTACGTTCCTCATCGCAACTATTAATGAATCTAATGAGGAGAGGCAACCATGCAAGCATTCCTGGAGTCTGAGCGACGGTTTTTGCTAAGAGTAAAAGCGGAGGCCGTTTTCATGCTTGTATTTGGCGCGGTATTGTGTGGAGCGATCGTTGTCTGGGATCCGTCGTCGTGGCTGCTTTGGTCATTCGGTATTTTTTTCGTTCTGTATTCTGCAGCGCATGCATGGGTGTATCGCGTGTCGCCCCCGTGTTTCAGCCTGGAGGCGGAAACAAAACGCATGGAAAAGGCCCGATCCCGGCTCAACGCTTTCAGCGGCCGGGCCGATTACGAGTGGTTGAGTGCCGAGATCGAGCTCCGTCAGGAATCCATCGCATCACTCGCGCACTTTATGGCCGAGCGCGAGCGGGAACGCGCGCTTAATCGCTAGCAAACTGCCTGAGCAACGCGGGGAGGACATCTTCAGCGCTGGCTTCGACCTTCAACGATATCAATTCGTCGGCGCGGGTTTTGCCCAGGTTGATCGCGGTAATCGGCTTGCCGCTGTCTGCGGCCATGCGGCAAAAGCGAAAGCCCGAATACACCACCAGCGACGAGCCGATCACCAGCAGGGCGTCGGCCTCCATCATGCGTGCCAGCGCTTCGCGGGTGCAGTCGGCCGGCACACCGTCGCCGAAGAACACCACGTCCGGTTTCAGCGTTCCGCCGCAGTGCACGCAGTAGGGCAGGTGGAATTCGGCCAGCGCGTCCGGCTCCAGATGGGCGTCGCCATCCGGCGCAGGCGTGGCCACGGCACCAGCCAGCGCCGGATTGGCTTCGACCAGCTGGCCCTGCACGAAGGCGCGCGGAAAACTGGCGTGGCAGTCGAGGCACACCACCTTGTGGATATTGCCGTGCAGTTCGAGTAAGTCGGCGCTGCCGGCGCGCTGGTGCAGGCCATCAACGTTTTGCGTCATGAGGGCGCCGAGCCGCCCGGCCGCCTGTAGCCCGGCCAGCGCGGCATGACCGGCGTTCGGCGCGGCGGCGGACAAGGTGGGATAGCCGACCATGCTGCGCGCCCAATAGCGCCGCCGCACCGCTTCCAGCTTGCGGAAATCCGGCCCCTGGACCGGCGTTTTACCGCGCCGCACGCCATCGCGGTCGCGGTAGTCGGGAATGCCGGAGGCGGTGCTCATGCCGGCGCCGGTCAGCACCAGGATGCGCCGGTGGCTCTCAACAAAATCGGCCAGTGCGTCGCTGTCAGCAGTCATGGGAATGCACCACCAGCTCGTCGAAGCCGGATGCCGCGTCAAGCTCGCGCGCAAAGCTGTGGCCGGGCAGCAGGGCGATCAGGATTTCGGCCGTGGTGCGGATGGTGCAGCCGGCCAGTACGTGGCCGCCCAGCACGCGGCCGGCGGCATCGGCCACGGACATGTGCAGATGCGGGCCGTCCGGCGAGAGCGAGCCGGCCAGGGTCAGTATTTCGATGTCGCCTTCGACCTCGGTGGCCTGGGCGGCGCCGGCCAGGCGCAGGCGCGCGCCGCGCAGGCTGCCGATCCCCTGCAAAACGAAACCGGCCTGCGTGCCATGCGCGGCCAGCACCTCGGCCAGGGCGGCGCGCAGGTCCTGTCCCGGAACCAGTCTGAGAGGGAGTGTTTTCATGCGCCTGATTTTACCCGGCCTTGCGGCGCGACGAGAACACGATCCCGCCGACGATCAGCGCAAAGGCCACGCCGTGGTACAGATGCGGCAGTTCGCCCAAAAACGCCGACGACATCATGGCCGCGAACAGCGGGGTCAGATTGGTGAAAAACGCGCCCACGCTGGGCCCCGCGCGCTGCACGCCGGCGCCCCAGCAGCGGAAGGCGATGATGGCCGGGCCGATGGCGACGTACAGCAGCGCCGCCGCGACGGTCCAGCTCCAGTGCACCGCCACGGCGGCGCCGGTCCATTCGACGCTAGCGAAAGCGCCCGACCACAGCACGCCGTAGATGACCTGGGCCAGCAGGAAGGCGGCCCAGTCGGCGCGCACGGCGGGCGGATCGTTCTGCCGGGTCAGCAGCCAGCTGTAGAACGACCAGGCGATGGTGGCCAGGATCATGTACAGGTCACCGGCGACCAGGCGCATCGCGGCCAACTGGCTCCACTCGCCACGGCACAGCACCACCAGCACGCCGACGATCGACATCGCCGCGCCGATGACTTGCTGGCGCCCCACCTTCACGCCGAAAAACAGGGCGCCGACCAGCAGCATCCAGACCGGCATGCCGGCCGCCACCAGCGTGACGTTGATCGGGGTGGAGCTTTGCAGGGCCAGGTATTGAAGGGAGTTATACAGGCCGATCCCGAGCAGGCCGAGAAGCGCGAAGCGGCGCCAGTTGCTGCGCAGCGCATCGCTGGCGAACAGGCGCCGTCCCAGCGGCAGCAGGATCAGCATGGCGATCGACCAGCGCAGCAGGTTGAGCGTCATCGGCGGCACCGCGTCGCGCACCAGACGGCCGACGATGGCGTTGCCTGCCCACAGAAGCGGGGGCAGGGTCAGCAAGCCGATGGTCGATGGAGACAGTTTCTGGTTCATGAGCTACCGTCGGTTCCCGCCTGGCGGGAACGACGTGTTAGCGGCGTGGCGGGGTCAGCACGCTTGGCAAGGCTTTCGGAAGCGTGTTCGGATAGTCGCGGCTGAAATGCAGGCCGCGGCTTTCGCGCCGCGTCAGCGCGCTGTTGACAATCAGCGAGGCCACGTCGACCAGGTTGCGCAGCTCCAGCAAATCATGCGTGATGCGGAAGTTGCGGTAGTACTCGTCGATTTCTTCCTTGAGCAGCGCAATGCGGTGCTGCGCGCGTTCGAGGCGCTTGGTGGTGCGCACGATGCCGACGTAGTTCCACATGAAGCGGCGCAGCTCATCCCAGTTGTGGGCGATCACGACTTCCTCGTCGGCGTTGGTGACGCGGCTTTCATCCCAGGCTGGCAGGTCGCGCGTTTCGCCTTTCGGCATGGCGGCGATTTCGTGCGCGCAGGCGCGTCCCACCACCAGGCATTCGAGCAGCGAATTGCTGGCCAGGCGGTTGGCGCCGTGCAGGCCGGTGCAGGCAGTTTCGCCGACCGCGTACAGGCCCGGCACGTCGGTGCGTCCGGCCAGGTCGGTGACGATGCCCCCGCACGTGAAGTGCACCGCCGGCACCACCGGAATCGGTTCCTTGGTGATGTCGATGCCCAGTTCCAGGCAGCGCGCGTAAATGGTCGGGAAGTGCTCCTTGAGGAATTCCGGACTCTGGTGGCTGATGTCCAGGTTGACGTAATCGAGGCCGCGCTTTTTCATCTCGAAGTCGATGGCGCGCGCCACCACGTCGCGTGGGGCCAGTTCGCCGCGCTCGTCGTACATCGGCATGAAGCGCGTGCCGGCGGCGGCGCCGGCTTCCGGCGGCAGCTTGAGCAAGCCGCCTTCGCCGCGGATCGCTTCGGTGATCAGGAAGGACTTGGCGTACGGGTGGTACAGGCAGGTCGGGTGGAACTGGATGAATTCCATGTTCGAGACGCGGCAGCCGGCGCGCCAGGCCATCGCAATGCCGTCGCCGGTGGCGGTGTCGGGGTTGGTGGTGTACAGATACACCTTGCCGGCGCCTCCGGTGGCCAGCACCGTGTGCTCGGCCTCGAAGGTCAGCACCTGGCCGGTTTTCTCATCCTGCACGTACAAACCGTAGCAATGCGGCTGGCCGGCGCTGGCCGCCGCTGGCTTGGGTCCCAGCTTGTCGGAAGTGATGACGTCGATCGCGCAGTGCTGTTCGAACAGGGAGATATTCGGATGCGCGCGCACCTTTTGTTCCAGCGTGACCTGGACCGCGTGTCCGGTGGCGTCGGCCGCGTGGATGATGCGGCGCTGGCTGTGGCCACCCTCGCGGGTCAGGTGAAAGCCCATTTCGGCGGTCGGGTCGCGCGTGAACGGCACGCCCTGGTCGATCAGCCATTCGATCGCTTCGCGCCCATGTTCGACGATGAAGCGGGTGGCCGCCTCGTCGCACAGGCCGCCGCCGGCCACCAGGGTGTCGTCGATGTGCTGGGCGTGGCTGTCGCCCGAGTCCAGCACGGCGGCAATGCCGCCCTGGGCCCAGTTGCTGGCTCCGTCGAGCAGGGCCCGCTTGGAGATGATGGCCACGGTGCGCGTTTGCGCAAGGTGCAGGGCAACCGACAGACCGGCCAGTCCGCTGCCGACAATAGCGACGTCAAATTTCATGTTGGGCGAATAATTAGTGCAGAAGCATCACTATAGTCTATTTGGCTGCCCCGTGTCTGGCCTTCGGGAAATGCCCGAAAATGCTTGTTTGTAGTCAATACCTCTTATGCGTCTGTAAGCGATTATTTACCACGCCGTGCCGTGGGCGCGTCGCTGGCAGGGAGGAACCGTGATCCGGATTTTCAGTCACTACGTATCCAAGATGGCGTTCGTGCTGCTGCTGCTCGAACTGTTGATGCTGCTCACCTCGGCCAGCGTGGCCTCGGTGCTGTGGTTTTCGGACCAGCACGGCAAGTTTCGCGCCGATAACCTGTATCTGTCGTCGCTGACCTTCGCGCTGGTGATCATTTTCAGCATGAGCGCGCTCGGGATGTACCAGCACAGCTCGCGCGAGGGCATCCGCACCACCTTGATCCGCATCATGCCCTCGTTCGCGCTCGGTTTCGCGCTGCTCAGCGCCCTGATCGCGGTGCGTCCCGAGATCTATTTCGGACGCGGGATCAGCAGCGTGATTTTCGCCATCGGCGCCACCGCCGTGGTGCTCACGCGGCTGGTGGTATTCAAGTCGGCCGAATCGGCGCTGCTCGAAGCGCGCCTCATTTTCGTGGGCAGCGGCGCGCTTGCACGCGAGTGCATGGATCTGGCGCACAGCAAGATCGGCCTGCACCAGTTCAGCGTGGTGGGCTGCGTGCCGATCGCCGGCGAAGAGAGCTGCGTGCCCGCCGCCGCGCTGCTGCCGGTCGGCGAATCGCTGCTGGAGATGGCACGCCGCTACGAGGCGCGCGAGCTGGTCGTGACGGTGACGAACCGGCGCAGCAAGGAGTTCCCGGTTGGCGACCTGCTCGACTGCGCGCTTGGGGGCGTGCGCGTGATCGATGCCGCCACCTTTTTCGAGCGCGAGGCGTGCCAGATCCGGCTCGATTCGCTGCAGCCAAGCTACCTGATTTTCGGCGGCGGCTTCGACCAGAGCTTCTGGCGTGCCAGCGTCAAGCGCTGCTTCGACCTGGTGGCCAGCGGCTGCATCACGCTGGTGTCGCTGCCGCTCATGCTGCTGGCGGCGGCCGCCATTACCCTCGACGATGGCGGGCCGGTGTTCTACCAGCAGGAGCGGGTCGGCAAGGATGGCCGCATCTTCAATGTGCTCAAGTTCCGCAGCATGCGCATCAATGCCGAGGAGACCGGCGTGCCCACCTGGGCCTCGGCCAACGATCCGCGCGTCACGCGTGTCGGGCGCTACTTGCGCATGCTGCGCATCGACGAGCTGCCGCAGATGCTCAATGTGTTCAAGGGCGAAATGAGCTTCGTCGGGCCGCGCCCGGAACGCGCCTTCTTCGACGACCAGCTGGCGCGCGAAATCCCCTACTACAACGTCCGCCACAGCATCAAGCCCGGCGTGACCGGGCTGGCCCAGGTGCGCTACCAGTACGGCGCCTCGGTCGACGACGCCGTCCAGAAACTGCAGTACGACCTGTACTACGTGAAGAACAACAGCCTGTTCCTCGATCTGCTGATCCTGATCGATACGGTGCAGGTGGTTTTGCTGGGCAAGGGAAGCCGCTGAAGGTGAACCTCATTCAAGGAGCTGCATCATGGGCAAAAAGAAGCTGTTGGTGGTCGAAGACGACAAAGGCTTGCAGAAGCAGCTGCGCTGGAGCTTCGACGGGTATGAGGTGATCGTCGCCGAGGACCGCGAGAGCGCGCTGGCGCAGCTGCACCGCCATCGCCCGGCGGTGGTGACGCTCGACCTGGGCTTGCCGCCCGATCCGGACGGCGCCACCGAGGGGCTGGCCACCTTGCGCCAGATCCTGGCCGAAGCGCCCGGCACCAAGGTGATCGTCTTGTCGGGCAACCAGGCGCGCGCCCACGCGCTCAAGGCGATCGGCATGGGGGCCTACGACTTTCACCAGAAGCCCTTCGATGCCGATACCCTGGGGCTGGTGGTGGAGCGGGCCTTTTATCTGCACGCGATGCAGGAAGAGAACCAGCGCATGCTGCAGATCGGCGCCGATTCGCCGCTCTCGCGCATCGTCACGCGCGACCCGGCCATGCTGCGCCTGTGCCGCAGCGTCGAAAAGCTGGCGCCGTCGTCAGCCACCGTCATGCTGCTGGGCGACTCGGGCAGCGGCAAGGAGCTGTTCGCGCGCGGCTTGCACGACCTGTCGGCGCGCCACGAGAAGCGCTTCGTGGCGATCAACTGCGCGGCCATTCCGGCCGACCTGCTCGAGAGCGAATTGTTCGGCCACGAAAAGGGCGCCTTCACCGGCGCCGGCCAGCAAACCCTGGGCAAGATCGAAATGGCGCAGGGCGGCACCTTCTTCCTCGATGAAATCGGCGACATGGCGATGGCCTTGCAGGCCAAGCTGCTGCGCTTCGTGCAGGAGCGGGTGATCGAGCGGATTGGCGGGCGCAGCGAAATCGCCATCGATGCGCGCATCGTGTGCGCCACCCACCAGGATTTGCCGCAACTGGTGCGCGAAGGACGCTTTCGCGAGGATCTGTATTACCGCCTGAGCGAAGTGGTGCTGGCCATTCCGCCGCTGCGCGAGCGGGTCGGCGACGCGGTGCTGCTGGCGCACCATTTCAAGCACCAGGCCAGCCTGATGGAGCGGCGCAGCGTGCCGGCCTTCACCGAGGACGCGGTGCTGGCCATCGAGCAGTATGGCTGGCCGGGGAATGTGCGCGAGCTGGAAAACTGCATCCGGCGCGCGGTGATCATGTCGGAAGGACCGCAGATCAGCGCGCGCGACCTGGGCCTGGCAGGCGTGCCACAGTCGGACGCCCCGGTCAATCTGCGCCAGGTGCGCGACGCCGCCGAATACAAGGTGATGGTGACGGCGCTGGCGCGTACCAATGGGTCGATCGTCAAGGCGGCCGAGCTGCTCGGCGTGAGCCGCCCGACCCTGTACGACCTGATGCACCATCACGGCATCCGGATTTCACCATGACGCAATCCAGTTCGCGCTGGCCTCGGCCACCGCGTCGCGCCAGGCGCGGCTGGCGAAGGTGCGGTCGGCGCCGTCGATGGTGACGCATTTGCAGCGCAGCTCGTGGCGTTTGAGCAGGGCGTCCACGTGCCGGGCGCCCGGTTCGTCGCCGCCCAGGATCACCAGGGCCGCGCCGTCGAAGCCCGACAGGCTGGCCAGCACGCGCTGCGGCAGCGGCAGGCTGGCGTCGGCGGCGGCGGCGCGCATGTGCTGGCGCAGGGCGGCCGCGCTGTCCGCGCCATTGTGGGTGTCGCTGGCCACGCGCTTCCAGAAATCGAGTTCGCCGAGGCGCGCCAGCAGTGGCGGCAAGCCATGCGTGCGCGCCGCGCCGGCCGGCACTGGCATCCAGGGATTGAGCAGCACCACGCCCGAGACGCGGGTGTCGGCATGGGCGTACAGGACGGCGGCCGTGGCGGCGTCGCCCAGGCCCCACAGCACCACGTCCTGCATGGCGGGCATCTGGGCGAAGAAGGCGCGCATGGCGGCCTGGAGGTCGTCGCCCAGCGCATCGATGGGGCGCGCCTCGCCTTCGCTGTCGCCCATGCCGCGGTGGTCGAAGCGCATCACCGGGATGCCGCGCGCGGCCAGCAGGCGTGCCAGCAGCGTGAAATGACGGTGGTTGCCGATGCGGTATTGCGGCGCGCTGGTCACCACCAGCACGCCGCGTGCCAGCGGCCGTTCGGGCAGGTCGAGAATGCCGATCAGCGAATTGCCGCCGCAGGTAAATTGCATTGTGCGTTGGGTGGCGTCCATTATGCCTCCGCCGTGAAGACGGCACTGGTGGCGGCCAGCAGCGCCGGACACTCGGCGATGTCGTTGGGCCCCCAGAACGGCACCCCCTCGATCGCATGGAAATGCAGGGTGGCTCCGCGCGCGCTCCAGCGCCGGGCGATGCGTTCGGCGCTGGCGGCCAGCCGATGCGGGGCCGGTGAGCCGCTGGCGAACCAGTGCACCTGGCAGGGCGGCAGCGGCAGCGCCGCCGCGTCGCATGCATCGATGGCGTGCACCAGCGGCGCGGCCAGTTCGTAGCCGCCCACTTCGAGCATGCCGCGCGCCAGCAGGTCGGCGCGCAGCTGGCTGGTGGTGCCGAAGCGGGCCGGATCGCCCGCTTGCATGCGTGCGGCCAGGCCCTGGCGCAGGAACTGGTTGATGCAGGTGCGCCCGTTCAGGAAAGGCTGCCACAGGATCACGCCGTCGACCGGGGCGCCGCAGGCGAAATCGAGCGCCAGCAGGCCGCCCAGGCGCAGGCCCCACAGGTGCAGCGGCAGGCCGGCGGCGCGCTCGGCGAGCCAGGCGCGCGCGACCTCGAGATCGCACTTCCATGCGTCCCAGCGCGCCTGGCTGGAGTCGCCGCAACTGTCGCCGCAGCCGAACAGGTCGATCTGCAGCACCGCGTAGCCGGCGGCGGCGAAGCGGCGCGCCTGCAGGGTGGCCATGCGGCGCGATTTGTTCATTTCATCGGCGAAGGGATGGACGTACAGGATCGCGCCGCGCGCGCGCAACTGCGGCGCCGGCGCGTGATACAGGCTGAAACGCGTGCCGGTCTCGACATTGAAGAAAAAGGGTTCGACGCGCGGAAGCGTCAACAGGGGCGCATTCATGGTGTTCTTATCTCCTGTACGCACCCCGGACCGGGCCGGGACGCAAGATTGCGGGCGCACTGGTTAAGGAATGGTCGGTTCCCTCGCCCCTGTCCTGTCAGCGGAACCGGTTTCATTAAACACCCCGCAAATTGCGGGCTTCTTGAGCGCGCACAAGAGGAAGAGTGCGCTCGCATTGCTTGATTCCGGTCAAGGACGAGTACCCCGTTTTTCTCAATCATGAATTCCCTTCGGAAATAATTTACGCAGAGGAATATATGGCACCACTCGTGCATGATTTGATCAACCAGGCCGCCTGGCGCACGCCGCACGCGCCGGCCTTGCGCTATCTCGACAAGAGCCTGAGCTATGACGAATTGGCGCGCTGCGTCGAGGTCGCCGCGCAGGGTTTGCTGGGCCTGGGTCTGGGGCGCGGCGAGCGGGTCGCGGTGTTCATCGACAAATGCGAGGAAGCCGTGCTGGCCCTGTTCGGCGCGGCCGCCGCCGGCCTGGTGTTGGTGCCGGTCAATCCCTTGCTCAAGCCGGCCCAGGTCGGGCATATCCTGCGCGATTGCGGCGCCCGCGTGCTGCTGACCTCGCCCGGACGGCTGGCCACGCTCGCGCTGGAGCTGGGCCGCTGTCCGGACCTGTACTGCGTGCTGCAAACCGGGGCCGCCGATGGCATGCTGCCCGGCCTGGGCGTGCTGGGGTGGGATGGCTGGATGCGGCGGGCCGATGGCGCTCCGGCGCGCGACGCCCACCGCCGCATCGATACCGACATGGCGGCCCTGCTGTACACCTCGGGCGGCAGCGGGGCGCCGACCGGGGTGGTGTTGTCGCACCGGAATCTGGTGGCGGCGGCTGGCAGCATGGCCAGTTATCTGGGATACAGCGCGCACGAGCGCATCCTGGCGCTGCTGCCGCTCAGTTTCGACTACGGCCTGAGCCAGCTGACCGGCGCTTTTGCCGCCGGCGCCGCCGTGGTGCTGATGAACCCGTTGCTGACGCGCGACATTCCGGCCATGGTTGCGCGCGAGCGCATCACGGTCCTGGCGGCGCTGGCGCCGCTGTGGATCCAGTTGGCCGAGCTGCACTGGGATGCGCCGCACAACTTGTGCACCATCACCAGTTCGGGCGGCGCCATCCCGCGCGCGGCCCTGGAGGCGCTGCGGCGGCGCTTGCCGGACACCCGGGTGTACCTGATGTACGGACAGACCGAAGCCTTCCACGCCACCTGCCTGGCGCCCGAGCAGCTCGACCAGCGCCCCGACTCGCTCGGCAAGGCCATTCCCAACGCCGACGTGCTGGTGCTGCGGCCCGACGGCCAGCAGTGCGGGCCGGGCGAGCCGGGCGAACTGGTGTACCGGGGACCGCTGGTGGCGCTCGGCTACTGGAACGATGCGGCGCGCACGGCCGAGCGCTTCCGGCCCCTTCCGGCGCAGCCCGGGTTGCCGTTCGCCGGCACCGGGGTGTGGTCGGGCGAGACCGTGCGTATGGATGAGGACGGCTTTCTGTATTTCATCGGCCGCAGCGACGACATGATCACCACCGGCGGCTACCGGGTCAGTCCGACCGAGATCGAAGAGGTGCTGTACGCGACCGGGCTGGTGGCCGAGGCGGCGGCGCTCGGGCTTGAGCACCCGGTGCTGGGGCAGTCGATCGCGCTGGCCGTCACGCCGCGCCGGGGCTGCCTGCTGGAGCCGGCCGTGCTGCTGGCCGCCTGCCGCGCCAAATTGCCTGGCTACATGTTGCCGCTGCTGGCGCAAGTGCGCGAGGCGCTGCCGCGCAGTCCCAACGGCAGCTTCGACCGGCGCTTGCTGGCGGCCCAGATGGCGGGCGGCGCTTGACGTCAGGGGCGCGTGAACAGATTGCCGGCCAGGCGCAGCAGGAAGGCGGCGCCGGCCTGCGCACACGGGGCACAGCGCGGCAGCGCGAACAGGTCGCTGCCGCTGCGCGCCGCGCCGGGGGCCATGCCGACCGCCGCCTCGAAGCCCTGGGCGCGCAGCATGCGCCCGTGGCGCTGCTCGAAATCCTGGCCCGGCTTGCCGCTGGGATAGGCGAACAGGCGCACCGGGGCTTGCAGGATGTCTTCGATGCGGCTGCGGCCGGCGGCAATGTCGGCGCGGGCAGCGGCGTTCGACAGGCTGGCCAGCGCGGTGTGGTGCAGCGGATGGGCGCCGACCTCCATGCCGGCCCGGTGCAGGGCCAGCAACTGGTCGGAACTGAGCATGGTCGGGGTGACGCGGCGCGCCATGGAACGCGCGCGCGCCAGCCGTTCCTGCGGCGGCAGCAGGCGCAGGGCGGCCAGCAGCATCTCGATCACGGCGCGGCGCCGCTGCGGGCAGCCGATGTCGTAGCTGGCAAAGCCGCTGCGCGCCAGGTTGAGGCGCTCGCCGGGCGCGTTGCGCACCACCTCGGTGACGATGTCGCACCAGGTGCAGCCGCCGTCGAGGTAGCTGGCGGCGATAAAAAACGTGGCCGGCACGCCGGCGCGCTGCAGCAGGGGCAGGGCCACGGCGGCGTGCTCGGCGTAGCCATGGTCGAAGGTGAGGCAGGCGGCGCGCGCGGGCAGGGTGCCGTCGGCCAGTTGCGCCACCGCGCGCGACAGCGGCATCAGGCGGAACCAGCGGGTGAGCAGGCGCAGCTGTTGCTCGAAGCGGCGCGCGTGCAGGCGCTCGGGAAACAGCGGATCGGGCGCGGCCAGCACACGCTGGCAGCTCAGGATGGTAAGCGGGACGCGCATGTGTTTTTCTTTGGTGAAACTAATTGACTTGCCTCAATGAAGCAGCTGTGCCCATCGGTACACTGGAATTCTTATGTTGAGGCAATACTAAATCAGCGCGCGCGGCGGCTTGTTGAGCATTCTCATGCCGCCCGCCTTGCTGATGCCCTGGGGCTTGGCCCCTGTTGATAACGGAGGCGTGCATGCGTATTGGTATCTTGTCTTATCCCATGCTGTTCGAACGCGACGATGGCGTCCAGCAGCAGGTCCGCGAAACCATCCGCGCCCTGGTGCAGCTGGGTTCGCAGGCGGAGTCGCCGGTCGAGGCGGAGGTGATCAATCCGCATGCCACGCGGCTCGACGAGTTCGACCTGATCCACGTGTTTTCGGCCATCCAGGGCAACCACCGGCTGGTGGACGCGGCCGCCGAACAGGGCGTGCCGGTGGTGCTCACGCCCCTGATTTCGCCCGGCTGGGACCGCGCCGGCGACCACCGGCTCGGCAACCTGACGGCGTGGAATGTGCAGAGCGGCTATGCCCGCACCCGGCGCGCGCTGCAGCAGGCCAGCCTGATCGTGGCGCTGGGCGAGGCCGAGAAACAGGCGATCGGCGCCGGTTTCCTGATCGATGGCGCCAAGGTGCGGGTGTTGCCGAACGGGGTCAATCCAGCCCTGCTGGCGGCCGATGGCGAGCTGTTTCGCAAGCGCACCGGGATGACCGGGCCGTACGCGCTGATGGCCGGCCCCATTTCGCCCTACCAGAACCAGCTGGCGATGGCGCGAGCGATGGGCGCGCTGTCGCTGCCGCTGGTATTGGTGGGCGAGGCCGGCGAACGCGATCAGGATTACCTGCGTGAACTGCGCGCCGTGCGCGGCGTGACTTGCCTGGGGGCGTTGCGCCAGGATGGGCCGATGCTGGCCAGTACCTACGCGGCGGCATCGGTATTCCTGCCGCCGGGCGAGGGGCAGGGTGCGCCGCTGGCGGTGCTCGACGCGCTGGCGGCAGGCACGCCGGTGCTGATGGCGCACGACACGCCCTCGAGCATGGCCGGCGCCGGCTTCGCGCTGCTGCGGGTGGACTGGAACGATACCGATGCCCAGCAGCGCGCGGTGCTGCGCCTGCTGGTATCGCCGCCGCCGCGCGAGCAGGTGCGCGCGCTGGTGCGCGGCTGCACCTGGGAGCGGGTGGCGCGCCAGTTGGCCGCCTGCTACGCCGAAGTGGCCACGCTGCGCCAGGCGGCGCTGGGCTAGC
>NZ_JAQOZV010000048.1:0-61350 GCF_030348125.1 Massilia sp. DJPM01
AATTCGCCGCGTGAACCGCGCTCCAGCATCTTCCAGATGGCGTCGCGCATGCGCGTCACGCGCGGTTTGAGTTCGGGCGGCAGCGTGCGGCCCATGTTGGTCAGCATGTCCATGTTCATGGTGTAGATCCACAAGCCATCCTCCTTTTCCAGCACCGTGATGCGGCAGGGCAGGAAGGCCGCCATGGGCGGGCTGAAATCGACCATCGCGCGCGCCGTCTCCGGGTCGCAGTAGGAATAGACCTTGAGGAACTTTTCCGGCTTGCCCGAGCGCGCCTGCAATTCCTTCGACAGCGGCAGGGTGCCGACCATCTTCAGATTGTCTTCGGCGGCGACGCTGGCGAAGGCATCCTCGATCTCGGCCACGCTGACGCCGGCGCGCACCTTGCGTTCCCACGTAACGGCGGCAGCGATGTCGCCGCCGGAGTCGACCCAGCGATCCCATACCCGCCCGAACTCGGCGCCGGCGCCCTGCTCGGCCTGCGCGGCGGCGTTGAGCGTGCCGCAGGCGGCCAGCAGCAGCGGCGCGGCAGCCAGCAGCAGGCGCATGGGCAGGGCCGGGAGTGTCGGGGTCATCGCGTGGTCGGACATAAGCTGTGAAAGGTGGTCGGTACCCAGGCATGATAATGCGGATCGGCGCCGGCCGCGATTTTATCGGCGCCGCGCCCTCCCCTTACCGCCGGCAGCCGGGATGGCTTAGAATATGCGCGCCATCCGGCAAGCGCTTTCAAGGTAGCATTGTGAATTCACCGCAGCAGGGGTTTCTCCTGACCAGACACTGGCGCGACACCCCCGCCGGCACCGAGGTCGACTTCTGGCTTGCCACCGACGCCGGGCCGCGCCGCATCCGCCTGTCCAAGCAGCTCTCGGTCGCCTTCATTCCGGAACAGTGGCGCACCCAGGTCGCCGCGCTGCTGCAGGGCGAACGCGGCTGCGAACTGCGCTCGCTCGACCTGCGCGACTTCAGCCAGCGCCCGGTGTTCGGCCTGTACTGCCAGCAGTACCGCCAGCTGACCAGGCAGGCCAAGCGCCTGCGCGAGTTCGGCATCGACGTCTACGAAGCCGATATCCGCCCGCCCGAGCGTTACCTGATGGAGCGCTTCATCACCGCGCCGGTACTGTTCCACGATGCGCCCGACAGCCCCCTGAAAGCGGGGCCGGGCTACCGCCCGCGCCTGAAACTGGTCTCGCTCGACATCGAAACGACCGCGCGCGGCGAGCTGTATTCGATCGCGCTCGAAGGCTGCGGCCAGCGCCAGGTGTACATGCTGGGACCGCCGAACGGCAACGATGTGCCACGCGACTTCGCCCTCGACTACTGCGACAGCCACGCGCACATGCTGGCATGCCTGAATGCCTGGCTTGAAACGCACGATCCGGACGCCATCATCGGCTGGAACGTGGTGCAGTTCGACCTGCGCGTGCTGCAACAGCATGCGCAGCGCTGCCAGGTGCCCTTGCGCCTGGGGCGCGACGGCAGCCCGATGGAATGGCGCGAACACGGCAAGCAGCAGCACTTCTTCGCCGGCGCGGCCGGGCGCCTGATCATCGACGGCATCGACGCGCTCAAATCGGCGACCTGGCGTTTTTCCTCGTTCAGCCTCGAAAACGTGGCGCGCACCCTGCTCGGCGTTGGCAAGGCGATCGACAATCCCTACCAGCGCATGGCCGAAATCGAACGCCGCTTCAACCAAGACAAGCCGGCACTGGCACACTACAACCTCAAGGACTGCGAACTGGTCACGCGCATTTTCGACAAGACCGAGCTGCTGCCCTTCCTGCTCGAACGGGCCAGCGTGACCGGGCTGGCGGCGGACCGCAGCGGCGGTTCGGTGGCCGCCTTCGAGCACCTGTACCTGCCGCGCATGCACCGCCAGGGCTACGTGGCGCCCAACCTGGGCGATATCGCCGGCGAAAACAGCCCGGGCGGCTACGTCATGGATTCGCGTTCCGGCCTGTACGACTCGGTGCTGGTGCTCGACTACAAAAGCCTGTATCCCTCGATTATCCGCACCTTCCTGATCGATCCGGTCGGCCTGGTCGAAGGCTTGCGCGACGACAGCGGCGCCACCGTGCCGGGCTTCCGGGGTGCGCGCTTTGCGCGCGAGAAGCACTGCCTGCCGGCCATCGTCAGCCAGATCGCGCAGGGGCGCGAGGCGGCCAAGCGCGAACGCAACCAGCCGCTGTCGCAGGCGCTCAAGATCATCATGAACGCCTTCTACGGCGTACTCGGGTCGGATGGCTGCCGCTTCTTCGATCCGCGCCTGGCATCCTCGATCACGCTGCGCGGGCAAGAGATCATGCACCGCACGCGCGAGCTGATCGAGGAACGCGGCTACCAGGTGATCTACGGCGACACCGATTCGACCTTCGTCTGGCTCAAGCACGCGCACGACGACGCGCAGGCGGGCGAGATCGGGCGCGCGCTGGTGGCCCACGTCAACGCGTGGTGGAGCGCGCACCTGGAGCAGGAGTTCGGCCTCGGCAGCGCGCTCGAACTCCAGTACGAAACCCACTACCGGCGCTTCCTGATGCCGACCATCCGCAATTCGGAAGAAGGCAGCAAGAAGCGCTATGCGGGACTGGTCGGCAACAGCGACGGCGCCGAAGAGATGATATTCAAGGGCCTGGAAACGGTGCGCAGCGACTGGACGCCGCTGGCGCAGCAATTCCAGCAAGCGCTGTACCTGCGCATCTTCCGGCGCGAAAGCTACCGCGACTATGTGCGCGAGTACGTCAACAGCACCTTGCGCGGCGACTTCGACGACTTGCTGGTGTACCGCAAGCGCATCCGCCGCCCGCTGGCGGACTACCAGGGCAGCACGCCGCCGCCGGTGCGCGCCGCGCGCCTTGCCGACGACTTCAATCGCCTGCACGGCCGTCCGCTCCAGTATCAGAAAGGCGGCTGGATCCAGTACGTGATGACGCTGGCCGGCCCCGAACCGCTGGAAACGCAACGCTCGCGCATCGATTACGACCATTACGTCACGCGCCAGCTGCAGCCGATCGCCGACGCCATCCTGCCCTTCCTGGGCGACGATTTCGCCAGCCTCACCAGTTTGCAGCAGACCTTGTTCTGAGGAAAAACCATGCGTCTCACATAAATTTGCCATATTGACGTTGCTCAGCAATAATAGTAATAGGAATCATTATCATTCGTAGTAATTATTCAGCAACGTAAAAACAAGGACGTACCATGGCAATGCAAAAGACCCGGCTGGCCGTCATCATCGCGCTCGCACTTCCCCAGCTGTCCAGTTCCGCCCTGGCGCAGACCGCGCTCAAGGAAATCACCGTCAGCGCCACGCGCGACCAGGATGCCGACTACAACCCGCCCACCTCCACCAGCGCGACCAAGATCGACGCGCCGCTGCGCGATATTCCACAAACCGTCAACGTGGTGCCGCTCTCCGTGCTGCGCGACCAGGGCGCGCGCTCGCTGCAGGACGTGCTCAAGGCGGTGCCGGGCATCGGCCTGTCGCACGGCGACGGCCAGCGCGACCAGGTGACCATCCGCGGCTTTACCGCCATCGCCGACCAGTTTGTCGACGGCATGCGCGACGATGCCTTGTACTTCCGCGACCTGTCGAACACCGAGCAGGTGGAAATCATCAAGGGGCCGGCCTCGGTGCTGTACGGACGCGGTTCGTCCGGGGGGCTGATCAACCGCATCAGCAAGAAACCCGGCATCAACAAGAACGAAGTGAGTTTGCAGGCCGGCAGCTGGAACCAGCGCCGCGCCGAAATCGACGTCGCCCGCGCTGACAGCGCCAGCCCGGTGGCGCTGCGCGTGACCGGCGCCATCGAACGCGCCGACAGCTACCGCGACCAGCAGTTCCTCGACCGCGAAGCGTTCGCGCCATCGGTCTCGCTCAAGATCAGCGACGCCACCAAGGTGCTGCTGCAGGCCGAATACCTGAACGACAAGCGGGTGACCGATTTCGGCGTGCCCGCGTATCGCGGCAAGCCGGTCGATGTGCCTGCCGGCACCTACTACGGCGCGGCCAACGCGAAGGACAACGATTACTCCGAAGCGCAAGTGAAGGCCTTCGGCTTCACTCTGGATCACCGTTTCAACGATGCCTGGTCGCTGCGCAATGCCTTCCGCCACTACAACTACACGCTCGACCGCAACAACACGCTGGCCGGCGCGGTCGATGAAAAGGCGCTGACGGCGTCGCTGAACCGCAGCAATGTGCTGCGCGACGAGAGCGGCTATTTCAACCAGACCGAGCTGAAACAGATCGCCACGCTGGCCGGCATGCGCCATCAGTTGCTGTACGGCGTGGAAGTCGGCAAGCAGGAAAAAGACCAGCTGTTCCGCTCGCAAAACAATATCGCCAAGGTCAAGCTGTTCCATCCGGTTGCGCCGGTGCTGCCGTTCACCGTCAGCGCCGCCCCCTCGACCGACAACCTGGGCGTGATGACGGTGGCCAGCGCCTACGTGCAGGATATGGCGGCCTTGTCGGCCCAGTGGAAAGCGCTGGCAGGGGTCCGCTTCGACCGCTTTGAACAGGAAACGCGCGAACGCCGTGCCGGCCAGTCGAACCTGGCCCGCGTCGACCGTGCCTGGAGTCCGCGCGCCGGCCTGGTGTATCAGCCGGGCGAGACGCAATCGTACTTCGCCTCGTTCAGCAAGTCGTTCCAGCCGTCGGGCGAATCGTTTGCGCTGGCCGCCAACAATGCCCAGATCGCGCCGGAGGAAACCACCAACAAGGAAGTCGGCGCCAAGTTCGACCTGTTCGACGGCAATGCGACCGCCTCGGTGTCGCTGTTCCGTCTGGAGCGCACCAACATCAAGGCCACCGACCCGGCCACCAACCGCCTGATTCCGATCGGCACGCAGCGCAGCGATGGCATCGAGCTGACCTTCGCCGGCAAGCTGGGCGATGGCTGGCAGCTGTGGTCGGGCTACGCGTATCTGGATGCGCGCGCGGTGTCGTCGGTCGCCGTCGATGCCGGACAGCCGGTGCAGGGCAAGCGCCCTACCCTGACGCCCGTTCACAGCGCCAACGTGTGGCTGACCAAGTCGCTCGGCAACGGGTTTGGCGTGGGCGGTGGCGCCAATGCCGTCGGCAAGCGCTTCGCCAATCCGGGCAATACCGTGACGCTGCCGGGCTACGCGACCATCGATGCGATGGCCTACTACCGCCAGGGCAAGGTCGACATCCAGCTGAACGCGATGAACCTGGCCGACCGCCAGTACATCGTCGCCGGACACGGCAGCAACGGCAACCTGAACCTGCCGGGCGCGCCGCGCTCGGTCCAGTTGACGGCGCGCTACGCGTTCTGAGGCCTGCGCCAACGCAAGGCAATCAGGACGATTGCTTTCCCAGCGCATCCGCGCAAGGCCAAGCGGTACCACGATGAACAGAGCAAGCGCCTGCTCATCGCTGGCCGGGTGGCTGCCAGCCAGCGCGGCGCCGCACGCGTGACGACGCCCATGCGGCGAACCAAACACGATAGACGAGGTCTTACTGTGACAAGCAGTACCGGCGCTGTGCGAGCACGTTTCGCAATGCGGCGCCGGCAAAGCCGGCCTTGGCTGAATATGCGCCTGCCTTCAGCGTGGCAATTGTCTATTCCCCCACGTGCCGTGTCCATGCATGCGCTTGTCATCACCGGGCGAAATCCTTTACATCATGAAGGAACACAATGGACATGAACGAGGATCTGCGCGATCATGGTGACATGGAAGCGCGCGTAGCCAGACTGGAAGCCGACGTCACCGCCATTAAGATCGATGTTGCGGTGATCAAGGCCAATGGCGCAACGACATCGGATATTGCCGAAGTGCGGGCCGAAATGCGTTCCGGGTTCACCGAGGTGCGGGCCGAGATGCATGCCGAATTCGCCAAAGTGCGCGCGGAGATGCGTTCCGAGTTCGCGGCGGTGCGGGCCGAGATGCGTTCCGAGATCGCGCAGGTACGTTCGGAAATACGCAGCGCTGTTTCCGAAGCGAAGTCGGCAATTATCATGTGGGTTGCAGGCCTCGTTTTCCTGGCTCAGCTGGTACCCGCAGCGGTACATCTCATCGAAAAGTACATCTGACACGCGCTCATCGTTGGCGCTCGATAACCCGCCCATGGCGGTGTTTTATCCATGTCACATTGACCTTGAACCTGATGCTGACGCGCACAAGGTCATTGAGGCTCGACAGCCAGGCTGGCGACACCATGCTTCATTGCGCCGCAAGAACAGAACTAATGTCGATGGACGCGGTCTTACTGTGATCAGCAGTACGGACCCCGTACCAGCCACCTTTACCAACGCAACGTCGATCCCGCAGGGCCGCCTGGCATTGAGCGGACTCACGCTAATCGAATGGCGGCTGATCATCCGGCTCCCGTGACGCCGGTCCTGGAAATGGACTCTCATCCACGGGCAAAAAACCATAACACCGTCGAGGAACACGATGGACATGAGCGGCGAACAACGTGATCATGGTGGCATGGAAGTCCGCATTACAGCACTGGAAGCCGATGTTGCCGCCATCAAGATCGATGTTGCGGTGATCAAGGCCAATGGCGCGACCAAAGCGGACATCGCCGATGTCCACGCCAAAATAGCCGAGGCGAAACCGTCGATCATCATCTGGGTTGCCAGCCTCGTTTTCCTGGCCCAGCTGGTGCCCGCCATGATCCGCATCATCGAAAAATACATCTGACAGCCAGCCTGTCCTGCCATCGACGCCAGCAACCCGCCCTGCGCGGTTTTTTTACTTCCCACATTGCCTGCGCAATCGATTTGCCATGACATAGCAAAACAGATTCCTCAAGATCGCAATGTTGGCGTATATTTACCGATATTCGTTTTGCAACGGATGCCACACTGACGCCCATCATCGAAAGGAATTCCGCATGCGCCCTGCCCTGCCTGCCTGCCTCGCCGTTCTGTTCCTGCTGGGAGGCGAGGCCAGTGCCCGTCCCCAATCGCTCGGCATCGCCGTGCCGCCCGGCGAGTCGACCATCGCCTACGACATGAACGCCGCCGGCCAGGTGGCCGCCGTGCTGGAAGACGGCGACGGCCACACGCGCGGCGTCCTGTTCGAAAAAGGCAAGATCACCGACCTCGGCGCGCGCGGCGGCATGCACAGCGATGCGCGCGGGATCAACGACCGCGGCGACATCATCGGTTCGGTCCGCAACAAGGATGGCAGCTGGAATGCCTTCCTGTTCCATCGCAGCAGCGGCATGCGCGTGATGGGCACCCTCGGCGGCCCCAGCAGCTACGGCATGGGCATCAACCAGGAAGGCATCAGCGTCGGCTTTGCCGACATGCCGAACGGCGACTGGCATGCCTTCATCAACGACGGCGGCGCCCAACTGCAGGATCTCGGCACCCTGGGCGGCAAGATCAGCTACGCCAGTGGCATCAACAAGCACAGGCAGGTGGCCAGCAGCGCCGCCAACGCGGATGGCTACCGCCACGCCTTCCTGTACACGCCCGAGCGCGGCATGGTCGACCTGGGTACCCTGGGTGGCCGCCAAAGCTCGGCCATGGCGATCAACGACGATGGCGTCGTGGTCGGCGCGTCGGAAACCAAAGACCGCCGCTGGCGCGCCTTTGTGCACGATGGCAAGCGCATGGTCGACCTGGGTGCGCTGATTGGCAACTACAACAGCTTCGCCACCGATATCAACAACGCCGGCCACGTGGTCGGCACGGTGCTGGTCGGCACTGAGCGCATGTCCTTCGTGTGGCGCGACAAGAAGATGACCGTGCACCGCGGCGGCCACGGCCTGCACCTGACCAACGCCATCAACGACCGCGAATTCGTCATCGGCGCCACCTATGACCACGGCATGACCGCCGCGACCATGGCCTCGAACGCGGCCGCCGTCATGACGCGCGGCGGCAGCGAGCTGCTGACCCTGATCGCTGCGGTGCTGACCATGGCCGGGCTGGCCGTGCTGTACCGCTTGCGCAGCCGCGGCATCGAGCTCACCGGCGCGGGCAACTGAGACGGCCGATGCGGCCCGCCTGCACCGCAAAGCCGCAGGCGCGCGCACAATCCCTGCATGGTATGCTGGCCGCATTGCGGCGTACCGGCCGCGTCAACGAAAAAAGGAAGCTATGCGGTTCAATTCTGGATGGGTGCTGCGGGCGGCCGTGCTGGCCAGCTTGTCGGGCGGCGTGGCGCAGGCGCAGGACGTGATCCGCATCGGGCACGTGGCGGCCACCTCGGGCGCCATCGCCCACCTCGGCAAGGATAATGAAAACGGCGCGCGCATGGCGGTCGATGAGCTCAATGCCAAGGGCGTGCTGATCGGCGGCAAGCGCTACCGCGTCGAGATGCTCGCCGAGGACGACGCCGGCGACCCCAAACAAGGCACCATCGTGGCGCAAAAGCTGGTCGACGCCAAGGTGCGCGGCGTGATCGGCCACGAAACCTCGGGCACCACGATCCCGGCCTCGAAAATCTATCACGACGCGGGCATTCCGCAAATTTCGCCGTCCGCCAGCAACCCCAAGTACACGCGCCAGGGCTACAAGACGGCGTTTCGCAACGTCGCCAACGACGAGCAACTGGGCGCGGCGCTGGCCAGGTACGCGGTCCAGACCGGCAAGGCCAGGCAGATTGCCGTAATCGACGACCGCACCGCCTACGGCAAGGGCCTGACCGACGAATTCATCAAGAACATCAAGACCGCCGGCCAGGGCGCGCGCATTGTCGCGCAACAGTACACCACCGACAAAGCCATCGATTTCGGCGCCATCCTGACCGCCATCAAGGCCACCAAGCCGGACCTGATTTTCTTCGGCGGCATGGATGCCGTGGCCGGGCCGATGCTGCGCCAGATGAAGCAGCTGGGCATGCCGCTGCGCTTCATGGGCGGCGACGGCATGTGTTCCGATTCGCTGGCCAGGCTCGCCGGCGAGGGCATGGCCGATGGCCAGGTCATCTGCGCGGAAGCGGGCGGGGTGGACGCGCAACAGCAGAAAGGCATGGATGATTTCCGCGCAGCCTACCGGCGCCGCTACGGCATCGACGTGATGACCTACGCGCCGTATGCCTACGACGCCATGCACGCCATGGTGGCCGCCATGCAGCAGACCGGCTCCACCGATCCGTCCGTGTATCTGGCGGCGCTGGCCAAGGGCCAGTACAAGGGCGTGACCGGCGTGATCGCCTTCGATGCCCGGGGCGACGTGAAAGATGGCCGCCTGACGCTGTTTACCTTCAAGGGCGGCAAGCGCCACCGTCTCAGCGTCATCCAGTAAGCGGCGTGGCCGGCAGGCGGATCAGAGATCGCTGTCGTCGGTCAGGTGTTGCAGCCTCAACAGATAGGGAGGCACCGACTGCGCATAGCCAGCCTGCAGCCTGTCCGCGTGCCCGTCACTCGCCCTGTCACCGCCCAGCAACTCCCGGTTGGCCACCATGCCGGTCGATAAGCCGGGACCGGCGACGCGCATGCTGCGCATGATCCGGTCGACCGCGGCGCGCACGTTGCCGGTCCCGGCCCGCGTCGCGATCAAGGCGTTGTACATGCCGGCGCCGGCCTGGGCGCGCTCGCCCAGCGCGGCGACGTCGTCCACATACTCATCTGCCGATACGCCGCCGGAATACGGATTGCCGCGATACGCCTTGGCATGCTCCAGCCGCGGGACGACTTCCGGCCCGCCTCCGCCCAAGGTCATGTCGCGCGCCAGCGTGCCCATCAGCGGCACTTCGCCGGCCGCGTCGCTGTGCGTATATTGCCGCCCCATGTCCATGTCGCCCAAGCCAATATCGACATCCATGTGGTGCCCGCCGCCCGCGTGCAGATACATCAGCCGGGCGATATCGGAGAAATACTTCAAATCATTCCAGGCATCGTGCCCGCCCTGCTTGACCGAATTGGCCGCGATGCCCGATGCCGCACCGAGCTCTTGCGCAGTCACGCCGGAAGTCGCATTTCCATTGGCCACCAATTCCTCGATCGCCCGGGTCTGGTAGCCGGCATCCCGCAACTGCTGCCGTTGCCGATTCCGTTTGAGGATCTTGGCCTGGTCCGCATCGTAAGCGTCGCGCTCGGCGCCCATGAACTTCCATGCCGACGGCTCCGGCTTCCTGATTTCCTCCTCAACGCCGTCGAATGCCACAGCGTGTGGGTCCAGGGCGTGTTGTGCGTCTTGGCGGCAGATTCCAGCAAGGTCGCCAGGGCGGAATCGGTCAACGGCCCGCCCGGCCAGAACCTGTGGATCGCTTGCGGAATGGGATGGGCGGCGATCGGCGCGACGGGAATGCCCAGCCGCAGCGCATCGTCGTCCCGCGTCAGGGGCGCCATCAAGCCCGCCACGTACTCCTGCCGGTGCTGATCGGCGTAAGCGGTTCCTGAGCGACGTTGTATCTTTCGGCTTACCAAGCCACAATCCGATCCGAGTTCAACAACACGGAGCCGGACATGGACAAGCTGGAATCTCACACCTCCAAGGAATCGGCCTGGCGTAGCCGCTTGCCTCGGCAAGAGCATAGCTGCCTGGTCAAGCTGCGCGCTGATCAATGCTTGTCGTGCCCTCCCGCTCCGGTGGGCGTGCTGGACGGTTGCCGTGCCGACGTCAGCTTCAGTGCCGGCATGATCATCGACAAGTTCGCCTACCACCAGCCGTTGTAACGCCAGCACATCAAGCTGCAGGATTCCGGCATCAATGTCAGCCGTGCCTGGATCACGAAGCTGATGCCGGCCGCCGTATCGCTGGTCGAGCCGATCTTCAACGCCCAACTGGAATCGGTACGGCGCTCGCGCGTGATTGCCATGGACGAAACGCCGATTAAGGCCGGGCGTGCCGGACCGCGAAAAATGAAGGCCGCCTTACTTCTGGCCGGTCGTAGGAGAACAGGATGAAATCGGCTTCCTTTACTACCCCAGCCGTGGGGCAGAGCACGTCGAGAGCGCGCCTGGTCTACAGCGGCCGGTTGGCGCCGTCTTGCAGAGCGACGGCTACAGCGCCTGAGCGCATTACTCGAAGAAGACCGGGATCACGCATGCACAGTGCTGGACATACGCACGCCGTAAAATCTTTGATGCCAGGGATATCGAGCCGCCGCAGGCGGACCAGGCACTGCACGCGATCGCCGCTCTGTACAAGGTCGAGCAACAGATTCGCGACGATGGTCTGACGGGCCAAGCCAAGCTCGCACGCCGGCAAAAGCAATCGAAACCTGTCCTCGAACGCTTCTTCGCGTGGATCGACGAGCAGTTCGATGAGCGGGGCTTCCTGCCAGGCAGTCCCTTCCTTGCTGCGCGGGCGTCAATCCGTGAGCGCCGGGTTGGCCTGTCAGGCTACCTGGGTGACCCGGACGTATCGATCGACACGAAACACCTCGAGCGCGCTCTGCGCGTGATCCCGATGGATAAAAAGGACTGGCTGTTCAGCTGGACCGGGCTGGGCGCAAAGCACGTCGGCATTGTGCAAAGCCTGTTGGCGACCTGCCGGCTGCACGACATCAACCCGTTCGATTATTTCGTGGACGTGCTGCAGCGTGTCGGTCAGCACCCGGCGTCACTGGTGCATCAGCTCACGCCAAGGATCTGGAAGGAGATGTTTGCTGACAATCCACTACGCTAGGACCTGCACGACCTTGGCGGCCCACATGCTTCCGCCGCCGCGTGACCGCTTACCCGATTCAATCCCTCAAGGAATGGCGGAAAAACAAATCGGAGTGATTTGTCAAAGCGTAAATGGCCGGACGAAATTTGCCAATTAATTAATTACAATGCCCTCAGGGAACTGATGTGCACTATATCTATTATCCCCGTCCAACACCACACCGTTGTGGTCTTGTCTTGGGCGCAAGCCGATCGCAACCCGATAGTCGTTTTCAGAAGGAATCCTATCATTCGCAGATATCATCGCTTGGACACGGTCAATATCTCTGATTGACTTCTCATAGACAGGTCTGGTTTCCTCACGGTCGTCAGGCAGCGTATCACGCTCCTGAGCCACCATCGTACGCAACACATCCATACTGCCCCTCCGGTGGATGGTAGATGCTTCGGAAACGTGATGTTGGCGGGACAACACGGCGCTCGCGCCGCCGATACCGCCACGGTAAGCATTGAAATCCGCTCGAAATTGTTCCGCGCGCTTATTTCGCGCCTTTTCCTTCGCAAGCCCCTTCTGCTTTGAGGGCGAAGGGAGGGCTCGGCGGCGCTGTTCAATTTCCATGTAATGGGCTGCATGAACAAACTCGTGGAATAGATCGGTATCTAGCGGGGCGGCAGTAAGGGTTTGCCCTTCCTGTTGTACGCCTCCTTGCAAGTGATCGGAACGCTTGAAACTTTGGGCATCGTCGTAGCGGTCCGCTGCCGGTACCGCAACCTCGATAGCCTCTAAGCGTGAACCGTCCTTTGGCGTCACACTACGCGCTGTCATGTTGAAATTCTCGCCCATCGCGCGCTCGATGAAATTAATCGGAATGTCGGATTCGTGTGATTGATCGTGCAAGTCCTGCAGCAGCTGAAAGCCCGGCGTCGAAGCAATTATTCGTGAGATGGTAGTGCCCACGCGGGTGACGTAATCGCCGTCAACTTGCTTACCGCCAGAATCTTTACCTCCACTTATTTTTTTCATCCAAAGGCGCCACAGTTCATTTTTATCAACGTGATTTTCCACCGTTCCGTCGAATATGTCTTTACTTTTCGCGTGCGCCGAACCGACTAAACCGCGTTGACGAATTTCGCGTGCTTTCAGACGCTCACCAACCTCGGCTAAGCGGTCGTGGCTCACTTCCAGGTGGTCTCCGTCGACATTATTTTGAGGTGTAGCCGCTTCGTCCAGCTGCCCATCTATGTCTTGATAAAATTCTTCTTGACCGTTCATCTCGGCGGAAAACTCTTGCGCTTCATCTTTGCCTCTCAAAGCTGACCAAATCCTGCCCGGGACAGAAGCGAGACCGGACATGGAGGGTATCCCGAGCGCCCCGAGATTCAGACCAAAACCTTGTATAACTGCACTGGCACCTATCGCAGGTTCGAGTGGCTGTAGAGGTGGATTTGTATCGTGCGCGGAACGCAGGGCATCCGCATGCGCTGCGTCGGTAGTCGCTACAGGCTGTTGCCTCAATGCTGTTTCATGAGGCGAGTTATCCGCAATCGGCTCAAACCATTGCCTTCGCTTGGAGCCAGGATTAGTAAACATACGTTGTGCCTTCTCCATCTGGATTGCTCGGGTTGAGCTGTTCGCCATATCCTGAAGACGTTGTATATTCACTGATGAGGCCCGGTTATCAACTACTGCCGCAGGCAAAGTATCACGTACGTCGGCAGACCGCTCCTCAATGCGCGGTTGTTGATCTGCCTGTGCTGCCGCGGTACTGTCTCTGTGCGTTTTCATTGTGGCGCTTACCAATTCAATTTGGCTTGTCGCTGCGCAGGTGCTTGCTGCGCCATGGCGGCCAGCGCGTGCAGCTGCCGTACGCGCGCACTGTGTTGTATCAGGCTGCCGGCGGCCTTGCCCTGGCGCGCCTGTAACCGATTGTCGGCGAGATCCTGCAAGCGCATGTGCGCGGCCGATTGCGCCCGTCCATCGACGAACTGCGCGACACCCATGCTGGCCGCGCGATCCGGCGTCGCGTTGTCGCGCGCCTGCCGTTCTCGCTGCGATCCGGGACCGCTTTGTATCGCGTCGTAAGGCGCGCCAGAACTCATCGTTCACCTCGCATGAACAGAACCACGAAAACGGCGCGGAGCCCGCCGTTACGGCCGCGCTCGCCTGCGCGCCGCGTCGTGACGGCACAGTTTCCGCCAGCGATATCGCGCACCGAATAGCCCTCCCAATCTCATAAATTACCACGTTGATGTGACAATTGCGACATCGCAAAAATAAAAAAAACAACAGAGTGTCTTATGATAAAGTCTTCCGAAATTACAACAAAAGGGAGATCTCGAATGCGCCTGTCGATCGTCTTGCCCAGGCTTTCCAGGCGCGGAGCATGCCGATGATTGAGGCCGCCATCGATCACCTCGCGCAGCAGCTGAACCAGTTTTTGCGCCGCAGCCACAAGCTCACCGACGATATCGTGGTGGTCTCGAATATCATCGGCCAGAATGGCGCCATCGCCCCGCACATCGCCAACAAGGTGGTGATCTGCCTGACCAATATCGAGAAAGACACGCTGCCCCAGCAGGCATTCGCGCCCAGCGCCGGCGCCGGCCGCACACCGGTCTACAGCCGGCCGCTGTTCCTCAATCTGTACGTGGTGGTGGCCGCCAATTTCAGCGATAAAAACTATCCCGAGGCGCTGCGCTTCATTTCCAGCGCGATCACCTTCTTCCAGCGCACGCCGGTGTTCGACCACCAGGTGACGCCCGATCTCGATGAGCGCATCGAACGGCTGCTGCTCGATATCGAGAACCTCAAGACCCATGAGCTGAGCAATCTGTGGACCATGCTGAGCGGGCGCTACCTGCCATCCGTCATGTACAAGGTGCGCATGATTACGGTGGGCGGCGACGCCATCACACACCAGGTCGGCACAGTGGCCGAACCGATCACCAGCGCGAGCCACTAAGCCATGCGCGGCGCCTATTCCCTCCTCCTGGAATTATGCGCCGAGCATGCGTATTTCCCCGCTGGGGCAAGCGGCAATTTCCGTTTCGTGCCGACGGCGCAATGCGCCGCCCTGCTCGACCGTTTCGGCATCCTCACGCGCCCGTCCGCCCACGGCCTGGCGCTGGTCGCCCAGGACGCGGCCCGCGCCGATCTGCAGGCCGGGCACGAGCACGCGGCCGAACTCGAATTTGGCGTGCTCTCGACCGATCCCCACTTTTCCCTGTTTACCGGACTCGATGCGCCCGCGCCCGACGCCTGCCTGTTTTTCCACAGCGCCAGGGCCCAGGCCGAGGACCCGGGGCGCTGGCGCCTGCACCCGGAGCAATTGGCCGGGCCGGCGGCCTGGCGCCGTGCGCGCGTGCCGGACAAGGCTGCGGCGCTGGCGGCGCCAGGCGCGCCGGCCAGGCCCGCGTTTTTCATGGTACTGGCCCTGGCGGACGTGGCGGCCGCGCTGGCGCAGGCCGCCACGCCAGTCTGGCTGGTGCGCTTTGGCGCCCGCGCCAGCGTCTGGACATACCATTTTTTGAGCGAGCTGGATGCCCCTGATCCGGTCATCGTCGACCTCGACGGCAAACTGCGCTTCAGCGCGCGCGGGCGCACGCCGCTGCCCGGCAACCGCTCGGCCCTGACCTTTGCCAGCGAACAGGCCATCGAGATGCGCAAGACCCCGCAACAGCGCCTTCAACTGCGCGACCAGGGCGAGCTGGGCATAAGAATTCTCATCAAGCGACTGCCGAATGCCAGTGTGGCAGCCATCGGGCGGGAAATTACAGAAGGAAGTGCCGTACCAGTATTAGTGTCGGAAATCTACATCCCCTGATTACCCACCAGAAAGGACGCAAGATGGCGCAATATAAAACTCCCGGGGTCTACATCGTTGAAAAGAACGCTTTCCCCAACTCCGTGGTCGAGGTCGCGACCGCGGTGCCCGCCTTCGTCGGCCATACGCAGTTTGCCGATTACAAGGGTTCCTCCCTGACCAACAAGGCCATGCGGATCAGTTCGATGGCCGAATTCGAAGCCCACTTCGGCGGGCCGCCAGCGCCGGTGTTTACCTTCGGTATAACCAAGCTCCAGGACGACGCCGACTTTTCGGCCGCCGCGCTGCCGGCGGACGGCGCCGCCCCTGCCCCTGGCATTGGCACGGCCCCTGCGGCCGGCGTCGAAAATCCTGAATTGCGCGAGAAAGCGAACGCGGCCAAGGCAGATGCGGAAACGGCCAAGGCCGCGTCGGCCGCCGCCCCCGATGATGACGATAAAAAAACCAAGTCCGTACAAGCTGCGGACAAAGCGGCAAAGGCTGAGGAGGCCGCCGTCAACAGTGCCAAATCCGGCGCCGCCGGTGACAAAAGCCCCGTGGACCCCGAATTGCGCAGGCTAGCGACCAAGGCCAGGGAAGAGGCGGCCACGGCCAAGGCCGCGCTAGTGGGCGATGCCGATAACGCCGATAAGAAAGCCGCGTCCGTAGCGGCCGAGGAGAAAGCTGTAAAGGCTGAGGCGGCCGCCAGCGATAGCGCCACGCCCGGCGCCGCCCCGGCAAAGCCAAGCGATGCGTCCGACCTCGTCACTGCCGCCGAGAATGCCGCCAACAAGGCAGCGGATCTGCGCAAGAAGGCGGACCTTGCCAAGGCCGAGTTCGACAAAGCCACCGACGCGGAGAAAGTGGTCAAGGAAAAAACCTACAAGGAAGCGGAGCAGGCCGCCAAGGATGCCCAGGCCGCGGCCGACGCCGCCGCCCTCGTCGCAGTCCCCGCCTACGCGCTGAAACTGAAAGCGGAAAAAGCGCGCCCGCTTGCACCTTACAAGCTGGCCAAGACCGGCGGCAAGCACCTGCTGTACCACAGCATGAAACTGTTCTTCCAGAACGGCGGCGGCGCCTGCCATATCGTCTCGGTGGGCGACTACAGCGCCATGCCCGATGGCGATGCCTTGCAGGCCGGCATCAATGTCTTGCTCAAGGAGCAGGAGCCGACCATGCTGGTCATTCCGGAAGCCGTGCTGCTGGCCAAAAATGACTGCTACTCCCTGCAAGCCCAGATGCTGATGCATTGCGGCTACAAGATGAAGAGCCGTTTCGCCATCCTCGATGTGTACGACGGCGACAAGGAATTGAACGACGGTCCTGTCAACGAGTTCCGCGAAGGGGTGGGCACCAGTTTCCTGGCCTTCGGCGCCGCCTACTATCCATGGGTAAACACCACCATCGTGGCCGCCAAGGACCTCGATTTCACTTATTTCGATGCGGAAAACCGCCTCAAGCTCAAGGACCTGCTCAGCAACGACCTGGCCAGCGTGCTGTACGCCGACACCAGCAAGAGCCCGGCGGCGCGGATCAAGGCCAACCAGGTGCGCAAGACCCTGGACGCCATCGTGAAGGACTGGAAAACAGTCGAGGACGGTGCCGACCGCCTGCACCAGATTGCCACCGTGCACAACACCCTGGTCGCGATCAGCCCGCTGTACTCGCGCATCTTGCTGGCCGTGCAGCGCAAGCTCAACCTGCTGCCGCCGAGCGCCGCGATGGCCGGCCTGTACACCATGGTCGACAATACGCGCGGGGTCTGGAAGGCGCCGGCCAACGTCAGCCTGGCGGCGGTGACCTCGCCCTCGGTGAACATCACCCACGACGACCAGGAAGACCTGAACGTCAGCACCACCGGCAAATCGATCAACGCGATCCGCACCTTCATCGGCGAAGGCACCCTGGTATGGGGCGCGCGTACCCTCGACGGCAATAGCCTGGACTGGCGCTACATCAACGTGCGGCGCACCATGATCATGCTGGAAGAGTCGCTGCGCCTGGCCAGCAAGGCCTATGTGTTCGAGCCGAACGTGGCCAACACCTGGGTCACCATCAAGAGCATGGCGCGCAATTTTCTGACCGGCATCTGGAAACGCGGCGGCCTGGCCGGCGCCAGCCCGGACGATGCCTTCAGCGTCGCCGTCGGCCTGAACGAAACCATGACCGCCGAGGATATCCTCGAAGGCATCCTGCGCGTCACCATTTTGGTGGCGGTCAGCCGGCCGGCCGAATTCATCGAAATCACCTTCCAGCAACAGATGCAAAAATCCTGACGCAACAAGGGCAGTTCTTTCCTGATGTGACTTACCAAAGAGGTTCGCGATGGCAGATGATGGCTCAAAACAATCAACAGCGGTATGGCCGCTCCCTAAATTCTATTTCCAGGTGAAATGGGATTCCCAGGTCATGTCGTTCCAGGAAGTCAGCGGGCTCGATATCCAGTCCGAGGAAATCAAGTACCGCCACGGCGACAGTCCGGAATTTTCGGTGATCAAGATGCCCGGCCTGAAAAAGGTCGGCAACGTGACCATGAAAAAAGGGGTGTTCAAGTCGGACAACAAGTTCTGGGAATGGTTCAACCAGATCAAGATGAACACCATCAAGCGCGTGCCGGTGACCATCAGCCTGCTCGACGAGACCGGCGCCCCGACCATGGTCTGGACCCTGGCCAACGCCTGGCCGACCAAGATCACCGGCACCGATCTGAAGGCCGAGGGCAACGAGGCATCGATCGAGACGATCGAGATCGTGCACGAGGGCTTGACCATCGCGAACGCCTAAGCGGAACCCGCGCATGCTCAACCCGCTATCGCTGCTGACGTCGGACGGCTACCAGCCGTCCGCCTTCTACTTCAAGGTCATGTTCGGCGCGACCCTGGGCCTGGTCGACACTTCCTTCAAGGAGGTGTCGGGCATTTCCGCGGAACTGGAGACGGAAACCGTGGTCGAAGGCGGCGAAAACCGCTACGTGCATACCCTGCCGACCCACTACAAGTCGCGCAGCCTGCAGCTCAAGCGCGGCATCGCACCGATGAGCTCGCCCCTGGTGCTATGGTGCCGTTCGGTGTTCGAGGCCGATTTCGTCATCCCCATCCTGGCCCAGCCGATCGTGGTGTGCCTGATGAATGCCGACGGCTTGCCGATCCGCTCCTGGAGTTTCGCCAACGCCTATCCGATCAAGTGGGAAGTCGAGGCCTTCGGTTCGGAAAAAAACGAAGTCGCGATCGAGAACATTACCCTCAGCTATAACTATTCCAACCGACTGACCTGACCATGCCTATTGAAATCGCCCAGTTGAACATCAAGTCGAACGTGGTGCAGGGCGCGTCCGGTGCCGGCGCCGCGCGCGCCCAGGAAGCGGCGCCCGTCAAGAAAGATACCTGCGTGCCGGGCGGCCCGCAACTCGGCGCCGACGACAAGACCGTGGCCCAGCGCACCCGCCTGCTGCGCGACGCCATCAACCAGATGCAGGAGCGCTAGATGGGCGGCATCAGCCTCGGCTCGAAAAACCTGCTCAAGATGTCGCCGTGCGATGCGGATGGCACCGACATCGCCGGCCCCTTCTTCGAGGTGCAGATCAATCCGGCCAGCTACCAGCATCGCCTGAGCGTGCAGTACAACCAGTGCCCGACGCTGGGCCAGCCGGGCGCCACGCCCAAGTTCAGCGCGGTCAATCCGGAAAAGCTGACCTTGCCCCAACTGATCCTCGACGGCACCGGCGTGGTATCGCTGGTCAATGCGGACCTCAGCGCGATGATGAGCAGCGGCAGCCTGGCCGCCAGTGCCGCCCCCAGCGTCACCGAGATGCTCACCGCCCTGCGCACCCTGGTCTACGATTACCAGGGCGACATCCACGAGCCGAACGTGCTGCGCTTTGTCTGGGGCGACATGAATTTCGTCGGCGTGGTCGAGTCGATGGACATCGACTACACCCTGTTCAAGCCCAGCGGACAGCCGCTGCGCGCCAAGGTCACGCTGGGCGTGCTGGCCATGGCCAGCCCCAAGAAAATCGAACAAAGCGCGACCAGGAGCTCGCCCGACCTGTCGCACCTGGTGGCCGTGCGCGCCGGCGACACCCTGCCCCTCCTGTGCGAGCGCATCTACGACGATCCCGGCTACTACATGGAAATCGCCCGCGTCAACGGCCTGGTCGGCTTTCGCTCCCTGACGCCCGGCATGCTGCTGCGCTTTCCTCCGATTAACTGAAGGACAAGGCCGAACCGATGTGTCCCCCGCCCGATTCCCTGCCCGATGCCGCGCCCGCCGCTGGTCCGCCCTCGCCCGCCCTGGCCAGCAAGGGCGTGTTCAAGCTGGTCGTCAAGAGCGACGGCGCGGTGCTGCCCGACAGCATGCGCGTGATCGCGGTGGAAGTGTCGCGCAGCGTCAACAAGCTGGCGCAGGCGCGCGTGTACGTGGCCGACGGCGACATGGCGGCCAAGACCTTCGCCGTCAGCGACGCCAAGCAACTGGTGCCGGGAGCGCGCATCGACATCGAAGCCGGCTACGGCAGCAAGACCTCGCCGATTTTTTCCGGCATCGTCATCAAGCACGGGATCCGCATCGACGCCGGCAACCGGGTGCGCGTATGCATCGAATGCCGCCACGCGGCCTTCGCACTGACCTTGAGCCGCAACAACAAGAACCACGTCGACAGCACCGACAGCGAGGCCATCGAGGCATTGCTGAAAGGCTACACCGGGGTTGACGTCAGCGCCACCACCACCAAGTATCACGGGCTGGTGCAGTACTACAGCAGCGACTGGGATTTCCTGCTGGCGCGCGCCGAAGCGAACGGCCTGCTGGTCATCACCGGCGACAAGAGCCTTACGGTGAAGGCGCCCGACACCAGCGCCACGGCCGTGCTGAGCCTGACCTACGGCACCGACATCATGCGCTTCGAGGCCGAGATCGATGCCCGCACCCAGTACACCCAGGTGACCGGGGTCAGCTGGGACCCGGCCACCCAGGCCATTGCCAGCCAGGACGCTTCGCCCGAGAGCATGGGCTTGCAGGGCAACCTGGACGCGGCCACCCTGGGCAAGGTGGGCGGCGGCGCCACGCTGCGCCTGCAAACCCCGGTGCCGCTGGAAACGGCGGCGCTGACGGCCTGGACCAAGGCGCGCCAGGTCAAGGCCGCGCTGGCGCGGGTGCGCGGCAGCATGGCTTTCCAGGGCAGCGCGCTGGCCTTGCCCGGCACCCTGATCGACCTCAAGGGCGTGGGCACGCGCTTCAGCGGCAAGGTATTCGTCAGTTCGGTCGAGCATCACATCGCCGACGGCAACTGGGTCACCGATGTCGACTTCGGCCTCGACCCCGAGTGGGGCGGCGCACGCCACGGCGGCCCCGGCGAGGCCGCCTCCGGCCTGATGCCTGGCGTGACCGGCCTGCACATCGGCAAGGTCGCCAAGCTCGATGAAGACCCGGCCGGCGAGAACCGCATCCAGGTCACCTTGCCGGTGCTCAAGGACGACGCCGGCGGCGTCTGGGCGCGCCTGGCCAGCGCCTATGGCTCGGACAAGGTGGGCGCCTTCTTCATTCCCGAGATCGGCGACGAGGTGATCGTCGCCTATCTCAACAACGACCCGTCCAACCCGGTCGTCATCGCCAGCCTGTACAGCAGCATGCGCGCCCCGCCGTACGGATTGACGGCCGAAAACTATACCAAGGCGATCGTCACCAAGGGCTTGCTCAAGGTCGAGTTCGACGACGAGAAAAAGGTCATCACCCTGCTCACGCCCGCCGGCAACACGGTGGTCATGAGCGACGACGCCAAATCCATCGTCGCCACCGACCAGAACGGCAACAAGGTGTCGCTCAGCGAACAAGGCATCCTGCTCGACAGCGCCTCCGACATCGTGCTCACCGCCAAGGCCAAGGTCACGCTCACGGCCGGCAGCGACATGGCGCTCAAGGCCAGCAAGGACATGACCGGCGATGGCCAGAACATCACCATCAAGGCCGGCATGGCGATGGTGGCGCAAGGCGCCTCCAGCGCCGAATTTTCGGCCAGCGGCCAGACCACCATCAAGGGAGCGACCGTGAACATCAACTGACCGCGCCCGAGACCCGATCCGCCGCCCCGACCAACGTTCCCGAAAGGATGCCGCCATGCCGCCCGCCGCCCGCCAGACCGATATGCATGTGTGCCCGATGCAGACACCCGCCGTGCCGTCCCCGATTCCGCACGTGGGCGGCCCGGTGATCGGCCCCGGCATTCCCAGCGTCCTGATCGGCAAGCTGGTGGCCTCCGTGGTGGGCGACAAATGCACCTGTGTCGGCCCGCCGGATGAAATCTCCAAGGGCTCGATGACCGTCTTCATCGGCGGCAAGGCGGCCGCGCGTGTGGGCGACCCGTGCCAGCATGGCGGCACCATCGTGCTCGGCTGCCTCACTGTCATGATCGGCGGATAGAGAGCCATGAGCATCGACCAATCCTTCCTCGGACGCGGCTGGGCCTTTCCGCCCGCGTTCTCCAAAGCGGGGGGGCCGTACAGCGCCGGCGGCCAGGCGGCCATGGTCTCGGGCGACGACGATATCCGCCAGAGCCTGCACATCCTGCTCTCGACCGCGCCGGGCGAGCGGGTCATGCGCCCCACCTTCGGCTGCGGCATCAAGCTGCATGTGTTCGACAGCATCAGCTACAACACCCTGACCGAAATCAAGGGCATGATCGCGCACGCCATCCTGTTTTTCGAGCCGCGCATCACGCTCGACCGGATCGTGGTCAGCGACGCCGGCATCGAACAGGGCCGGCTCGACATCCACCTGGTCTATACGGTGCGCCTGACCAATACGCGCAGCAATATGGTCTATCCGTTCTACTTCGTCGAAGGCACCAATGCCACCCTTTGACGCCGATCCCCCGCGCCTGTTCGTGCGCGATGGCACCAGCCAGGCCGGGCGCCTGCTGCCGGCACTGCAGGACGGCTATTTTTCGCTGGCCGAAATGTCTTTTCCCGACCTGCTCGCCATGGCCAGCGAGTACGCCGCCCTGGTCAAGTTCTACCAGCTCGACAACAGCGTCAACGGCAACTGGGAAGCCTATTTTTCGGCCGACGAAACCATCGTCATCGCGCGCATCCTCTCGACCAGGCTGGCGCGCCTGCAAAGCGCCTTCGAGCAGTGGTGGGACGGCGCCGCCGATATCACGCAATGGCGCGTCGAAACGCTGCCGATGACGGCCCTGGCCACCGATTTTCTCGACCGCTGGACGCGTGCGCTGGAAACCAGTCCCGGCAACGCCGGACGCAAGCTGCACGCCCTGCTGGCGAGCGTGACCGCCACCCTGTGCGAGGATGGCAGCGGGTTTGCCGCCTTCCTGCCGGCCCCCGGACTGGGCCTGGGGCCGCACTGGCATGGCGCGCCCGCCGGCCATCTGAGCCGGGCCAGCATGCGCGCCAGCTATTTTGCTTTTGTGAAGGCGATCGAGATGGTGCAGCAGGAAGCGGCGCGCCTGTTGCCCGACTCGCTGGTGAGCGGCGAGCACGACCCCGGCGTGGCGCTCCTGATCGCTTTCATCAAGATGGCCGAGCGCCTGCACCGGCGCCTGAACCGCTTCACCGGCGCCCACCTCGACTTTTATTACGAGCGCGTGCTGCGCATGAAGCCGCTGCCGGCCGTGCCCGACCATGCCTGCCTGGTGGTGGCCCCGTGCGCCCCCGGCCAGTACGTGGAGGTGCCGGCCGGCGCCGAGTTTTTCGCGCGCCCCGGCGGCGCCGGCGCCCAGCTGGTGTACCAGACCGAGCGCGCCCTGCTGGTGGGCGACGCCCGGGTGCGCTCGCTGAGCACCCTGTACTGCCACCGCGACCCCGATATCGCCCCCGAAAACGACATGGACCAGCAAGGCCAAGCGCCGCCCCACGCCGCCTGGCCCAGCAACATCTGGTGCCGCCAGCTCGACGTGCCGGACAAGCTGGTCGTCACCGATCCGGCGCCGCTGTCGGCCGTGCCGCTGATGGGCGCGCCCAAGAACCCGGGCGACCAGCGCGGCGTGCAGGATGCGCGCTTCGGGCTGGCCCTGGCCAGCACGGTGCTGCTGATGCGCGAAGGCATACGCCGGGTCAGCCTGAGCTTGCGCTTCGACGACGATACCCTGGGCAAGCGCCTGGGCGCGCTGGAAAGGGTGCTGCACGACAAGCGCCCGAACGGCCCCGCCAGCGACGAGCGCATCGACCAGGAGGATGTGCGCGCCCGCATCCTGCGCGGCCTGTTCTTGATCGAGCTGAGCGGCCCGGCCGGGTGGCTGCCGGTGCCGGCCTACTATCCCTGCTGGGAGGGCGACGCGCAGGACGGCGCGGCGACGCCGCCCACCCTGCGCATCGACTTCGAGCTGGGCCTGGACGCCGCGCCGGTGGTGCCCTACGCGCCCGCGCTGCACGGCGAGGATTACCAGGTCGCCGTGCCGATGCTGCGCCTGCGCCTCAATCCGGACAGCTACGTCTACCCCTTCGGCCTGCTGCGCGCGCTGCACCTGGCCGCCGCCACGATCGCGGTGCACGTGTGCGGCTGCCGCCAGCTCTTGCTGCACAACCACATCGGCATGCTCAGCCCGGCCCTGCCCTTCCAACCCTTCGGCGCCCTGCCCACGGTCGGCTCCTACCTGATCGTCGGCAGCGACGAAGCGGCCGTCAAGACCCTCACCAGCGCCGACATCGACCTCGAATGGGGCGACCTGCCGCCCGACAGTGGCGGGTTCCTGGAGTACTACCACGACTATCCCGGCGCGCTCGACAGCGACCAGTATTTTGCCCGGGTCGAGGTCCTGGCCGACGGCGTCTGGGGCCCGGACGAGGCCGAAGCGCCCTGGCTGCCGCTGTTCCGCACCAACGACGGCAGCGCTAGCCGGCGCGTACTGCGCCAGGTCACCCTGCCGTGCGACAGCGTGATCGCGCGCGTCAAGCCGGTCGCCGCGCCGGCCGTTCCCGAAACCAGCTACAGCGCCACGGCGCGCAACGGTTTCTTCAAATTCACCCTGGCCGCGCCGCGCTTCGCCTTCGGCCACCGCGAGTATCCGTACGCACTCAGCTACGCCATGACGCGCAACCTGCGCGACAAGAGCCGCCACTTCCAGGCCGGCGTGCCCGACCTGCCCTACACCCCGCTGGTCAACACCATCGCGCTCAATTACCGCGCCATCGCCCATATCGACCTGCACCAGCGCGCGCAGCCCAAGGCGCTGGCCAACAACCTGCTGATCCACCTGCACCCGCACGGCTGGGAAGCGATCGGCGCCGCCACCGAGACCGGCGCCACCCTGATTCCCGACTGCGAGTACCTGGGCAACCTGCATATCGGCCTGGCCGCCAGCGGCTTCGAGGCCGCGCTGACCTTGTTCTTCCACCTGCGCGACGATTCGGCGCCCGGCCACCCGGGCCAGCCGAACTGGTCTTACCTGAGCGGCAACCGCTGGAAACCGCTGGCGCGCCGCAATATCATCGCCGACGGCACCAGCGCCTTCATGACCTCGGGCGTGGTCACGCTGTCGATGCCGCCCGACATCAGCCTCGACAACACCGTCATGCCGGCCGGCCTGTACTGGCTGCGGGTGGGCGCGTCGGCCGCGCTGGAGCACTTCTGCAGCGTCTACACGGTGTACGCCCACGCCCTGCAAATCCGGCGCCAGAGCGCCGTCGCGGGGCCCCTGGAGAGCATGATCCTGCCGCCCGCCAGCATCGAACGCAGCCGCACCGTGATTGCCGGCCTGGGCAAGATTACCCAGGTGGCCGCCTCCTCCGGCGGGGCGCTGCCGGAAAGCCGCACCCAGATGCATACCCGGATCGCCGAGCGCCTGCGCCACAAGGGGCGCGCGGTGACGCCGGCCGACTACGAAGCGCTGATCCTGCAGCAATTTCCCGACGTCTACAAGGTCAAGTGCTTCCCGAATATGGTCACCGAGGGCGTCTCGGCGCGCGACTGGATGCGCCCCGGGCACCTGCTGATCGTCGCGCTGCCGCATGTGGCGGACGGCGCGCCGCTCGACGCCATGCCCCATCTGAACGGCAAGCTGGTCGACGACATCGGGCGCTTCATCCGCAGCGTGGCGCCGCCGGCGGCCACGATCGCGGTCAAGCCGCCGGTGTACGAGCAGATCCAGGTGCGCTGCGGCATCCGCCTCAAGGAAGGGCTGGCCGGCGGCCACTACATCACGCGCCTGAACCAGGATATTTCCGCTTTCCTGTCGCCATGGCGCGCGCCGGGACCGCAAACCCACTTCGGCTGGCGCGTGCGCATGCACGACGTCGAATCGTTCATCATCGGCCTCGACTACATTGCCGACGTCAGCGGCTGCTCGATGCTGCGCGTGGCGCCCACCGGCGCCGCACGCTTCGTGCTGTCGGACACGGCGAGCGGGGTCGATGCCGCCGCTGCCGCCGCGGCCGCGCTCACGCCGCAGTATCCGTGGAGCGTGGCGGTGCCGCTGCACAGCCACCTGATCGGCATGGCCAGCAGCAGCGACGCCGCCCGCGCGGCCGACCTGAACACGCTCGACATCGGTTCCACCTTCATTATTTCACCAAAGGATAGCAATGGCGCTTCATAGCCGGGAAACACTCAAGCGGCTGTTCCAGAAAGGCGCGATGCCAGCCCAGGACGCGTTTGGCGCCCTGATCGAATCGATGCTCAACATCGTCGACCAGCAATTCGACAAGAATGCCCACGACGGGCTCAAGGTCGGCCAGATCGGCCAGGGCCGATTGATGAGCTTTTACCATGACATCGCCGACAAGAGCGCGATCTGGTCGGTGCGCATGGACAAGGGCGGCGGCAGCCTGGTGTTCGGCACCGGCGGCCCGCAAACGGCGGACGGCCCGGACGGCGCGCCCGGCTACCGCAAGGCGATGGCGCTCAGCCCGGCCGGCGCCGAAGTCCGCTTCGCCGCCCTGCCCGGAACCCCGCGCGCGGCCACCAGCCAGTTCGAGCTCGACCTGCAAGGGCGGATCGTGGCCGACGGCCGCCTCGGACGCGCCTGCGCCAGCGTGCCGGCCGACGGCGACTGGCACGACATCACCTCCGACCTCACCGGCTGCCAGGCGTTCGAGGTGATGGCCGGCGCCGGCAAGCCCGATTCCGGCAAGTACGCGCTGCTGCACGCCTTTGCGCTGTCCGCCTTCCAGGGCGGCAAGAACGAGATCACCTATCACCAGGCCCACTACGGCAGCAAATGCAGCCGCCTCGAACTGCGCTGGAGCGGGGCCGGCAAGGCCGCCACCTCGCCCTACCGGCTGCAAATCCGGGTCGGCTGCGCCTACGACGCCGACGCCACCACGGCGGCCGAGCGCACCGCAGTCCGGGTCTACCTGACCCAGCTCTGGTTCGACCCGGCGATGAAGGCCGGCTGGCCGAAGTCGGCACGCGGCGGCCAGCCGTGAGCGCGCTCACGCTGTCGCTGCGCGCCGACCAGGGCGCGCTGGTGATCGAGGCGCTGGCCGAGCTGCCGTTCAAGACCGTGTTCGACCTGATCGGACGCCTGAACCGCCAGGCCAATGCCGGCGCCGGCGCCGGCGAGGATGCCGCCCAGGCCTACAGCGTCAGCCTGCCCGACCTGCAACTGATCGTCGGCGCCCTGCGCCTGCTGCCCTACCACCGGGTGCACCTGCTGATGGACGCGCTGGAAGAGCAGGTGGCCGGCATGGGCGAGGCATGAGCGCAGCGCTGAGCATTCCGAGTCGCGGGCCAGATCCCGACGGCCTCGATTTCGAGGCCCTCCAGCGCACCGGCACGACCTTGCTGCAAGCGCTGTGCGGGCAGCGCTGGACCGATTACAACGCCCACGATCCAGGCGTGACCATGCTCGACCAGCTCAGCTACGCGCTCACCGAACTGGCTTACCGCTCCGCCTTCCGGCACGAGGATTACCTGGCCGGGCGCGATGGCACGATCGACCTGGAACGGCACGCGCTGCACCTGCCGCAAGCGGTTTTCCCGAGCGAGCCGATCACCGCCGGCGACTGGCGCCGCCTGCTGTACGACCGCATTCCCGACATCGAGGATGTGTGGGTAAGCGAGGCCGGCGATGGCTTGATCGACATCGCATTCAAGCTGGGCGATCCCGCCACCGGCGTGCGCACGGAGCCGGCGCAGGCGCAGGCGCAGGCGGCCGGGGTGGCGCGCCGCATCCGCGCCGAGGCCGGCACCGAGCGCGCGCTGTGCCAGGACATCGGGCGCATCACCACGCTCGAGACCGAGGATTTCTACCTGAAAGGCGATATCGAAGTGCACAGCCGGCGCGATCCGGCCGCGATCTACGCCGACATTTTTTTCCAGTGCGCCCACCACGTCATCTCGGGCCTGCAATTGAACAGCTACGAGCATGCGGCGGCCGACGGCATGCCGCCCGACCAGCTGTTTTCCGGTCCGTTCACGACGCACGGCCACATCACCGAGAGCCTCCAGGTCGAGCCCGACGCCGCCATTTCGCTGCCACGCCTGATCGGACTGATACGCGGCATCGATGGCGTGCGCCAGGTCCATGCGCTTAGCTTGTGCACCGCCGACGGCCGGCCGGCCAGTCCCGGTGGCGCGGGCGGGCTGATACCGCGCCTGTGCTTCCCCGGCAACGCACAGCAAAAGCGCCTGCTGCACCTCCATTTCATGGGCCAGACCATGGCCACCGACAGCGCCGCCGAGAGTGACAGCGACGCCCTGAACGCACTGATCTCGAGCGCCAGGATCAATTTGAACAAACTGCAGTTCGAAGCGCGCGCGCTGCGCCAGCGCCACGCCTCGCTGGAGCACCTGGGCGAGGTTGCGGCCGGCGCCGGCCAGCCGCTGGCGCCGTACTACTCGATCCAGCACCAGTTCCCGGCGATCTACGGCATCAATGCCTACGGCGTGCCGGCCAGCGCCCCGCCCGAAGCCCACGCCCACGCGCGCCAGCTCAAGGCCTACCTGTATGTCTTCGAGCAGGTGATGGCGAACTACCTGCAAAACCTGGCCGGCATCGCCAGCGTGTTTTCGATCGATACGGACCTGGCCCAATCGTATTTTTCGCAAGCGCTGAACAACGCCATGCTGCCCGATATCGAGCCGCTGTACACGCGCGAGCCTGACCAGATGGCGCAGGAACTCGATGCGATCCGGCGCCGCCTCGATCCCTTCGAAGACCGGCGCGAGCGCGTGATCGACGTCATGCTGGCGATGTACGGCGAGTCCTACACGCAGCAGGCGCTACGCAAATTCAATGTGTACTTCCCGGTGCGCCAGGCGATGCAAGCCTGGCTGCTCGATAACAAACTGGCCTTCCTCACCCGCATCGTGGTGCTGCTGCGCCAGCGCGCCGCCGGCTTTCGCTACGACCTGCCAGCCTGGGACAGCGACAACGTCAGCGGCGCCCAGCGCAAGATCGCCATCTTGCTTGGACTGCACGAACATCACTGCTGCCGCTCGCTGTGCGAGCCGATGCGGCGCGCCGGCCTGCGCATCGTGCCCGACGAGCACCTGGCGCAGGGAGCGCTGTCCGGCCTGTTCAGGCACCTGCGCGCGGCGCGGCCCGGCGCCACCATGAGGATCGCCGCGACCCTGATGCGCAAGGCCTTCGCGCCCGGCCGGCTGGATATCGACCGCACCCCGGAGGGACGCGACGTGGTCCGTTTCAAGGTCAGGAACGCGCCGTTGGAGCACTGGCCTTTGGGCGAGCTCGCATCCGGCGAGGATGCCGGCGAACTGAAAAACTTGAGCGAGACCCTGCGCGCGCTGAACATGCGTTGCGAAGGCTTTCACCTGATCGAACACACCCTGCTGCGCCCGCGCCGCGCCGGCAGCACGGAGCCCTGCGCCGCCGGCGACGACTTTTACCCGTTCCGCGTCAGTGTCGTGTTCCCCAACTGGACCGCGCGCTTTCACGACCCGGAATTCCAGAAGCTGGCGCAGGAAACCGTCAGCCTGAACCTGCCGGCCCACATCCTGCCCACCTTCTACTGGCTGGGCTACGTGCAGATGGACGATTTTGAAACGCATTTTCGCATCTGGCTCGACAAGCTGCGGCATGCTGCCTTGGCCGGCCACGACGCGGCGGACGCCGACAATGCCCTCGACGATGCCTCCGCCTACCTGACCAGGTTCCTGCTGCGCCAGCAGCGTGACGCCGCCGCCAGTCACTGGGTATGAGCCGATGAGTGCCCTCCACCGCATCGGAGAACTGCATGTCGAGCTGACATTCGAAAGCGATGCGCCGCGCCCCCAGCCGGTGCCGCACGAGCGCCTGCTGGAACTGGTGAAGGGGCGCATGCTGCCGGAGCTGGAAGCGGTGCTCGACGAAATGGATGACGGCCGCCTGCGCCGCATCGAACGGCTCGACATCGATCTGGGCGACGTTCCCGCGCACCTGCTCGACGCCGAACTGGGCGAACGCCTGCGCGAGCTGCTGCGCGACGCGCTCGGTGAAGCCTTGCGCGCCAACCCTGGCGTCGCCGCCGACACGGGCGCGGCGGGCAGCGATGGCGCGCTATTCGAGCGCTTCCTGCGCAGCGGCGCAATGGATGGCCGTGGCGACACCCCGGGCGCACTGCTTGAGCGCCTGCTGGCCAACGAGGCCCTGGCCTTGCCGGCCATCCTGCGCCGCGCAGTGGCCGGCCCGGGCGCCGTCAAGCGCCTGGCGCAGCAGTTCGATGGGGAACAGCTGCGCCGCCTCCTGCCGCTGCTGGCGCACGGGGCCGAAGCCTGGCTGGCACTGGTGGACGCGATCGGCGCCGCGCTTCCGGGCGACGCCGGGGCGCGTCGTCACCAGGTGCGCACGCTGTGGGAACTGGTGCTGGCGCAGGTGCTGGGTACGGCATCGGGCGCGGCCACGCCGGCACTGCGCGCTGCCGCCGCCGCGCTCGGACCTGGCGCCAGCGCGCACACCCCGGCACTGCTGCGGGCGATCGGCATCGATAGTGCCGGGCATGGCCACCTCGCCGACGATGCGCAGGCGCGCTTCGCACAGGCGCTGTCGGTGACCGACGCGGGGTACATCTGCGGCGACTGGGACGAGCTGGTGGCGCACCACGCCCCGGCACTGCGCGCGGTCATGCTGCACCAGGGCGCGGACCAGGCCTTATGGCAGCGTATCGCCGCGCATTTTCCACTGTCCATGCTGGACGACATGGCGGCACTGGCCGGATCGGCGGCCGCGGGTCACGGGCGCGATGGCTGGGCCGAGGCCATGTTCGAGGCGCTGGCACCCGCCGCCGCCGCAGACGCGAAGGTCAAACAGTTCGTTCGCATGCTCACGCAAGCCAATCCGGACGACCTGCCACCCGCGTGGACGGCCCTGCGCGCAGTCCATGCCGGCGCACTGGCGGACGCGATGCGCGGGATCGGCGCGCGCCACGACCTCTGGCAGCGCGTCGCGCAGCGCTTTCCCCTGGCGCTGCTCGACGAGCTGACCATGCTCCTGGCGCCGCAGGCATTGTCCATTCCAGAAGCCCGCGTGGCGGCGCTCCCGTCCGCACAAGCACGCAGCGCCTGGCTGGCCGGGGTGATGCACCTGAGCGCCGTGCCGTTCGACGCCGCGCGCTACCACGCCGCGCTGCGCGCCCCGAGCGCACTCGTGGTCAAGCTGTGGCAGCGGATCGACGCATGCCTGGCCAGCGCGCAAGGCGAGCAACTATCCGGCATCCGCAGGCAGGAAATCGCCGCCCATGCGGCCGGCAGCGTCAGCCCGGCGGACTTCCTGCGCGCGGCGTGGGACGATCTGCGCCAGGGCACGGCCTTCGATCCCGCAGCCGTCGAAGCGCGCGCCGCGACGGCATGCGTGCTGCGCGCGCTGTTCGATGCCGATGCATCCGCGCTGCCGGACCTGCCCGGCGAACCCACGCGCGCGGCGATTGCGCATATCGGCGCCAATACGGACGTCTGGAAGCGCGTGGCCCAGCGCTTTCCCATCGCGCTGCTCGATGCGATGACCGCGCTGATGGCGCCGCAGGCGCCCGCCATCCTGCATCGCCTGGGCGGCGCCGCGCTGGCCGAGCGGGACTGCTGGTTCGCCAGCATGATGTACCTCGCGGCCATGCCCTTCGACGCGGACCGCTACACGGCTGCGATGACCCATGCCGTCGGCGCGGCGGCGCAAGCGCGCATTTTTTCGGCCTTGCTGGCTGCGGACGCGGCAAGCCTCCCGCCAGATGCCTTTGTCACACACGGCGAAGCCGCGCGCGACGCCATTGCCCGCATCGGCGCACGCCGCGAAGTCTGGGAGCGGATAACGCAACGCTTCGCGCCCGATATCCTTCACCGGATGACGGCTTTGCTGGCGCCGCAGGCCGGTGACATCTTGCGCGAGCTGGCGGTCTGCGGGCCGGAGCGCTGGCTTGCCAGCTTCATGCACCTGACGGCGATGCCGTTCGACGCCGCCAGCTACGCCGACGCAATCGGCATGAACACCTCTGCGGACGCCGGACAGCGCATTTTCTCGGCACTCCTGGCTGGCGATGCGGCGAATCTGCCAGCAGACCTGCTCAGTACGCACAGCGAAGCCGCACGCGAGGCCATCGCCCGTATCGGCGCGCGCGGCGACGTCTGGGAGCGCGTGGCGCAGCGTTTCCCGCTCGATGTACTTCATAGTATGACGGCCTTGCTGGCACCGCAGCGCGAGCTGCCGATTCATGACCGGAACCGTTGGCTCGCCAACTTCATGCACCTGACGAGTGGCGATGACACGGAACAGCGTATTTTCTCGGCCTTGCTGGCCGGCGACATGGCGCACCTGCCGGTGGACATATTCAGTACGCACAGCGACGCGGCACGCTCCGCCATCGCCAGGGTCGGCGCGCACGGCGACGTCTGGGAGCGCGTTGCGCAGCGCTCCCCGTTCGAGGTACTTGACCGGATGACGGCATTGCTGGCACCTCAGCAAGAGCAACCGACGCGTGACCGGAACCGCTGGCTCGCCAACTTCATGCACCTGACGAAGGGTGAGGACACGGAACAGCGCATACTCTCCGCCTTGCTGGCCGGCGATCCAGCGCTTCTGTCGGCGAATATATTCCGTACGCACAGCGAAGCGGCACGCGCTGCCATCGCCCGCGTCGGCACCCGCCGCGACGTCTGGGAGCGCGTGGCGCAGCGCTTCCCGCTTGACGTGCTTGACCGGATGACGGCCTTGCTGGCACCGCAGCGCGAGTTACCGGTTCATGACCGGAAGCGCTGGCTCGCCACCTTCATGCACCTGACGAGTGGTGAGGACACGGAACAGCGTATCGTCTCGGCCTTGCTGGCCGGCGATGCGGCGCTCCTGCCGGCGGATATATTCAGTACGCACAGCGAAGCGGCACGCGCCGCCGTCGCCCGCATCGGCGCGCGCAGCGACGTCTGGGCGCGCGTGGCACAGCGCTTCCCGCTCGATGTACTCGACCGGATGACGGCCTTGCTGGCACCGCAGCGCGAGTTACCGGTTCATGACCGGAACCGCTGGCTCGCCAGCTTCATGCATCTGACGAGTGGTGACGACACGGAACAGCGTATTTTCTCGGCTTTTCTGGCCGGCGATGCGGCACTCCTGCCGGCGGATATATTCAGTACGCACAGCGAAGCGGCACGCGCCGCCGTCGCCCGCATCGGCGCGCGCAGCGACGTCTGGGCGCGCGTGGCACAGCGCTTCCCGCTCGATGTACTCGACCGAATGACGGCCTTGCTGGCACCGCAGCGCGAGCTACCGGTTCATGACCGGAACCGCTGGCTCGCCAGCTTCATGCATCTGACGAGTGGTGAGGACACGGAACAGCGTATTTTCTCGGCCTTGCTGGCCGGCGATGCGGAGCTCCTGCCGGCGGATATATTCAGTACGCACAGCGAAGCGGCACGCGCCGCCATCGCCCGCATCGGCGCGCGCCCCGATGTCTGGAAACGCGTGGCGCAACGCTTCCCGCTCGATGTACTGGGAGAGATGACGGCCTTGCTGGCACCGCAGCGCGAGCTACCGGTTCATGACCGGAACCGCTGGCTCGCCACCTTCATGCATCTGACGAGTGGTGAGGACACGGAACAGCGTATTTTCTCGGCCTTGCTGGCCGGCGATGCGGCGCTCCTGCCGGCGGATATATTCAGTGCGCACAGCGAATCGGCACGCGAAGCCATCACCCGCATCGGCGCGCGCCCCGATGTCTGGAAACGCGTGGCGCAACGCTTCCCGCTCGATGTACTGGGAGAGATGACGGCCTTGCTGGCAGCGCAAAGCGAGCCGCCGGTCCATGATCGGGAGCGCTGGCTCGCCAGCTTCATGCAGCTGGCAGGCGTGCCGTTCGATGCGCACCTACGCCTGCCAAAACCGGCTATCCCCATCCTGCGCGACAGGATCGACGTCGCCGCCGACCCCGGACAGCACATTCTGGCAGCGCTGCTGTCCGCCGACGCGGACGGCTTCGAGGCGTGCCTGCTTGCCGTGCAGGCCGACGAGGCGCGCCAGGCAATCGCCCGCGTCGGCGCCCGCTTCGATGTATGGCAGCTTGTCGCCCAGCGTTTCCCGCTCGCGCTGCTCGGGCGAATCACCGCCCTGCTGGCGCCACGGGCGGCATCCATCCTGCGCGACCTGCACGCGGGTGCGAACGCCGCAACGATTCCCGAGCGCCGCCGCTGGCTCGCCAGCATCATGCACCTGACGGCCACGCCATTCGACGCCGCGCGCTATACCGCCGCCATGAGCGCCATGGCCATCGACATCAGCACCGAGCCGGTACAGCGCATCCTGTCGGCGCTACTTGCCGCCGACGCGGCAGCGCTGCCGCCCGATGCCCTTGTTGTACACGCGGACGCCGCGCGCCAGGCCATCGCCCGCATCGGCGCCCGTGCGGACATATGGCAGCCAGTCGCGCGGCGCTACCCGCTAGCGCTGCTCGATGACCTGACGGCATTGATGATCCCGGCCGCTCCAGCCATCCTGCGGCAGCCGCAGATCGCCGGCGGCGCCGCGATACTGCCCGCGCGCGAGCGCTGGCTGGCCAGCATGATGCACCTGGCAGCAATGCCGTTCGACCCGGTGCGCTATGCGGCGGCGGTGGGCGCACCTGTGCCGTCGCACGCGCCGCCCGATGTCACCATGCAGCCGCTCCAGCGCATCCTGGCGGCTCTCGGCGATGCCGATGCGGCAGCCCTGGCGCCGGACCTGCTCTCGGCGCACAGCGATGCGGCGCGCCAGGCAATCGCACGCACTGGCGCCCGCTTCGACGTGTGGCAGCGCGTCGCCCGGCGTTTCCCGCTCGCGCTGCTGGACGAATTGACGACGATCGTGGCGCCGCAGGCACCCGCCATCCTGCGCAACATCGCAGCCGCGTCGGCGGCGCCGGCACGCGACCTCTGGCTCGCCAGCATCATGCACCTGGCGGTGACGCCCTTCGACGCGCAGCGCTACGAAGCGGCGTTGCGTGCCCCCAGCGCGCCAATCATCGACCTGTGGCAACAACTGGCCACCCGCATGGCCGCCGTGGACAACCATCTGCAGCGCGACATGCAGATGCAGGCCATCGCCGCGCATGCAGCGCACAGCGCGAGCCCGCCGGACTTCCTGCGCGCCGCCCATGACGCGCTCGGACATGCGCAGCGCATCGATCTGGGCGCCGTCGATGCGCGCGCCCGCACCGCGTTCCTGCTGCGCGCGCTCGTTGACGGCGACGCGGCCGGACTCACACCGGCCGTCTTTGCGGGTCTCGGCGACCATGCGCGCAAGGCGGTCATGGAGATCGGCGCGCGTGCCACCGTGTGGGAGCGGGTCGCGCAGCACTTCCCGGCACAGGTGCTCGATGCGCTCAGCGCCCTGCTGGAGCCGCACGCCGCCACTGCGGCATCGCCCGACCGTGCGCGCTGGCTGGCCGCCATCATGCAACTGACGGCAGCCCCGGCCGCCGCCGCGCAGCCGGCCACCCACACCACGCGAGGCGATCCGATTGCCCAGTCATGGCAGGCCATCAAGGCGCACATGACCAGCCCTGACAGCGTGCTGCAACACGCCATCAGCGCGTACGCGCAGCGCAGCGCCGATACCGCCAGCTTCCTGCGCGCCGTCAACGCCGCCCTGGAGCGCGGCGAGGCCATCGACCTCGAAGCCATCGCCGAACACGTCGACAGCCAGCCTGCCGCAACCACCGTGCCATCTTCCCCGGAGAACCCCATGCCTGCCGCACCGACCACCCAGGCGCCGCCAGATCCCGACCTGCTGCGGCGGATCGCCGCCCACCTCGACGGCGCCGGCGAGCACGGAAAAAACCTGCTCGATGCGGCCCAGGCCCATGCCGGCCGCAGCGCCGCGCCGCAGGCCTACCTGCATCAGGTGCTCGACGACCTTGCCAACGAACGTGCGGTCGACCTCGACGATCTCGACGCGCGTTTCGCCGCACCAGCAGCACCCGCGCCGAAGCGGGCCGCCGTCTCCTGCGCACATGCCCTGGCCGCCCATCCGCCGGCGCAGCGCGCGGCGCTGGCGCCCCTGCTCCACGGCGCCGGCGACGACAGCACACAGTTTTCGGCGGGCCTGCTGGAGAGCGTGGTGACGGTGCTGGCCGGAGCCGACCTGGAAGCCGTCCTGCGCTGTGCGCGCGAGGTTGGCGGCGCGCTGGCGCGGGATCTGCCGGCGCCAGCTGCCGCCCGCATCGGGCTGCGCACCAGGCAATTTGCCTTTGGCTGGTTCTTCGAGCAGCGCCTGCGCTTTGAACCGGCCGCGTACGCGCGCGCGCTGGCGTCCCACCTGGCCGCGCCGGCCGACACCGCCGCGCCAACGCAACGGCATGCGCCGGCCCTGGCGTCCGCCACGGCCAGCGCGCTGGACGACGAATGCGACGCCCTGTTCCTGTCGAACGCCGGCCAGGTATTGGCCGGCCCTTACCTTCCGCGCCTGTTTGCGATGGTAGGCTTGACCGAGGGCGCGCGCTTCAAGAGCACCGAAGCGGCCGAGCGCGCGGTGCACCTGGTGCAGTTCATCGTCAGCGGCCAGACCGACTGCCCGGAATACCTGCTTGGCCTGAACAAGGTCTTGTGCGGCTTGAAGCTGAGCGCCCCGATCATGCGCGAGATCGTGCCGACCGAAGAGGAGCGCGACGCGGTCGACACGATGCTGCGGGCGATGATCGCGCACTGGAAAACCATCGGCAACACCTCGCCCGACGGCTTGCGGCAATCGTTCCTGCAGCGGCGCGGCAGCATGCACCTGAAAGACGACGCCTGGCGCCTGAAAGTGGAAGCCGGCTCGTTCGACATGCTGCTCGACGCGCTGCCGTGGTCGTTCTCGGTTATCCGGCATCCATGGATGGAAAGGGCTGTGCATGTCGAATGGCGCTGAAAAAGAGGCCATGATGGCCAACGCGCGCAGCCTGGCGCGCGAGATCGACTGGTTCGCGCAAGTGCTGACGGCGCGCTTCGAGACGTATTTCGTCGCCCAGGACGCCGACGCGGGCGTGGTACCGGTGTTCCCGGCGCCGCCCGACCTGGCCGGCGATCCCTCGCTGTTCGCCGAGACCGTGCGCAACAGCCACGGGGACGAGATGAGCGCCGACGAGCGCATCGTCCTGATCCTGGCACTGCTGCCGCACATCCGCCCGCAGGCGCTGGACCTGCTGCTGACGCATAACAAGCTGATCGAACGTACCTTCACCGAATTCGGCGGCGTGCGCGGCGCGGCGCACAGCGGCCTGCTGCCAACCGGTGAAACCGCCGTCTTCATCCTCGCCGGCGACGACTTGCAACGCCGCTTCGAGGTGGGGCGCCTGTTCGAGCCTTCGCACTTTTTTGCGAAACTGGGCATCTTGCGCATGCAGCAGGTTGCCAGCGGCGAACCGGCGCTGCGCGCGACGCTGGCGGTGGAAACCGATTATCTGCACCGGCTCACCGTCGGCCAGCAGCATAAGCCGGACTTCGGCGCCGGCTTTCCGGCCAAGCTGATTACCACGCCGCTGGCGTGGACCGACCTGGTGCTGGCCCCCGAGGTGATGGATGAAATCGAGCAGATTCGCGCCTGGCTGCGCGGCGGCCCCGCCCTGCTGCGCCGCTGGGACCTGGACACCAAGGTCAAGGCGGGCTTTCGCGCCCTGTTCTACGGCCCTCCCGGCACCGGCAAGACCCTCACCGCGACCCTGCTCGGGCAATCGGTCGGGGTGGACGTGTACCGCATCGACCTGTCGATGATCGTCTCCAAATATATCGGCGAGACCGAAAAGAACCTGGCCAATGTGTTCGACCAGGCGCAGAACAAGAACTGGATTTTGTTTTTCGACGAGGCCGACGCCCTGTTCGGCAAGCGCACTGAAGGCAGCAGCTCGAACGACCGGCATGCGAACCAGGAAATCTCGTACCTGCTGCAACGGGTGGAAGACTTCCCCGGCGTCGTCATCCTGGCCACCAACCTGCGCTCCAACCTGGACGAAGCGTTCGCGCGGCGCTTCCAGTCGGCGATCTATTTCCCGCTGCCGGACGCGCTGCAACGCGAACAATTGTGGGACAAGCTGTTTCAGGACCGCGCTTTGCTCGCTGCCGACGTCGACCTGCACCGCCTGGCCGACAAGCACGTGCTGTCGGGCGGTGCACTGACCAACGTGGCGCGCTACGCCGCGATTCGAGCGGCGCGGCGCCAGGAAAAACAGCCGGAGGCCACCGTGCGCATCGAACTGGACGACCTGGAACGCGCGATCAAGAAGGAATTCATCAAAGAAGGACGCACCCTTTAGGGATCTATGAACCTACATTCACGCTGGTCTTTCCTTCCCTGTGCGGCGCTGGGCGTCCTGTTGGCGCTGGCCGAACCGGCGGTGCGGGCCGCCACCGCGCCGGTGCCGCCTGTGGCGGCGGCACCGGCACCGCCCAAGCCTGGCGCGGCGTCCAGGCCGATGCCGCCGGAAGCGATTACCGTGCCCGTACCAAGGCCGGAAACGGTTGTCGTGGCCGAGCCGGCGGCGGTTGTACCGGTCACGCCGGCGCCATCCAAGGCTGCTGCGGCCACGCCGGCGCCAAGCAAGCCGATTGCGGCAGCCACGCCGGCTCCACCCAAGCAGATTGCGGCAGCCACGCCGGCGCCAAACAAAGCGACTGCGGCGCCGCGCCTGCTGTCGGTCGAGGTGCTGCAACGTTACGACGCCAAAAAACGCAAGCGCATCCAGGATGCGCTCAAGCTGATCTTCCAGGGCGACGCGTCGTACGCGAAAGCCCACGCCACGGCCGGCCAGCCCCTGTCGGACAACGTCGTGGGACCGATCACGCTCTCCTTCATCACGCGCTTCTGGCTCTACTACAACATCGAACCGGCGCCGAACGTGTCGGAGGAGTCGGTCGCCGCCCTGCTGCATTTCGCCGACCGGCTGGCGGCGCACAAGGAATGGCGCCCCGATGTGCTCAGCGTCGAATTCGGACAGTGGATCGACAAGCAGACCGACCGCGCCGCGCTGTATCCGATCCGGCTCCGGCTCGACGAGGTCAAGCTGCCGCCGGTGCTGGTGCGCTACCACGCGGTGGTCACGCCGCAAGTTGTCAACGCGGGCGACAGGGTTGGCCAGGCGTACTGGTACGGCTTGACAGAGGACGACCTGAAGACCATCACCAGCAAGCGTGAATTTTCGGCCGCCACGGTCAAGGCGCTCAAGGCGCTGGTGGAACCGGACACCGTCATCGCGCACGCCGACTTCGAGGAGGAGGTGCAAGCGCTGCTGGCCGATACAGGCGAGAAGACGGGGCCGCTGCTGCCGCTGCTGAAAGAGCATGCTGTCACGACCGACCACGGCATCGGCGTGACCGACGAAACGCTGGCCGCGATTGCCGACCGGCCCGTGCTGCCCGCGCCGCTGGCCACCCTGCTGCAAAAGATGGTCGGCATGCAGTACCCGCACCAGCAACTGTTTGCGCGCGCGCTGCAAGACCGGCTGAGCGTGGGCATCGGCGGTTGCCAGCAGGTCACGCCGCCCACGCGCCGGGCGCCGCCCCCATCCGGGCGCATGAGCGACGACGACATGAAGGCACTGATCGCCGCCGTCAGTTCCGGCCGCGATGCCGACCCCGGGCTCGGCAAGCGCCTTCAATCCCTGCGCGACGCCAAGCTGTGCGCGCCAGCGGCCCCCGACATGGCCAGCGACGGGGCGATCGCCAGCGATAGTCCGGGAACCACGGAAGCGAGCACGGTGGGCGAGCTGTACAAGCGCTATAGCTACCTGTTCGACCAGGTGGGGCGCAAGACGCCAGCGTACAACCCGTCCGCACCGATCACCCTGGCGGCGGGCTTGTGCGGTTGCAGCGACGACCAGAAAACCCAGGTGTTCCGCTTCCTGCCGTTCTGGCAGGGCGGCGCCGCCCAGCGGATCGATTTCAGCCTGGTGTCGCGCGTAAATTACTATGGGGTCACGTTCGAGGATAACGGCGAACTGATCATGGCAAACGGCGGCGGCAGGGTCAGCGAACTGTTCAGTGGCAAGGACGACCGGCAGCTCGATTTCGTCACCACCGCGCGCCGGCACCGGGTCAGTGTCGACTGGGTGATCCAGCGCAGCGCCTGGGGGCCATGGGCGGCGCTGAGCGCCAAGGAGCGCGAATTCCGGTTCAACCAGCTATCCGACAACATCGTGCGCCTGCTCCGCGGGCGCATGACCGACTTCCCGTCCAGGGCGCGGCCATGGCTGTCGTTCGGCATGGCGCCGGTGCCGGTTCGAGGCGATGGCGTGACCTTGTATTTCGATGGCTATCCGCGCGACCCCGTTTCAGTGGTCCAGTTCGATGCCTTCCTTGCCAGGCTGCGTCCCATGCTGGACGAGTACGATTTTTCCCTGAACATCATGATGCGGCGCGCCGAACTGAACACGGGAATCTACCAATACGACAAGCTGGCCGGCATGGTGCGTCCGAAGGAAACGCCGGCGCCAGCGTCGCTGAGCGCCAAGGCCCTGCAGCTGTTTCAGCGCGAACAGGTGCGCAGGCTGCCCTACTTCCTGGTCCTGTTCGATGAGCCGAGCGGGCAGAACAAGCTACTGCTGCGGCGCGAGATCGAGAGCAGCAATACCGGCGTCGATCAGCTCCATCTCTTGAACCGGATGGTGCCGGTCATTAATTTTGACGGCGACGGCTGGCAACAGCTGGAAGACGACCTGGTCTATTTCAACCAGAATTTCGGCGGGGTCGGTTTCTGGCCGGGACGGCCATTGTCCGCCACGGCGCCCCCCAAGCCGGCGGTGGCCGGCGTCAAGCACTGCAACGAATCGCAATCGGTGGACGACTGCATCCAGGACTTTTTCCGCGATCCGCCGGGCCAGGCCAGCAGCACCGACAGCACGCTCAAAAAAATCGTCTGCGAATACCGCTGGCTGCTGCGCTTCGCGCTCGATCTGATGGTCCTGATCCTGGTGGTGCTGGCGATCACGTACGCACGCTCGTGCCAGGCGCGCACGGTGTTGCGCAAACACTATCTGGTGCCGCTGGCCGTGGCGCTGCTGGCCGTCCTGGTGCTGGTCGCCTTGCTGCTGTTCGATCCCTACCTGGCGCCATTGACGGACGGCTACCTGATCCCCGCCGTGCTGGTGCTGTGCCTGATCGGCATGTATTTCTATTTCCGCGCCAAATTCAAGGAGCGCAACGAGCGGCCGTAAGGGAGGCAGGCGGGCCGGTACTGCCGCTGCCTTGCCGGACGGTCAGGCGCTTCTGGCTGTCCTTTCTCCGCGTGGCGTTCGGTTCGTCCAGTAACCGCGCCCGTGCGGCTGCGTGCTGGCGGCGCCGCACGCGTGCGGCTTGCTTTGCAGTCGCGATACCGCAGTGCCAATCAAACACAGCTCATCCGGACGGCGACACCAAGGCATTGCACGGACCACACGGCCGGTGCGCTGCGTTACCAATACTTCCCTGCACGCATATCTGGTATTGGTTTCATTCAATCTGGTATGCATATTCCCGCATATTGGTGTTATATTGGTCTAGCGATATTGCATATAAGGCATCATAATCGCTGCGCGGATTGATTCCGCCCATGCCGCACGAGCAAGGAACTTCGCGCGGCACATGGATCGACCTGGTTTATCTCCGGCACGCACGTGTCCCGACAATTTGATATGGAGCCTCAATTGAACAGAACAATCATCAACAGCCTGATCGTCAGCGTACTGGGCGGGTCGCTGGCCGCGTGCGGCGGCAGCAACGGTGGCACTACCTCCACCGGCACCCAGTCATCCCAAAGCAAGATGATGGCGGCAACGAGCGTGTGTTATGCGGCCTGGAACAGCGCCGCCGCCTACGAAGGCGGCAAATCGGCCAGTTACGGGGGCATCAACTACACGGCCGCCTACTGGACGCAGGGCGACAATCCATCAACCAACAGCGGGGTTGGAGGAAGCGGCAAGCCATGGACGGTGAGCGGGTCGTGCGGCACCACGCCGACACCTACGCCAACGCCAACGCCGACACCTACGCCAACGCCAACGCCGTCGCCAACCCCGACTCCAACGCCAGCGGGCTGCGCGTTGTGGGCCGAAGGAATCACCTATACCGCAGGCCAGGTCGTCAGCTACCTCGGCGTGTCCTACAAGGCGCTCGTGACTCACACCGCGTACGTCGGCACCAACTGGAATCCGAAAGACTCAGCGACGCTGTGGACGGCTGGCGGTTCTTGTACGACGCCGACGCCGACGCCGACGCCGACTCCGACTCCGACTCCAACACCTACTCCAACACCTACTCCAACGCCGACGCCAACCCCGACCGGCCTGGCTAAACACGCGCTGGTCGGCTACTGGCACAACTTCGCTAACCCGAGCGGCAACACCTACCCGATCAGCCAGGTCAGCAATGACTGGGACGTGATCGTGGTCTCGTTCGCCGATAACGCCGGCGGCGGCAACGTCAGCTTCACGGTCGACCCGAGCGCCGGCAGCGAAGCGCAGTTCATCGCCAACGTCAAGGCCAAAAAGGCGCAGGGCAAGAAGGTCATACTATCGCTGGGCGGACAAAACGGATCGGTGTCGGTCGGCTCGAGCGCCGAGGCGACCAATTTCACCAATTCGCTGCACGCGATCATCGTCAAATATGGCTTCGACGGCATCGACCTCGACCTGGAAAACGGCGTCTCGCAAGGCGCGGCGATCCAGACTTACCTGCCGCTCGCGGTCAAGAACCTCAAGGCCAGGGTGGGCGCGGGCTTCTACCTGTCGATGGCGCCGGAATGGGTGTATGTGGAAGGTGGCTTTACCAGCTACGGGTCGATCTGGGGCGCGTACATCCCGATCATCAACGCCTTGCGTAACGAACTGACGATCCTGCATCCGCAGTATTACAACAATGGCGACATCTACACGCCCTACGCGAGCGGCCCGCTCAAGGCCGGCTCCACCGATCAACTGGTGGGCACCGCGAAAATGCTGATCGAAGGCTTTACGTACGGCGGCAATACCTTTGCCGGCTTGCGTCCGGACCAGGTGGGCTTTGGCGTGCCGTCGGGCAGAAGTTCGGCCGGTTCGGGTTTTACCACGACGACCGATGTCAACAACGCGCTCAACTGCCTGACCCGCCTGCTCAACTGCGGCACCATCAAGCCGGTCAAGGCCTACCCCGAGTTCCGCGGCGTGATGACGTGGTCGATCAACTGGGACAAGCACGACGGTTATAACTTCTCGGCGCCCGTCAAGGCGACCCTGAAAACGCTGCCGTAAGCAGCAGGAAGGGCCGCTCGGGAAAGGGCCGCCCTTTCATCGACATCAGTTCAGCGCCGGCGGCTGCTGCACCACGATGTCCCGTTCCTCGATCAGCTTGCGCCTGAGCTCGGCCTTGAGCTGCTCGTAGCCCCCCGATTCGGCCGGGCGCGTTTGCTGGATTTCGATCACATGCCAACCGCCGGCAACACCGCGCACCGGCACCGGCACCACGCCGGGCACGCCGTGCGCCTCGATGACCTCTGCAATGGATTTATCCATCTGGGCCAGGCGCATCCAGCCGAGCTCACCTTCAAGCCTGGTCTTGTTCGGCTTCTTCGCGCGGGTGCGGGCGATCTCGGCAAAGCTGGCCCCACCCTTGATTTCACCGATCGCCTGTGTCGCTGCGGTTTCGGACGCGAAGCGGATCTGCGCCAGCTTGTACTCCTTCTTGCCGAGCAGCGGGTCGCTCAGGCGCCTGTACGCCGCGCGCAACTTCTCGTCGGACACGCCGGCACTGTCGAATGCCAGCGGCACCAGTATGGCGCCCTCCACCGCCGTCCCCGCCAGGGTGGCCGGATTGAAACGGCAGTTCTCGACGATGTCGATGGCCTGCTTGTCCACCAGCGGCTCGCCGCTCGACAGTTCAATCTTGGGCGTTACCGGCGCGCCATCGGTCCATACCAGCACGCGCACGGTCACATTCGGCAGCGGGCCGTCCAGCTCAGGGAAGCGGATCAATTTATTCCTGCGCGTACAGTGCTCGACAGCCAGCCGGGCCGGGAGGTAACCCGCCTGCACCGGCAGCTTCCACGGCACCGTGATCACCCACGGCGTGCCATCGTCGCTGGCGCGCGCCGGTTTGCAGGTAGCCGCCAGCGCCACCGATGCGCGGTCGAGCACGGCGTAGCCGCTCTCGCCGATCACGCCGATCACCCGCGCCGCCTTGTCCGCGCCGAGCTGGACCCGGGTCGCCCCTTCCATCCGGTAGCGCAGCGCTTCGGCCGGATAGGTCTGGGCCGCGCAGGCGGACAAAGGCAGTTCGGCGCTCGATGCGGCCGATGCCAGGACAGTCAGCGCCAGCAGCGCGCCTAGCCTCAGCATTGCGGCGCTCCCCAAGGGGCCCGCGCGCGGGAGCCTGGGAGCTGGCGTGAACGCCGGTCAAGCCCGTGTTCTGATATTGGGTGGCGCAGCTGCTTAAAAAGCAGACCCAGCGCAACACCGCTTTGGATTCGGCACATAGCAAACCTGTCAGTGAAAGTAGAAGTGGAAATTTCCGGAGTGAAATTTATCCGAAACCGCCGCGAGGCTCAAGATATTTATGAAAATGACACCATTTGTGTGCGAAACAACCACACGGTGCGGACGCTTAGCCGAGGGCGCGCACCAGCATCGCCACGGCCACCAGCGCCGACACCAGCGCAAAGCCCTGTTGCAGGCGGGCTGCGGGCAGGCGCGCCGCGAGCAGCCGGCCGCCGCCCATGCCCGCCAGCGCACCCAGCGCGAACGGCAAGGCGATGGCCCATTGCAGGTGCCCGCTGGCGGCGCTGGCGGCCACGCCCGACATCGACACCAGGGCAATCACCGCCAGCGAGGTGGCCAGCACCGATTGCGTGCCCAGATCGGTGAAGCGCTGCAGCGCCGGCACCATGACGAAACCGCCGCCCACGCCCAGCAGGCCGGACAGTCCCCCCGCCACCAGGCCGGAACAGCACAGGGCCCGCGCGCAGGGCGCCGTCCAGTTGATCTTGCCGCGCGCGAGGTCGAGCCGGCATGGGGGCGGCGTGGCGCGTGGCGGCGCCGCGCCCTCCGCGCAGCGCGCACGCTGCCAGGCGCGCACGGCGACATACATCAGCACCACGGCAAAGATGGCCGTCAGCGGCCGGTTCGGCATGCGCTGCGCCAGCCACAAGCCCAGCGGCGAGCACACCACCCCGGCCGCCGCCACCAGCAGCGCCGCCTTGTAGCGCACGGTGCCGCTGCGCAGGCCCATGACGGCGCCCAGGCTGGCCGCCAGCGCCACCGCCAGCAAACCGATCGGCCCGGCGTCGGCCACGGTCAGGCCGACGCCGAACACCAGCAGCGGCACGGCCAGGATGCCGCCGCCGGCGCCAGTCAGGGCCAGCACGATGCCGACCGCACAGCCAAGCAGCGCCACGATAGTCATCGGGACTTGCTCACGCGTCGGCCAGGGCCGGCTTGGCCAGCCACTCGCGCCCCTTGAGCATGCCGCGCCAGTACAGCGGCGGCAGGATGCGTTCCTTGAGCAGCCACGCCAGCCGCGACGGCCGGGTGCCGTCGATCAGCCACGATGGAAAACTGGGGGCGAGCTTGCCGCCATAACTGAACTCGGCCAGCACGATCTTGCCCCGCTCCACCGTCAGCGGACAGGCGCCGTAGCCGTCGTAGCGCGCCACGCCGGCGCGCTGACCCAGCGCCGCCAGCACGTTGTGCGCCACCACCGGGGCCTGCTTGCGCGCCGCCACCGCCGTCTTGGCGTTGGTCGTGTTGATGGCGTCGCCCAGCGCGTGGATATTGGCCCACTGCCGGTGGCGCAGGGTGGCCGGATCGACATCGATCCAGCCGGCCGCGTCGGCCAGCGGGCTGACGCGCACGAAGTCCGGCGCCACCTGGGGCGGCACCACGTGCAGCAGGTCGAATGCGCGCGTGATGGTTTCCTTCTCGCCGCCGGCGTTCAGGCGGGTAAACGTGGCGCGCCGGGCCGGGCCGTCGACAGCGCTCAGGGTGTGGCCCAGATGCAGGCCGATGCCATAGGCGTTCACGTATTCCATCAGCGCCGGCACGTACGCGGGCACGCCGAACAGGGCCGGCGCGGCGCTGCAAAAATCGACCTGTACCTGGTCCAGCAAGCCGCCGCGCTTCCAGTGGTCGGCCGCCAGGTACATGGCTTTTTGCGGCGCGCCGGCGCATTTGATCGGCGCCGGCGGCTGGGTAAAGATGGCCTGGCCGGCGCGCAGGCTGCGCACCAGTTGCCAGGTGTACGGCGCCAGGTGGTACAGGTAGTTCGAGGTCACGCCATTGCTGCCGAGCGTGTCGGACAGGCCGGCGATGGCGTGCCAGTCGAGCTTGAGGCCCGGGCACACCACCAGCTGGCCGTAGCGCACCACGCGGCAGCCGTCGAGGATGACGGCGTTGCGCTCCGGCTCGAAAGCCGCCACGGCCGCCTTGATCCACTGCACCCCGCGCGGGATGACCGACGCCATGGTGTGGGCCGTGCGCGCGGCATCGAAGACACCGCCGCCGACCAGGGTCCAGCCGGGCTGGTAGTAATGCACATCGGCCGGGTCGACGATGGCGATGTCGAGGCCTGGCGCACGCGCCAGCAGGCTGGCGGCCGTCGCAATGCCGGCCGCGCCGCCGCCGATGATGAGCACCGCATGCTCGGCCTCGGCCACATCGAGCGGCGTGCGGCCGTGGTTGGCGATGCGCCGCACCACGCCCTGCATGTTAAAGCCGGCCTTGCGGGCGGCGTCGACGATCTGCGGCAGCGGCATCCGGTCGGCCTGCGACAGCGCCCACATCGTGGTCGAGCGCATGCCGCTGCGGCAGTAGGCCAGCACCGGCTTGGGCAGCCGGTCGAGCAAGGCACCGAAAGCGGCGCCCTGCTCGTCCGTCACCTTGCCCGACTCGGCCGGCAGATAGTGGGCCGCCATCCCCGCAGCGTGCGCGGCGCGCTCGATCTCGGCAAACAGGGGCTGGTCGCCGGCCTCGCCATCGGGACGGTTGCAAATGATGCTGCAAAAGCCGGCCTGGCGCAGGGTTTCGAGCTGCTCGGGCAGGATCTGGGCCGATACCGCCAGTGCGGGCGTAAGCGCGTGAATGTGCATGGTGCCTGCTGCGCTTACAGCGCGTTGAGAGGAATCTTGAGGTAGCGCTGGCCGTTCGCCTCGGGTTCGGGGAAGTGCCCGGCGCGCATATTGATCTGGACCGACGGCAGGATCAGGGCCGGCATGGCCAGGGTGGCGTCGCGCCGGGTGCGCATGGCCACGAAGGCGTCTTCGCTGATGCCGCTGCCGACGTGGACGTTGTGGGCGCGCTCCTCGGCCACCGTGCTGACGAAGCGCACCTCGCGCCCGCCCGGCTGGTAGTCGTGGCACATGTAGAGCAAGGTGTCGTCGGGCAGGGCCAGCACCTTGCCGATCGAGCGGTACAGCGTGGCCGCGTCGCCGCCGGGAAAATCGCAGCGCGCGGTGCCGTAATCGGGCATGAACAGGGTGTCGCCGACGAACGCGGCCAGCTGCGCGCCGCTGCCGACGACATAGCTCAGGCAGGCCGGCGTGTGGCCGGGCGTGTGCAGCGCACGGCACGCGAGGGTGCCGATGCGGAAGGTTTCGCCGTCGGCAAACAGGTGATCGAACTGGCTGCCGTCGCGCGCCATGCCGGCGCCGGTATTGAGCAAGGTGCCGAAGACTTCCTGCACGGCGGCGATGTGGCGCCCGATCCCGGTCTTGCCGCCGAGACGCTGTTGCAGGTAGGGCGCGGCGGTCAGGTGATCGGCGTGCACGTGGGTTTCCAGGATCCACTCGAGCGTGGCCTCCAGTTCGGCCACGCGCGCGATCAGCATGTCGGCCGAGGTGGTGGCCGTGCGGCCGGATTTCTGGTCGAAGTCGAGCACGCTGTCGATCAGGGCGCAGCAGCGCGTGACGGGGTCGAGCACGAGGTAGCTGACGGTGCTGGTGCTGGCGTCGAAGAAACCCTCGACCTGGAATGGTGCTGTGCTCATGCTGTGGCAGTCTCCTCTGGTTCAAGGCTAGACGCAGCAAAATGCATGCCAGCGATGCATCGCACGGAAAGCATGATCCATATCATTGATTTGTTGAGGAATTCATACTAGCGAGCGGGTGGCGGCCGACTGCCAGCGCACTGCCATATGGCAGTGTCACTTGACAGTCATGGCAGGGCTGGCCCACCATGCGGGTCTGACCAGGAGCCACGCGATGCCGATCGACCCAACTATCCCGGCGCCGCCCGCGCCGCTGTCCGCGCAGGTGCAGTCGCTGGTGTCCTTCCTCGATCACGAGGTGCAGCCGATGATCGTGCTCGATCCGGACTACAACATCCTCGCTGCCAATGACGCCTACCGGCGCCAGTTCGGCGGCACCGGCAAGCCGTTCATCGGCCAGAAGTGCTACCGCGTCTCGCATCACTACGACCTGCCCTGCGACCAGGCGGGCGAGCATTGTCCGATGAAGAAGGCGCAGGAATTGCGCGGGCCGGACCGCGTGCTGCACATTCACCACACGCCGCGCGGGCCGGAACATGTGGATGTCGAACTGCGGCCGATTTTCGATGAACACGGGGTCATTACCGCCTACGTCGAGCGCCTGTCGACGGTGCGCAGCGCATCGGCGCGGCCCAGCGACGATGGACTGGTCGGCCGCGCGCCCGCCTTCAACCAGGCGCTGGCGGCGCTGCAACGGGTGGCGCCGTCGATGCTGCCGGTGCTGCTGCTGGGCGAATCGGGGACCGGCAAGGAATTGTTCGCGCGCGCCGTGCACGCCACCAGCGGACGCGCCGGCGGCCCGCTGGTCGTGGTCGACTGCTCGGGACTGAGCGAAAGCCTGTTCGAGAGCGAACTGTTCGGGCATGAAAAAGGGGCGTTCACCGGTGCGGCGACGCGCAAGCCGGGGCTGGTGGAGACGGCCCAGGACGGCACCATTTTTCTTGATGAAATCGGCGACGTGCCGCTGGCGATGCAGGTCAAGCTGCTGCGCCTGATCGAAACGGGCACCTACCGGCGCGTGGGCGGAGTGGAAACGCTGCATGCCAACTTTCGCCTGATCGCGGCCACCCACAAGCCGCTCGACGCGATGGTGGCGCGCGGCGAGTTCCGGCAAGACCTGTATTACCGCATCAATGCGTTCCCGATCCGCCTGCCGCCCTTGCGCGAGCGCGCCGGCGACATTGCCCTGCTGGCCGATTCGTTCCTGCGGCGGGCCAGCGGCGGCATGCGCGCGCTGAACATCGATCCGGATGCGCTGGCCGAGCTGCAGCGGCGCCCCTGGCCGGGCAATATCCGCGAGTTGCGCAATGTGCTCGAGCGCGCCAGCCTGTTCGCCGACGATGGCGTGATCCGCGTCGCGCATCTGCCTGCGGCGCCGGCGCTGCCCGGCCCGACGCCGAAGGCCGGCGGCAGCGCACTGGACGGCGCGCCAAGCCATGTTGCCAGGACCCGCAGCGAGCTGGCGGCGTCGCTGGGGATCAGCGAGCGCACCTTGTACCGGCGCCTCAAACAGCAGGGGAAGCGCTGATTCCTGGTGCAGCCTGACTATCCGCACCTCGCCCTGCGGGTGCAAGAGTCCATCACAAGGTCCTGGAAAAAACAAGCGTGCGGGACTGCACATGGTCGAGAGTTGGCTTCGCGGCATCGAGAGGAATCACCTGCAACGTCGCGGCAAGGTAGACCTTCACGGTCCGATCGTCAAACTCGACAATGATGACTGGTTTTCCGACGAACGGTTTGGCGGCGTAGACGCGCTCCGGATGGTCATACGGGATATGGCGACCGGCAATCTCCTTGTTGAGGTCGACGGCGTGGCTCAGCTCGGAGCCATCGCGCGAGCGCCACTGCATGTCGATTGGCCCCACGAATGTGTCGTACGTACCGTACAGGAAGCCCGGAATGCGTGTGGCATCCGCAAGGGTTTTTTGAGGTGCCGCATCACCTTTGCCATTGAGCAATTTGTGTGGGGCACCGCCATATGTCAGGCGTACCTTACTGACTCCGCCGAAGCAAAGCACGCCCAGGTCGTGCGACGAGTATTTCAGCACGTCGGCTTTCGGCCCTACTGCGCATCCTTGCAACATTAAAAAGCCGGCCAGTAAGGCTCCCAGCGCTCTTTTTCCAAGTAAAACGGATAGGTTCAATTATTTGCCCTTTTAAGTTGTTGAATGTGCGCCACTACCTGCGCCAGCATTGCCGATCCGATCACCGTGGTGCGTTCGAGAATTGAATGAATCCCGGCACGACGCTTCACTGCCTGCGCAGGCAGCCGCCACGGCCCGCATCCCGCGTCCTGTCCAGGCATGATACAGTGGGACGATACGCTTGAAGCAAAGCCGGTCTTTACCATCCGTATGACACCATGGGAGTAAGGGATGATTATCGCGATTACCGCGTTTGCGCTGCCCACGCCGATCACTCATGGAGAGGCACGCGCCATCTTCCTGAGCACCGCGCCCACCTATCAAGACGTGCCCGGTTTGCTTCGGAAGCACTACGTGCTCTCCGAAGATGGCGCCACCGCGGGCGGCGTCTACGTCTGGAATGCGCGGGCGGATGCGGAAGCGATGTACACCGAAGCCTGGCGCGCATTCGTCCGGGAGAAATACGGCACCGAGCCTACGGTCACCTACTTCGACAGTCCGGTGCTGGTCGACAACGTGGCCCAGAAAGTCTTCACCTACTAAGGCGTGCCACGCCAGCTCTGGTCGCGTCAATTTGCACGAATATCGCCGCGATGCGGCGCCTGATCTGCCATTGTCCAGCGGCGAAGAAAGAAGCCTCATGAAAACCAGGTTGCCGACACAGGAAAGTCAGACTACGCGCACCGGCGTCGATGCGCAAGCCCATGCCGCTGGGCCGGGCACACTGCAACAAATGGCTAACGACAGCGCACGCGTACGACGACAACTGTCGCAAGCGGAGCTCATCACGGCGGGAGCCCGGCAGCGCGGCATGCCCCCTGCACAGCGCCGGCAATCCGGCGGGCAGGGCCGGACCGGCCTGCCGCCGCAGTTGAAGGCAGGCGTGGAATCCTTGTCCGGCCTGGCCATGGACCACGTGAACGTGCACTACAACTCGACGCTGCCGGCGCAGCTGCACGCGCACGCATATGCGCAGGGCAGTGAAATCCATCTCGGCCACGGGCAGGAAAAGCATCTGCCGCACGAGGCATGGCATGTGGTGCAACAAGCCCAGGGACGGGTCAAGCCAACCATGCAGCTGCGCGACGCGGTCGCGGTCAATGACGATGCAGGCCTGGAACACGAGGCCGACATCATGGGCGCGAAGGCGATGCAGCAGCAGACGACAGCCGCTCAGGTGCCGGCGGCCAATGTGGCGGCAAGCCCAAGCCCTCCGCTGCAGTTGATGCGTTTCGCCAGATTCAGCGGCTGGTGGGGACTTAATCCCAGTTCTTATACCAGCGCTGAAAAAAAGCTCAACGCGCTGGAAGAAGCGGCGGTAGCCGCCGTCAACAAGGCGCTCGGCCAGATGCACAAGCAACACGGCCAGCAGCGGGGAAGCACGATCGTGCTCGACGACGCCTATCACCAGAGGGGCGTGCTTCTCACCGATGCGCTGTCCGGAGTGCGGGACAGTACCGTCGATGCCGATCATTATGCCGATGCCGAGGCCCGCTTGAACAAGGTCGTGACGGACGCCTACGACGTCCTGGTGGAGTTGCGTACGGGACATAACAAAAAGGCGGCGGACCAGGTGACGCGTCACGTCTTGAGCGACATCCCCAAAGAAAAACTGTGGAAAACTTACCTGGATCGAAAGTATCACAAAGAGGCGGTGGACAGCAATTCTGCGAATCCGGGCATGCTGTTCGATTCCCAACAGTCGCCGGGCTACCAGCAGAGCATGCTTGAAGCGCTGGCACCGATGCTGGCACCGTCCCGTCCCAGCGCTAGCGCCGAGGAAGAAAAAGAGCCCGAGTCGCCGCGCGAACAATTGAACTATGAAAGCTATACGGCCCTGCATGACGCCGTCATCAAATACACAGCCGACCCGGAAAAGATGAAGAAACTGGGCGGACGGGAAGAGTTTTCGCAATTTGGCACACCGGAGATCCCGGATGGCCAAGGATTGGAGCGGCTCGAAAGGCTGGCTGCACTCCATGAAGCAAGGCAGGTAATGATCTCCGACACGCCACTGCTGGCGGAGGCGCTCCCGAGCACGGCCCGCGAAGACCAGCCCAAGGCCATCACCCTGCATAGCCAGGATGGCGGCGGGGGGCACATGGACACGAACTATTCACAAGCCGATGGCAAGCTGCTGGTCAACGCGATCCTCAAGCTGTACTACGAGGGACGATTCAATGTGCAGGAAAACGACGCCAAGTTAAAGCGTATCGTCACGACGATCCGTTCGCTACATATCGGGCATTTCTTTGGCGATGCAAACGGACGCCTGCACATGTTTGTCATGCTCAACAGATTTCTGGTCGAAGAGGGGTTCAGCCCCGCCATCCTGCCGCATGGCCCCGACGTGTTCGGCGGCCTTGCGACCGTCGATGCATTGGTGGCTGATGTGCTCGAAGGAATGCAGTTATTTCACAAGGAAACGCTGTAGTCGCCCGGACAGTCACAACCCCGAGCCCGTGGTGAGCGTCTCGGGCGCCGTTATCCGCCCCGCCAGCGCGTCGCGCACCTGCTGGGCCAGCTGCGCGCGCCGGTATGGCTTGCCCAGCAGCCGCACGCCCTCATCGACCCGGCCGCCGGTGGTGAGCGCGTCGCGCGTGTAGCCCGACGTGTACAGCACCGCCACTCCCGGCAGCGCCTGCTGCACGAGCGACACCAGTTCGATGCTCGACACCGGCCCCGGCATCACCACATCGGTAAACAACAGGTCGATCCAGGCGCCATTGCGGATCATGGCCAGCGCGCTGGCGCCGTCGTGCGCTTCCAGCACGCAGTAGCCCAGCTCGTTCAAGGTCGCCACCGCAGTCGCGCGCACTTGCGCGTCGTCCTCCACGACAAGAATCGTCTCGCCGCCACCGACCACGTCCTGCTCGGGCGCAGCAAGCTTGCCGGCCGCGCGTTCGGCCGAACGCGGCAGGTAGATCAGCACCGTGGTGCCCTTGCCCGCCTCGCTTTCAAGCGCGATATGGCCTCCGCTCTGCTTGACGAAACCGTACGCCATGCTCAGGCCCAGGCCGGTCCCCTGCCCCACCGGCTTGGTGGTGAAGAAGGGTTCGAAGGCGTGCGCGATCACCTCGCCGTCCATGCCCTGCCCGGTATCGGCAAAGCTGAAGCGGATATAGTCGCCCGGCGCCAGATCGATCAGCGCGCCTGCCTCGCCGGCATCGATGCGGTCGTTGCGCAGGCCGATGGTCAGCACGCCGCCGCCGGGCATGGCGTCGCGCGCGTTGATCGCCAGGTTGATGACCACGTTTTCCCACTGGCCGGGATCGACCAGGGTATTCCACAGGCCGTCGTCGGCTTCGATGCGGATGCGCACCGACTCGCCCAGCGCGCGCTGGAGCAGGTCGTCCATGGCCCGCAGGATTTGCAGCGGGTTGAGCACCACCGGTTGCAGCGGCTGGCGCCGCGCAAAGGCGAGCAGCTGCGAAGCCAGCTTGGCGCCGCGGTCGACCGCCGACTGCATGCAGTGCAAGCGCTTCTGCAGGCGCGCATCGTCGCGGTTGCTCAGCTGGAGCAGTTGCACATTGCCGCCGATGACATGCAGCACGTTGTTGAAGTCGTGCGCCACGCCGCCGGTCAGCTTGCCGACCGCTTCGAGCTTTTGCGCATGTTGCAGCGCCTGGCGCGCGTCTTCCAGCGCCCGGCTGCGTTCGACTTCGAGCTGCTCGGCATGTTTGCGCCCGGAGACGTCGCGCATGAACGCGCTCACGACGAAGCCGGACGCCTGCGGAAAGCCGGCGATGGCCAGTTCCACCGGCACGCGCCGCCCGTCACGGTGCAGCGCGCTGACCTCGAACACATTGCGGATCACGGTGCCGGTACCGCTGGCGACCATGCGCGCGATGCCGGCGTCGTGGGCGGGGCGCAGTTCGGGCGGAATGATCAGCTCGGCCAGATCGTGCCCGATGGCGGCCGCCGCCGGCCAGCCGAACATGGCTTCGGCCTTGGCGTTCCAGTCGGTGATGCGCCCGTCCGCGCTGACCGCGACAAAGGCATCGTGCGAATGGTCGAGGATGACGCTGACCCGGTGCTGCTCGGACGCCAGGCGCGCATTCGCTTCGAGCAGGGTGCGCTCGTCGGCCTTGGCGCGGGTGATGTCGGTATGGGTGCCGATGGTGCGCAAGGGGTGGCCATCGGCATCGCGCGTGACCGCCATGGCGCGCGCGCGGATCCAGCGCCAGGTGCCGTTCTTGCAGCGCAGCCGGAACTGGCACTCGTACGCTTGATCGGTGCTCTCGACGTAGGCATTGAGGGTGGCGAGCACGCGCGCGCGGTCCTCGTCGTGGATCAGGGCCTCGAAGGCGGGGTTGGTCGGTTCTATTTCGTCGGCGCCGTAGCCCAGCATTTCCTTCCAGCGGCGCGAGTGGACAATATCGCCAGTGCCCCGGTTCCAGTCCCAGACGCCATCGCCGGCGCCTTCGAGCGCGTATTTCCAGCGAAATTCGCTTGCGCTGAGTTCCTGCGTCATGTCGGCGGCCAGCGCCATGGCGCGTCCACGGCCGGATGCCAGGGTCCAGACCAGCAGCGCCAGCAAGGCCCCGGCGGCCACGCCGACGATGGCGATGAACTGCAGCCGGTCCGATTGGAGGCGCGCCTCGAACTGTGCGGCCGAGCGCAGCTGGAGTGTCCACGGCCGGCCGGCGACGGCCACGCGCAAGATGGCCGAAAAACGCGCCGGCCGCTGCATGTCGGCAGGCGTCTCGCGGACCGAACGAAACAGCCGGGCGCTGTCGCCGACCACGTTGCCGTCGTAGATCGAGAGCATGACGTCGTTTGAACGCTCGCCGCCCAGGCCAGCCATCAGGTCGTCCATGCGAAATGGCGCGCCAACCCAGCCGATGATGTTCTGGCGCCGCTCGGCCAGCGTGGCGGTGGGGGCATCGCGCCGGTACACGGGCACGTACATGACCAGCCCGGCCTGCTCGTTGCGGCCGTTTTCCTGGATCAGGCGCACCTTGCCCGAGGCCGCCGCGCGGCCGCTATCGCGCGCGCGTTCCATGGCCTGGCGCCGCGCTGGATCGCTCAGCATGTCGAAGCCGAGCGCGCGCAGGTTCAGGCCGGTGAACGGTTCGATCTGGGTGATGGCCGAGAACACCGGCCGCTCGCCAAGGGGATGGACGGTGTAGCCAGGACTCTCGCGCCGCCGTTCGGCGGTGTGGGCGTCGAGCCGTGCGGGCGCGACCAGTTCGACCAGGGCGATACCCTGGATGCCGGGATAGGTTTCGTCGAGCTTGAGCGAGGCGATATAGGCGCGGAAATCCTCGCGTCCGACCTGCATCGAGCCGAGCAGGAAGGCCTGGGTGCCGCGCTGGACCTGTTCGTAGGTGGCCATGCGCTGCCCGATGCGCCGTTCCATCTGGCGCGCCTCGAAGGCGAATTCGGCCTCCTGACTGGCCAGCAGTTGCGCACGCGCGACATGCCAGGCGAAAGCGGTGGCGATCATGGCGAGCAGGAAAATCGACAGCGCCAGGATGAAGGGAGCGTACTTACCGCGCAGGCGGGTGGCACGCGGTCCGCCGCTGCGCTTGTCGTCAGGCTGGGCAACGCTGGTCGGCATAGGCATCTTCGCAAGGGTCAGCCTCTATTATTCACCAAACGCCGCACTCTCCAAGGCAAAGTGTTGCAGTACACCTACTCTGCGGATACACCGCGCGCCCGGCTTGCAGTGGCGCGCCGATCATGCTGGGCGGGTGCCCACCAGAATCGGCTGGTAGAAGGCGCCGTCGATCCGGCGCACCTGCGCAAAGCCGGCTTCGCGCATCAGGGCGCACATCTTGTCGGTGGAAATGGCATAGTAGCGCGAGCGCAGCGCGTGGGTCTGGACCGCCTGGGTCGCGAGGTTTTCTTCGATGAAGTAGAAGGTCAGGTCGTAATGCTCGCCCTCGAAATCCCAAACCTGGAACAGCACGTAACGCTTGCCGTCTTCGGTACGCGCGCCATACGGCTTGACCAGGTTGACGCCGCGCTCTTCGCGCTCGTAGTCGCGCATCGACATCAGGAAGCCACCGCCGGGCGCCAGGCAGGCGAACATCTGGCGCAGCGCGGTGAGCAGGTCGGCGTCGGTCAGCAGGTGGGGCAGCGAGTTGTCGCAGGACAGGACGATGTCGAAGCCGGAGCCGTGGTGCTCGTGGGCGCGGCGCATGTCGCAGACGGAGAAGTCGATGCTGGCGCCGGCCAGCTCGGCTTCGCGCCGGGCGCGCTCGATTTCCTTTTCGGACAGGTCGGAGGCGACTGTGGAAAAGCCGCGCTGGGCCAGGCCGATGGCTTGGGTGCCGATGCCGCAGGAAACGTCCAGCAGTGTGCGCTTGCCTGGCCATTCGGCGTCGATCAGTTTGCTGAGCTGCTCGCCTTGCAGCGCGACGCTGGCGTGCCAGTCCTGGTGGATCAGGTGATAGAACGGCGTCAGGCGGTCGTAAAAATCGGTCATGGGTTCCTCGTCCTTGGCTTGGCACACACGCGATGCCGGAGGGGAATAATATCATTTTGCCAAATGTTGCGTGGCGGCAGGTGCGTCCGTCTGTCCTTCGCTAGCTTGATGTCCGCAGCAAGGATGGTTCGCCATTGAGCGCAAACGGCACCGCCCTCGCCCACCGGTTGGCCGACAGCGAAAACGTCAGCGCGCGCACCTGGTGATACCACCCGGCCGGCACATACAGCATGTCGCCCGGATTGACGATGCACTCGATCATGGTCGCCTGGCGCGCCAGCGGGAATCTGTCGAAATCCGGTGCCTCCGGGTCGAACGGAGAGCCGAACAGGATGGCGTTGGCCGGATTCGCGTACAGGAATTCGTCATGGTGCGGCGGCGACAGGAAAATCTGCTTGGTACCCCATATCTGCGCGAAGATATTATCGTCATAATCGCAATGCAGCGGCGTCACCGTTCCCGCCGGCCCGAGCCAGAAACGCGGCGGACCCATTTTGCTGAAATACGCGGGCCAGAAACACATGCTGTTCAACTCGCGCAGCTCCAGGTTGCCCAGGTAAGGTGGCAAGCCCTCCGCCCCGGCATCGACCAGGTCCAGATACTCCAGCATGGACATATCCTGCATGGCGCGGTCGGGCGCGAATGCCGTATTGATATAGTGCCCCACCCGCGCGCGCACCGGCACGTGGCTGAAGCGTTCACGCAGCGTGTGCGGCGTGAGGCCGGACAGTGGCCAGCGCTTGACCACCCCGGGGATCACGAATGGCAAACCTTGCGCCGCACGCGCGCGAAAGGCCGCAGCGTCCAGTATGCCTACGCGCGCAAGCTCGGAAATCGCCGGCAGACCGCGTCCCACGCGCCGGATCGCGTCGCGCATCTCCTCAATCGACGTCACGCCGCGCACCAGCGCATCGCGTTCTTCGCGCGCCTGCTTTTTGGCGGCGGCATCCCCCGCCCACGCCGATTCCGTCGCCAGCAGCGTCGGCGGCAACCGTGGCGCCAGGCGCGCCTGCGGTGGTTCCAGTCCAGGGACCACCGGTTTCTTCTTACTTGACATAGACCTTTACCATCTTCCCGTTACTCAGCTTGACCCGGCGGCGAACCACTACCCTCGTTCGCGCCGTGGGGCGACAGCATAACGTATGCGATGGCGCTGTTCCACTTTTCGTGGCGTGGCTGGCCCGCTTCAGGTCATGGCCGGCATCTTCGCGAGCAGCTTGTCGAGCGTGACCGGATACTCGCGCACGCGCACGCCGGTGGCGTTGTACACCGCGTTCGCAATCGCCGCCGCCACACCGCAAATCCCCAGCTCGCCCACGCCCTTCGCTTTCATTGGCGAGGACATCGGATCGGTCTCGTCGAGGAACACTACCTCCTGGTGCGGCACGTCGGCATGCACCGGCACTTCATACCCGGCCAGGTCGTGATTGACAAAAAACCCGCCGCGGGTGTCGACCACCAGTTCTTCCATCAGCGCCGCGCCCAGTCCCATCGTCATCGCGCCAATCACCTGGCTGCGCGCCGACTTCGGATTGAGGATGCGCCCCGCCGCGCACACGGCCAGCATGCGCCGCACGCGCGTTTCACCGGTGGCACTGTCGACCGCCACTTCCACGAAATGTGCGCCGAAGGTCGATTGCTGGAATTTTTTATCGAGGTCGCCGTACTCCATGCTGTCCTCGGCCACCAGTTCGCCATCCTGCGCGGCCTGTGCCAGCGGAACGTTCTTGCCGCCGGCGCGCACGGCGCCATCGGTGAATTCGGCCTCCGCCGCATTCACACCGAGCTTCTGCGCCACCGCCTCGCGCATCTTCACGCAGGCCGCGTACACGCCGGCGGTGGCGCTGTTGGCGCCCCACTGCCCGCCCGATCCGGCCGACACCGGAAAGCGGGAGTCGCCCAGGCGCACCACCACCTTGTCGATCGCCACGCCCATCATCTCCGCCGCGGTCTGGGCGATGATGGTGTAGCTGCCGGTGCCGATGTCGGTCATGTCGGTTTCCACCGTGACGATGCCCTTGGCGTCGAGCCGGATGCGGGCGCCCGACTTCATCACCAGATTGTTGCGGAAAGCGGCGGCCACGCCCATGCCGATCAGCCAGCGTCCTTCGCGCCTCTTGCCCGGTTCGGCGTTGCGCGCCTTCCAGCCGAAGCGCTCGGCGCCAGTGCGCAGGCAATCGATCAGGCGGCGCTGCGAAAACGCCCGGCCCGGTTTTTCCGGATCGACCTTGGTATCGTTCAGGATGCGGAAGGTCACCGGGTCGATCTTGAGCTTGTCCGCCATTTCATCCATGGCGATTTCCAGCGCCATCAGGCCCGGCGCTTCGCCCGGCGCGCGCATCGCGTTCCCCTCGGGCAGGTCGAGCACGGCCAGCCGCGTCCTGGTCATGCGGTGCGCGCCGGCATACAGCAGGCGGGTTTGCTGGACCGCTTCCTCGGGCTTCCCACCCGGCAGGTCGCCCGACCAGGTTTCGTGGCCGATGGCGCTGATCTTGCCGTCGCGCGTGGCGCCGATGCGGATGCGCTGGATGGTGGCCGGCCGGTGCGTGGTGTTGTTGATCATCAGCGGACGGCTGAGCGCGACCTTGACCGGCCGTTTGGCCGCGCGCGCGCCCAGGGCGGCCAGCAGCGCTTCCGAACGCAGGAACAATTTGCCGCCGAAGCCGCCGCCGATGTACGGCGAAACCAGGCGCACGTTTTCCTTCGGGATGCCGAGTGTTTTGGCCAACTCGCCGCGGGTCCAGGCTATCATCTGGTTCGAGGTCCACAGGGTCAGCTTGTCGCCTTCCCACGAGGCGATCGAGGCGTGCGGCTCCATCATGGCGTGCGAGTGGTCCGGCGTGCGGTAGGTGGCATCGAGCCTCACCGGCGCACCGGCAAAGGCTCCGTCGAAATCGCCGACCCTGGTGTCCGGCTTGGACGACTTGGGTACGGTCGCCGACTCCCTGGCTTGATCGAGGTCGTAAGCGCCCTTCTCTTTCGCGTACTCCACCTTGACCAGGTTGGCGGCGGCGCGCGCCTGCTCGAACGTCTCGGCCACCACCAGGGCGATGGCCTGATGATAGTGGTCGATCTCCGGCCCGCCGAGCAGCTTGGCGGTATTCATCTTGCCCTTGCCGAGCGCACCCGCGTTCTCGGCGCTGATCACGGCGATGACGCCGGGCGCGCGCCGCGCATGATCCAGGTTGATCGACCTGATGCGCCCTTTGGCGATGCCGGCGCCGACCACATGGCCGTAGGCGGCGTTGGGCGCGGCCTGGTGCTGCTCATAGGCGTACGGCGCGCTGCCGGTGGTCTTGGCCGGGCCGTCGATGCGGTCGAGCGGGAGGCCGACCACCTTGAGCTGGTCGATGGGATTGGTGGTGGCAGGTGTGGTGAACTTCATGGGTCAGCCTTTCTTCGCATCCGCCAGCACCGCGTGCAGCGTGCGCTGGACCAGCAGGATCTTGAACGCGTTGTCGTGCGTCGTTTTTGCGCCCGCCAGCAACTGGTCGACGACCGCCTTGGCGCCGCCAGCCATGTTTTGCTCGGCCGCTTCGATGCGCCACGGCTTGTGCGCTACGCCGCCGAGCGCCACCCGGCCGCCGCCGCCCGGCAGGATCACGGCCGCGACCGACACCAGCGCGAAGGCGTACGAGGAACGGTCGCGCACCTTGCGGTACACATGGGTGCCGCCCAGCGGCTTGGGCAAGGTGACGCTGGTGATCAGTTCACCCGGTTCGAGCACTGTCTCGATGTGCGGCGTGCTGCCCGGCAGGCGGTGGAAATCGGCAATCGGGATGGTACGCGCGGCGCCGGTGGCACGCACCGTCTCGACTTGCGCGTCGAGCAGGCGCATGGCCACCGCCATGTCGCTCGGGTGCGTGGCGATGCAGGCGTCGCTGGCGCCGACGATGGCGTGCTGGCGGCTGAAACCGCCGATGGCCGAACAGCCGCTGCCCGGTTGACGCTTGTTGCACGGCTGGTTGGTGTCGTAAAAATACGGGCAGCGGGTGCGCTGCAGCAGGTTGCCGGCGGTGGTCGCCTTGTTCCGCAACTGCATCGATGCGCCCGACAGCAAGGCGCGCGATAGCACGGCGTAATCGCGCCGCACCCGTTCGCTGGACGCCAGGTCGGTGTTGCGCACCAGGGCACCGATGCGCAGGCCGCCGTCCGCGGTCGCTTCGATCTTGTCGAGGCCCAGGCCGTTGACATCGATCAGGTGGCCCGGCGTTTCGATTTCCAGCTTCATCAGGTCGAGCAGGTTGGTGCCGCCCGCGATGAATTTGGCGCCGGGGGCGCGCATGGCGGCCGCTGCGGCGTCGGCACTGCTGGTGGCGCGCTGGTAGGTAAAGGCCTTCATGCCTTGCTCCCCGCGACGTCGGTGATCGCGTCGAGGATGTTCGAATAAGCGCCGCAGCGGCAGATATTGCCGCTCATGCGCTCGCGGATTTCGTCGGGCGTGGCTTGCGGACGCGCCATCAGGTCGGTGCTGACGTGGCTCGGGATGCCCTGCCTGATTTCATCGAGCACCGACACGGCCGAGCAGATCTGGCCCGGCGTACAGTAACCGCACTGGTAGCCGTCGTGCCTGATGAAGGCCGCCTGCATCGGATGCAGCTTGTCCTTGTTGCCCAAGCCTTCGATGGTGGTGACCTTGGCGCCTTCATGCATCACCGCCAGGGTCAGGCAGGAATTGATGCGGCGGCCGTCGACGATGACGGTACAGGCGCCGCACTGGCCATGGTCGCAGCCTTTCTTGGTGCCGGTCAGGTGCAGGTTCTCGCGCAGCACATCGAGCAAGGTGGTGCGGGTGTCGATGTCGAGCGTATGGCGCTTGCCGTTGACCTGGAAGGCGACCTTGGTGGTCTCCGGCGGCGCGCCAGCCGGGCTTGCGGCAGCGTCGGCCGCAGCGGGCACGCTGGCCGCCGTGACGCTGATGGCGCCTGCGATCAGCAGTTCCCGCCTCGATAGTTTGATGTCGCTGAACTCGTCCATGTAATGGCATCCTCTTCGCTGATTGTTTTGGCTTCCCGCACGAGCGCCCGCTCCCCGACGGGGCGCCGCAAAGGCGATGTGGCGCATCCGAAAAACGTGCAATCTGAAGAGATTGCCCATGAACAAATGAGCAGTCTGTTAGAACGCGAACACTGGCGCGATAAA
>NZ_JAQOZV010000049.1:0-61181 GCF_030348125.1 Massilia sp. DJPM01
TATTTTTTGCTAGTAAATGGTGGGCGCTTTTGCTTTTGCCGCCAAGTGGCCTGACTGCTTGGTCTGAAAATTGAAGTCACCCCGCGCAAATGGTTATCAATTCATCGACTTGAGATGGCATGTGCAAGATGACGAGTCCTGTGAGCACTTGGATGGCATCTCTCTTTGACCATATATCGCCCTTGTCACTGGTAACAAAAATTTGGCATCCAGCTTTCAAAGCAGAGTCTAAATGCTGCGCGTCCACCTGTTGTCCGCCAACAATTTTTCGAAGCTGTAAAAATATGCTAGATGGCTCATCATCGTCCCATGACCCGGAATCGGCCGCCCAACTTACGTGTTCGCTTTGACCCCACGTCGCGCCGGAGCCTGGTACTATATTCCGTACCTTTGCATTTTTATTTTCAAACGGATAATGGTATGTTTCGAGCAGTTTTTGCCGCTCAAGCGCTCGGACTTGAGGGTGTAGTCCGCCCGTGTCAACGTAAACTTTTATCATTCCCCCCCCCCTATAGTGTTTAGTCATCTGTGGAGATTGGCTAATGGCAATTCTACTGCACTGCAGCCGCAACCTTACTTTGGCGCGCGAGGTGATTGAACGGTGGGCGATGGCTGAGTCGGAGCCGGCATTTGAGCCACACGCAGTGGCTCAACAGCATGTGCCGCTGGTGGAGACTTCAAAACGGGGCAATCTTGCTTATTTTTTCCGAAACTGCTCGGTTCGGTGTGATCGCAGGCGCGGAGGCGGACGGCGGGGTGGTATCGTGCGCTTTCTGGGCACTAGATTGATGTGGTCGTGATAGGCACTGCCCCGCCGATTCGATCCAAAATGGCTTGGTTATCGAGCGCGGCCTTGCGGGGGGCGGCGGCAATTCTAAAGCCGGCAAGCGGGAACTCTGCTTCCGTCCGAGTGCGTCGGAACGACGCCGTGGCGGGCTTACAAACAGCCGCAAAATTCCGAGTGTCCAAACCGATAACCGAGTGCTGCGCTAGTTTCTTCAGCACGGCCGGGGACTCCGGTGTAAGGTAGTCGTTCGCTTGAAAAATGATGTCGCCACTATCGGACTCGTTTTACTCCATAGGTCAGGCCGCTCCTCTAGCACCCTCAAGGCCATCGTCAGCGCAATGAGCGAAAACTGGTCGTTTTCCCTCCAAAGCGGCACTCGGTCAAATAGTTGTATGATCTAGGAACAACGAGGATATTCACATGAATATCGATAAAAGCGCCCTCTGTGAGTCGCCCGACGCGTCCTTTCATTTGAATCGCGGTATCGACATGCGCCTGTCGCCAAGCGTTGCGTTGCACGTCTGCGCCGAGGCAGCTCGTCAGGGCTTGGTCCATCGCGCGGGTGGAAGGCGGCATCTGGCATGCGCCTGGATTTGAATCGCGGCTGGACTGTATCTGGGATGGACAGGATTCGCCGCTCGATGCAGACCAGGCAAGCCGGAACAATCAGGAAGCGGCGCGGTTTATCGCGTCGCAAGCGCCGGCGCACAGCGTCTTCATCCTGACCGCGCCGCCGCTGGCGGGCTGGCCGCAGCGGGCGAAAAAACAGCAGCCCGGTTAGCGGCCGACCCTGCCGGGTAAGCCAGGGCAGCCCACCTCGAACGGATCGTCCTCAGGCCAGCTTGGCAAACACCCGGCGCGCCGCCGCGATGGTCTCGTCGATCACCGCATCATCGTGCTGCGCCGAGACAAAGCCCGCCTCGAACGCGGCCGGAGCAAAGTACACGCCTTCGTCCAGCATCGCGTGGAAAAACGCATTGAAGCGGGTCTTGTCGCCCGCCATCATCTCGGCATAGCTGCCCGGCACCTCGTCGCTGAAGTAAATCCCGAACATCCCGCCCACCGAATCGGCGCAGAAGGAGACGCCCGCCTCTTTGGCCGCTTGCGCCAGCCCGGCCGCCAGCCTGGCCGTCTGCGCCGTCAGCTTCTCGTAGAAGCCCGGTTCCTGGATCAGCCTGAGGGTGGTCATGCCCGCCGCCACCGCCACCGGATTGCCCGACAGCGTCCCAGCCTGGTACACGGCCCCGATCGGCGCCATGTTCTGCATCAGCTCGGCGCGACCGCCGAAGGCCGCGACCGGCATGCCGCCGCCGATGACCTTGCCCAGCGCGGTCAGGTCCGGCACGATGTCGTACAGTTCCTGCGCCCCGCCCAGGCCCACGCGGAAGCCGCACATGACTTCGTCGAAAATCAAAATCGCGCCGTGCCTGGTGCACAGGTCGCGCATGGCGCGCAGGAATTCCGGCGTGGCCTTGATCAGGTTCATATTGCCGGCCACCGGTTCGACGATCACGCAGGCGATGGTGTCGCCCATCGATGCGAACGCGTCTTCCAGCTGGGCCACATTGTTATAGTCGAGCACCAGGGTGTGCTTGACGAAGTCTTCCGGCACGCCGGCCGAGGTCGGGTTACCGAAGGTCAGCAAGCCGCTGCCGGCCTTGACCAGCAGGGAATCGGCGTGGCCGTGGTAGCAGCCCTCGAACTTGACGATCTTGTCGCGTCCGGTGGCGCCGCGCGCCAGGCGCAGCGCGCTCATGGTCGCTTCGGTGCCCGAGGACACCAGGCGCACCTGCTCGATCGACGGCACCAGGCGGCAGATTTCCTCGGCCATCAGGATTTCGCCTTCGGTCGGGGCGCCGAACGACAGGCCGCGCGCGGCCGCATCCTGCACCGCTTTCACCACTTCCGGATGGGCGTGGCCGACGATGGCCGGGCCCCAGGAACCGATGTAGTCGATATAGCGCTTGCCGTCGGCGTCCCAGAAGTAGGGGCCTTCGGCGCGGGTGATGAAGCGCGGCGTGCCGCCCACCGATTTAAAGGCGCGCACCGGCGAATTGACGCCGCCCGGGGTGGTTTTCTGGGCGCGCGCGAACAGCGTGTTATTCAGGGAGTCTGTGGTCATGGCTTGCTCGATGGAGGAATAGGGTGTGCGAAAAATTTGTTGGGAACCAGTTTGCCCATGCCGAAGCGCTGCGCATTGGCCAGCGCGCCGACGGTGAACTCCTGGGCTGCCTGGATGGCGTCGACCGTGTCGACGGCGCCGCCGGCGTGGACCCCGCGCGCCATCAGCGCCGCCAGCGCACCCGACAAGGTGCTGCCGGCGCCCACGAACGGCCCCGGGAAATGCTGCCAGTTGAAGGTGCCGACCACGCCGTTCTCGTCGAACAGGGTGTTGGCCAGCTGCGCGCCGGCGCCGCTGCCGCTGGTGGAGGTGCATTTGACCAGCACGTACTCGCAGCCCATGCCGGTCAGCTCAAGCACGTCTTCCTTGAGCATGTCGCCGCCGCCGTCGCGCCAGGTTTCGGCCATGCGCGCCAGTTCCACCTGGGTGAGCAGCAGCACGCTGGCCTGCGGCACCAGGATCTGGCGGATCGCGACCAGCATGTCGTCGTCGGCCAGGCCGGAGTCGGGCAGGCTCGATAAAAACGGGTCGAGGATCAGCGGCACGTCCGGATAGTCGGACACGATTTCGGCAATCGCCGAGGCTTGTTCGACGCTGCTCAGGGCGCCCACCTTGAAGGCCGCCACCGTCATGTCTTCGAGCACCACGCGGGCCTGGTCGCAGACCCAGTCGGCGTCGACTTCCTGCAGGTCTTCGACGCGCGCGGTGTCGGCAATGAGAATGCCGGTGGTGACCGACAGGCCGTGGCAGCCGAGGGCTGAAAAACACGCCAGGTCGGCCTGGATGCCGATGGCGCCTATGGGGTCGGACACGCCGAACGTTAAGATCAGAGGAGAAGTTTGGATTTGCACGGCCGGTAGATTAAGATGCCTGATTCGGCATTTTACTAGATAGAAGGGTAGTCAACGTGAGCAGCATAGAAACAACCGGCGCCGCAGGTGCCGCTTTCCAGACCTGGATGTGCCTGATTTGCGGCTGGGTCTACGACGAGGCCGCCGGCATTCCGGAAGAAGGCATCGCCCCCGGCACCCGCTGGGCCGATGTGCCGATGAACTGGACTTGTCCCGAGTGCGGCGCCCGTAAAGATGACTTCGAAATGACTGTTATCTAATCGCCATGAGGCTTATTGCAGACACATGTTGACTGGCCGCAACATTAAGGGGACAAAAGGGTTGCCCTATGATATCGTTCAGGTTCATGCTGAGTGAAATTGAAAATGACGACATTGCCTCAACCGAATGTACTGAAAATCATGGTGATCGACGACAGCAGCACGATCCGTCGTTCGGCCGAGATTTTCCTCACCCAGGCTGGGTATCAGGTGGTGCTGGCCGAAGATGGTTTCGATGCCCTGGCCAAGATTAACGACCATCATCCGTCGCTGATTTTCTGCGACATCCTGATGCCACGCCTCGATGGCTACCAGACGTGCGCGCTGATCAAGCGCAGCGCGCGTTTTCACGCCACCCCGGTGCTGATGCTCTCGTCGAAGGATGGCCTGTTCGACCGCGCCCGCGGCCTGATGGTCGGTTCTTCCGCCTACCTTACCAAACCCTTCAGCAAAGACAGTCTGCTCAGCGCGGTGCGCGAACATACTGCCGACGCCGACTCAAAATAATATCTCTGGAACCTACCGTGGCCATACAAAAAATCCTGATCGTCGACGATTCCCCGACCGAACGTTACTACCTGACCGATATCCTGGTCAAAGCCGGTTTCACCGTGACCACCGCCGAAAACGGCGAGGAAGCGCTGCTCAAGATCAAGGACGACAAACCTGAACTGATCCTGATGGATGTGGTCATGCCTGGCGCGAATGGCTTCCAGGTCACCCGCACCATCGCGCGCGACCCCGAGCTGGCCGACGTGCCGATCATCATTTGCAGCAGCAAGAACCAGGAAACCGACCGCGTCTGGGGTCTGCGCCAGGGTGCGCGCGACTACATGGTCAAGCCGGTCGATGCCGAATTGCTGCTGGCGAAAATCGCTGCCCTCGGCGGCGCCTAAACCGTGAGCGACGTCGATTTCGCCCCAGTCGCCTCCGCCCCGTCGGATGGCGCCAGCCGCCGCACGCGCTTGCGCCAGTACCAGGTGCAGCTGCTCGAACGCATGCAGGCGGCCCGTACCAACAGCGGTGCGCGTGTCAATCAACTGGGGGTGCTGATCGGCGCCGAGCGCTTCCTGCTCGACCTGACCCAGGCCGGCGAAATCGTGCCGATCCCGCCGGTGACGGTGGTGCCGCTGACGCAGCCCTGGTACCTTGGCCTGGCCAATATCCGGGGCAATCTGGTCGGCCTGATCGATTTCGCGCGCTTCCAGGGAGGCGCCGAAACGGTGACCGGCCCGGACAGCCGGGTGGTCACCCTGGCCACCCACCTCGGCTTTAACTGCGGCCTGCTGGTGGCCCGGGTGTACGGCCTGCGCCACGCCGGCGACATGGAAGTGGTCGGCGACAGATTACGCGATACCGATGCAAACGAATGGATCCCGCTCGACCTGGCGGCCCTCGTCACCGATGCGCGGTTTTTGCACGTTGGATTTTAAGCCGCAGTCATAAGTGGCCATACCTTAAGAAACTGGGAGCTGGAATGGGATTTGCATGGAAGAGTACCCCAAAGGGTGAGCCGGTACCGGATACAGAATTCGGTCCCGACCTGGAGGCTGCGGCCTTGAACAAGGACGATAGCGCGCCCGCGCCCGACGTGGTGGACGACAGTCTGCGCGCCGAGCTCGATCAGCACGACGAACTGCGCCTGGCCAATATCATGGGCCGCAAGCGAGGCGCGGACGACGACGATGGCGAGACCGAAGCGCGCCTGCCGCTGATCGGCCACCTGTCGCTGCCGCGCCAGCTGCGTATCTTGCTGATGGTGTTCGTGGCCGGCATCCTGGTCACCGTGGTGGCGCTGTGGCGCAACGCGGCCAGTAGCTCGGACGCGTCGGCCCAGACCCAGATCGCATCGGATGCGCTGATGCACTCCCAGCGTATCGGTAAAGCGGCGCCTAACGCGATCCAGGGTAACCAGGAAGCGTTCGTGCAGCTCGATCAGAGCCGGGTCCAGCTGTCGGCCGACCTGAACGCGCTCCAGCGCGGCGGCAAGATCGGCGGCGTGCAGCTGCCGACGCCACCGGCCAGCATGAACAAGCTGATCGCCGCTGCGAAAACCAAATGGGTTACCTCCGACAATTCCGCAGGCACCATCTTGCGCATGAAGCCGGAACTGACCGGTTTTGAAAAGACCCTGCGCCAGCTCGACACGCTCTCGCCAGAGCTGTTGTCGATGACCGAAGAACTGCTCAACGAAAAAGTCCAGCGTGGCGGCACGCCGCGCGAACTGGCCGCCATCGGGCGCCTGATGATGCTGACCCAGCGCCTCTCGCGCAGCGCCAGTGAATTCCTGACCTCCGGCGGTATCCGTTCCGAAACCGCGTTCCAGCTGGGACGCGACACCACGACCTTCCGTACCACGGTCGAAGGCTTCCTGAACGGGAACGAGACGATGCAGCTGTCCGCAACGAAAGACGCGGAACTGCGGGTCAAGCTCGAACTGATCAAATCGAAGTTCGACACCTACCAGAAACTGGTGGCCTCGATCCTCGACAACCTGCCGAAATTCACGGCCGCCAAGGGCGCCGAACAGTCGATCTTTTACGAGAACGAAGAAGTCAAGGCGCTGTTGACCAAGGTGCAGGTGGGCTTTCGTACCGAGCAGGATTCGAACAATGTCTGGTTCTGGGTGATGGCCCTGGCCACCATGTTTACCCTGGCCGTCGGCGTGAGTATCGCCCGCGTCATGCTGCAAGATTCCCGTACCCGTGCCCGCGGCGCCGATGCGCGTCGCCACGAAGCGGAAACGTTGCGCCAGCTGGCGCAGTCGAAGGAAGAAGAAGCGAAAGCGACCAACGACCAGAACCAGGCCGCTATTTTGCGCCTGATGAACGAACTGCAAGAAGTGGCGGATGGTGACTTGACCGTGCACGCAACGGTGTCGGAAGACATCACCGGCGCGATCGCCGACTCGGTTAACTACACGGTGGAAGAGCTGCGCGGTCTGGTGGAACGCGTCACGACCACGGCCGAGCAGGTGACTTCGGCATCGACCAACGCGCAGAATATTTCGACCGACCTGCTGGCGGCGACCGAGCAGCAGTCGCGCGAGATCCAGGAAGCGTCCGAGACGGTTCTGAAAATGGCGAACGAAATTACCGACGTATCGAAGTCGGCGAATGAATCGGCAGAGGTTGCGCGCCAGTCGGTTGCGGCGGCATTGCAAGGTTCGACGGCGGTGGAAAACTCGATCAAGGGTATGCACGAAATTCGCGAGCAGATCCAGGAAACCTCGAAACGAATCAAGCGACTGGGCGAATCGTCCCAGGAGATTGGCGAGATCACGGAACTGATTTCCGACATTACCGAACAGACCAACGTACTGGCGCTGAACGCGGCGATTCAGGCGGCATCGGCCGGCGAAGCGGGGCGCGGCTTCTCGGTGGTTGCGGAAGAGGTTCAGCGACTGGCGGAACGTTCGGCGGAAGCGGCAAAACAGATCGGCGCGCTGGTGCGTACCATTCAGACCGATACCCACGACGCGGTGGCCGCTATGGAAAAATCGACGCAGGGTGTGGTCGAGGGAGCCAGGCTGTCCGATGCCGCGGGTGCCGCACTGTCCGACATTTCGCGCGTTTCGAACCGCCTTGCGGAACTGATTCAGGGTATTTCGTTTGCGACGGAGCTGCAGGCGACATCGGCGAACGATGTGGCGCACAACATTCAGCACATCCTGTCGGTGACCGAGAACACCCAGGACGGTACCCAGCAAACCGCACAATCGATTCGCCAGCTCTCGCTGCTGGCGCAGGAACTGAAAAACTCGGTATCGCGCTTCCGCGTGGTGGCTTGAGAACCCGGTTGATTTATCAAGGTAAGCATGACCACTACTGACAATTCGCACGTACCGCAGTTCGACACAGGACCGCTGTCCTGGGTCATGAGCGAGATCCGCGATGCGCTGGGCCGCTCCAATACCGCGCTGGCAGAGGCGGCGGAGCATACGGCGGAAGCCCAGGCAAGTTCGCTCAAGCATGCGAAAGCCTATCTGCACCAGGCGCACGGCGCCTTGCAGATGGTCGATGTCGATGGCGCCGGCGCCATGACCGAGGCCGCGGAAAACGCGCTGGACCGCTTCAAGGATGGCCTGCTCGACTGCACGCCCGAGCGCGCGCAAGTCATCGCCCACGCTTACCAGGCGCTGATCGAGTATCTCGAAGAACTGCTTTCGGGCGCGCCACAGCAGCCGGCGCGCCTGTTCCCCTATTACCGCGCGCTCAAGGAAATGCTGGGCGCCGACCGGATCCACCCGGCCGACCTGTTTTTCGCCGACCTGTCGGCGCCGGTGTCGCTCAAGCGCCACGTGGCGCCCGACAGTGCGCCGGATTACGCCGCCTGCCGCACGCGCTTTGAAAAAGCGCTGCTGCCGTTCCTGAAAAGCCCCGACCAGGCCAGCCAGCAAATGCACGCGCAAATGCTGCTCGAAGCGATCGCCCATGTGGCCGACGCCCAGGACCAGCCCTTGCCGCGCACTTTCTGGATGGCGATGCAGGGTTTTGCCGAACTGGTGACCGAAGGCCATCTGGCCAGCGACCTGTATGTCAAGCAGCTGTTTGGCCTGATCAATCTGCAAATCCGCCGCCTCTCGCAAGGCCAGGTCAGCCTGCCCGAAACGATGCTGCGCGACGCCCTGTTCTTCATGGCCGCCGTACCCAATCCGCCGCCAACGGCGCTGGCCCTGCGCCGCGCCTATCAGCTCGATGGCATGGTGCCGGCCGATTACGATACGCGCCGCTACGGCCGCATCGACGCCGAGGCGCTCAAGACCGCCAAGGAAGCGCTGGCCAAGGCCAAGACCATCTGGGACCGGCTCTCGGTCGAACCGTTGCCGGCGCTGGAAACCGAATTCGAAGAACTGCTGGCCACCCTGGCCGCGGCCGGCGAAAAGCTGGGCGCCCCGGCGCTGGCGAGCCTGCAGCACCTGATGGTGCGCGTCACGAAAGATTCGGCCGCCTCGAAACGCAACAGCGTGTTCAGCCTCGAAATGGCGACCGCCATGCTGTTCATCGAGAATAGCCTCGACAAGATCCGCCAGTTGCCGGACGATTTCGACGCCCACGCCGAAGTGATTGGCGCGCGCCTGCAGGCCATCGGCGCCGGTGAAACGCCGCCGGAAGCGCCGCAATGGCAGGGCGACCTGTCGCGCCGCATCCAGCACGAGCAAACCGTCGCCGTGCTGGCCGCCGAAATGAAAAACGGCTTGCGCCAGGTCGAAAAAGTCCTCGACGATTACTACTCCGACACCAGCAAGCGCGCCACCCTGGCCCAGATCGATCCGGTGCTGCACCAGTTGCAGGGCGCCGTCGCCATCCTGGACCAGGAAGACGCGATGCGCGCCGCCCTGCACGTCAAGGATGCGGTACGCACGCTGGCCGCGGCCGAAGGCAATGCCGAACTCGAAGCCGCGTCGCTGCAAAACATCGCGCAAAACGTCGGCGCGCTGGGCTTTTTTGTCGATATGCTGGCCAAGAACGTCGACGAGGCGCGCGAGCGCTTCACGTTCGACAGCAACGATGGCATGCTGCGCGCCGTTCCGTTTGAAAAACCGGCGCACGGTGAATCGCAATTCGACCAGGAACCGGTGATCGAAGCCGTGCCGGTAGCCGAGGCGCCTGCGCCGGCGGCGCCGGTGGTGGTCGAAGCAGAAGCCAGGGCGCCGATGGCGGTGGCCGCACCGGCACCGCCGGGCGACGACGAAATCGAAGCCGAACTGCTCGAAATTTTCATCTCCGAAGCACAGGAAGTGCTGGCCTTTGTCGGCTCGACCCTGCCGGCGGCGCAAAGCATGCCGACCAATATGGAAACGCTGACGATGCTGCGGCGCTCCTTCCACACGCTCAAGGGCAGCGGCCGCATGGTTGGCCTGAACAATTTCGCCGAAGGCGCCGCCGCCGTCGAAAAAGTGATGAACCTGTGGTTGTCGGAAGAACGCGCAGCCGACGCCAACCTGCTGGCGCTGCTTACCCGCGCCACCGCCGACATGAGCGTCTGGGTCGAGCAGCTGGCGACCACGGGCAGCTCGCAGCGCACCAGCGAAGCGCTGGTTGCCGCCGCCGAACGCGTGCAGCATGGCGAAGCCTTCTCGATGGATGCGACGCCGGCCGACGTCACGCCGGCCATGGCCGACGAGCCGCTGCAGACGGCAACGCCGGTGGACGAACATCACGACGAACACTTCGCGATCGACGACTCGTTCGAGCCGATGGTCCTGGACGATATCATCGCCCTGCCGGCCACGGAGAGCGCGGCGCCGGGCAATGTCATCGACTTCCCGGTCCCGGGCACCCTGGCCGCGGCCGACGACAACACCAAGCGCATTGGCGAACTCGAAATCCCGCTGCCGCTGTATAACATTTACCTCGCCGAGACCGACGAACTGGTTCGTTTGTTGAGCCAGGATTTCGCCGAATGGCGTCACGAGCCGCAGCGCCAGGTCACGCCGGAAGCTGAAAAAGCCGCGCACACCCTGGCCGGCACCTCGGCCACGGTGGGTTTCCACGCCCTGCGCGAAATCGCGTACGAAGTCGAGATGGTGCTCAAGAGCCCAGCCCCGGTGTTCGACGAAGCCCAGCGCGACCTGCTCGACGAAACCATCGACCGCGTGCGCCAGATGCTGCAGCGCTTCGCGCTCGGCGAACTGGCCGCGGCCGAACCGGATCTGGTGGCACGCCTGCACGTATTGCGCGAGCAGCTCGCAGCCCAGGAAGCGGCCGCCGTGTTTGCGGGTGCCGACGAAGACCTGGCACGCCGTCTGGATGGCCTGTTTGCCGATACGCTCGACAGCCTGGTGGCAGAGCCGCCAGTGATGCCGGAACGCGAAGCGGCCGTGGCGCAGACGCCGTCCGAGCCGGAAGTCGACGCGATCGACGCCCTGTTCGGCGAGGACGATCCGTTCGATGTGCCGCTGCTGGACAATCCGGAACCGGCGCAGCCGGTGGTGGAACAACAGCACGATCCAGTGATCGAAGCGCAAGCCGTGTTCGAAGCCGAACCGCTGTTCGACGAGCCGGTGATCGAAGCGCAAACCGTGATCGAAGCCGAACCGCTGTTCGACGAGCCGGTGATCGAAGCGCAAGCCGTGATCGAAGCCGAACCGCAGTTCGACGAGCCAGTGATCGAAGCGCAAGCCGTGATCGAAGCCGAACCGGTGTTCGACGAGCCGGTGATCGAAGCGCAAGCCGTGATCGAAGCCGAGCCGGTGCTTGAAGAACAACTGGTTGATGAAGCTGTGCTTGAAGCCGAGTTGCTGGTCGAAGAGCCAGTGGCCGAAGAAACCGTGCCCGAAGCCGAACCGCTGGTTGAAGAGCCGGTGATCGAAGAACCTGTGGCCGAAGAACCTGTGGCCGAAGCCGAGCCAGTGGCCGCAGCGCTGCCGGAACCAGAACCGGCGCCGGTCGTACCGATGCAGCCGATGACGGCGCACGTGCCGCTGCTCGAAGCCTTGCTGCAGCCGGAGTCGGACACGCCAGCCGCGCCTGCGGTGGCCGAAACGGCCTTCGCCGATGACCTTGACGTCGACCTGCTGCCAGTGTTCCTGGAAGAGGGTACCGACCTGTTGCCGGAAATCGGCAACAACCTGCGCAAGTGGCAGCAGAATCCGTCCGATACCAGCCCGGTACAGCAGCTTCTGCGTACGCTGCACACGGTCAAGGGCAGTGCGCGGATGGCCGGTGCGATGCGCCTCGGCCAGCACACCCACGAAATCGAAACGCAGATCGAGAACATGGTCCACGCCGGAACGTCGACGCCAGCCGCGTTCGACGAACTGATGGCCAACTACGATCACGCGCTGCTGCTGTTCGAACAACTGCAACAGCCCGCCCTCGGCGTGGTGCCGGTGCCTGGCCTGGCCGCTACGGCCCCGGGCAGCATGGACGATGCGCACGCCGCCCAGACCCGTACGCCGCTGGTGCGTGTGCGTGCCGACATTCTGGACCGCCTGGTCAACCAGGCCGGTGAAGTGTCGATCACGCGCTCGAAGCTGGAGAGCCAGGTCTCGACCCTGAAGGCGTCGCTGAGCGACTTCTCGGACAATCTTGGCCGTTTGCGCCGCCAGCTGCGCGAAGTCGAGATGCAGGCGGAGTCGCAGATTTCGTCGCGTATGTCGATTTCCAGCGAACGCGAATTCGATCCGCTCGAATTCGACCGCTTTACCCGCTTGCAGGAATTGACGCGGATGATGGCCGAATCGGTGAACGACGTTGCGTCGTTCCACGAAAGCCTGACGCGCACGGTCGACGGCGCCACCGACGACTTGAACGTGCAGTCGCGCCTGACGCGCGATCTGCAGCAGGATCTGATGCGCGTACGGATGGTGCAGTTTGCCAGCCTGTCGGAACGTCTGTTCCGCGTGGCGCGCCAGACCGCGAAAGAAATCGACAAACGGGTCAACCTGGATATCCGGGGTGGCACGGTCGAAATCGACCGCAGCGTTCTGGAGCAGATGGCCGCGCCGTTCGAGCACTTGCTGCGTAACGCCATCGTGCACGGTATCGAATCGCGCGCACGCCGTGGTGCGGCCGGCAAGGCCGAAACCGGCGAGCTGCTGATCCAGGTCAGCCAGCAGGGTAACGAGGTGGTCATCCAGTTCAACGATGACGGCGCAGGTCTCGACCTGGCCCGTATTCGCACCAAGGCGCGTGAAAACGGCCTGCTGGCGCCGAATGCCACCGTCACCGACGCCGAAGCGGCCGACCTGATTTTCGAGCCAGGCTTCTCGACCGCCGATGCGCTGACCGAACTGGCCGGCCGCGGCGTGGGTATGGACGTGGTGCGCTCGCAAGCGCAAGCGCTTGGCGGCCGGGTGGCGATTGCCACCGAAGCCGGCAAGGGCGCGCGCTTCACGATTCACCTGCCGCTGACCCTTGCGGTCACCCAGGTCGTGCTGACCACCAGCGGTACCAAGACGTTTGCGCTGCCATCGATCCTGGTGGAGCAGGTACTGCAGATGAAAGAAGCGGCCGTCAACGCCGCGCACGCCGAAGGTTTCGTGGAATTCCAGGGCCAGAAGGTGGCGCTGCATTATCTGCCGACCTTGCTGGGCGATGCCGAAGCGCGTCCGATGTCGCAGCGTTCCTGCCCGGTGATGGTGCTCAAGAGCGGCGCCGACCGCCTGGCGGTGCAGGTTGACGATATCCAGGGCAACCGCGAGGTCGTTATCAAGAATATCGGACCGCAGTTGTCGCGCATGATCGGGATTTCCGGTGCGACGGTGCTCGGTTCGGGCGATATCGTGCTGATTCTTAATCCGGTGGCCTTGTCGCATCACCTCGACCATCATCCGCAAATGCGCCAGCGCGTTGTCGTGGAAACGACGGCGGCGGTGCCTGAGACGCGGGCGGCGGACTTTGTCATCATGGTGGTCGACGATTCGCTGACCGTGCGCAAAGTGACCCAGCGTTTGCTGGAGCGCGAGGGCTACCAGGTGGTGCTGGCCAAGGACGGCGTCGATGCGCTCGAACACCTGCAAGAGACGGTGCCGGACCTGATGCTGGTCGATATCGAGATGCCGCGCATGGATGGTTTCGACTTGACGCGCAATATTCGCGGCAACAGCAGCACCAACGAGATCCCGATCATCATGATCACCTCGCGTACCGCGGACAAGCACCGCAACTACGCGCTCGATCTGGGGGTGAATGCCTACTTCGGTAAGCCGTTCCAGGAAGAGATGCTGCTGGCGGCGATTGCCGGTTTGCTGAATCGGGATATGCCGGTTGCGCATTAAGCGGTAGGTAGCAAAGACAAAACGCCTTGCCCCGGTTAAACGGCGCAAGGCGTTTTTTATTTTCGCTGCCCGTAAACCCGTCGTTCCCGGCCTTGGCTGGAACGACGGGGCGAGGGGGAAGGGAGAGCGGTTAGCTGACCTTCACCACCGCATACCGCTCCAGCGTCTTCGCCCGCGCCTCGTCATGCCTGACAACCGGCGCCGGGTAATCCTTCCCCAGCACGACCTTCTTCTGCGCCAGCACCATCGGCGGCACCGTCCACGGCGCGTGAATTTCCTTGTCCGACAAGCCATCGAGCTGCGGCAGATAGCGCCGGATGAACTTCCCCTTGGCGTCAAATTTTTCGGACTGCGTCACCGGATTGAAAATCCTGAAGTAAGGCTGCGCATCGCATCCCGACGACGACGCCCACTGCCACCCGCCATTGTTCGACGACAGATCGAAGTCGTTCAGGTGCAGTGCGAAATACGCCTCCCCCCGGCGCCAGTCGATGCCCAGATCCTTGATCAGGAAGCAGGCCGTGACCATGCGCAGCCGGTTGTGCATGTAGCCGGTCTGGTTCAACTGGGCCATGGCCGCATCGACCAGCGGATAGCCGGTACGCCCTTCGCACCAGGCGGCAAACATCGCGTCGGCTTGCGCCCCGGTCTCGAACGCAATCGCATCGTAGGCCGGCTTGAACGCACGCTCGACCACGTGTGGATGGTTAAACAGGATCATGGCGTAGAAGTCGCGCCAGATCAGTTCCGACAGCCACACCGGCGCACCTTCGCCGCCAGCCCCGCGCGCGATCAACTGCGTCACCGTGCGCACCAGATGGCGCAGCGACAGGGTGCCGAAGCGCAGGTGGACCGACAGATACGACGGCCCCTTGACGGCAGGGTAGTTGCGCGCCTCTCCGTAGTCCGCAATGCGCCCGATGAAGTCCTCGAACAAGCGCGCCGCGCCGCTCATGCCGGCCGGGATCGACAAGGCCGCCAGATTGGTCGGCGCGAAACCGATCTCGCTCAACGCCGGCAGGCGTTCGTCGCCGCAAGGAGGCGCGAAGCGCGCCGCATGCGGCTCCACCGAATACGGTACCACGCAATCCGGTTCGGCCGCCATGCGTTTGAGCCAGGCGTTCTTGTACGGCGTGAACACCGAGAAGTTCTGGCCCGCCAGCGTGAGCACCTCGCTCTTCTCGAAAATGACCTGGTCCTTGTAGCTGAAAAAGCGCCGGCCATCGGCTTCCAGGCGGCTGGCCACGGCCGCATCGCGCGCGATGGCTTGCGGCTCGTAGTCGCCGTTGACGAAGACCGCATCCACGCCCAATTGCGCCGCAAGTGTTGGAATTGCCTGCGCCGCGTCGGCGTGGCGCACGATCAGAAAGCCGCCCAATTGACGCAATTCGGCATCGAGTTCGGCCAGGCTGGCATGAATGAACTCGACCCGGCGGTCCGCGCGCGGTAAACTGTCGAGGATTGTGTTATCGTAAATGAACACGCAATAAACGCTGTTCGACGATGTTAGCGCATGATGCAGCGCGGCGTGATCGAAGGCACGCAAGTCGCGGCGAAACCAGACGAGCGATTTACTCAATGTCATGATGGTGTTGGGTGTCAAGAATGGAAGGCGTATTATCGGCTACCATCGCAGTTAGCTGCGCGCGCGATGGCGCTTCCGGTGGGTGGCGGCCGCAAATCAGTGTAAACTATCGAAAATTCCATCGTTTTCCGGCCCGGATACTAGCAGTAAACATCAGAGAGCGAGCAGAGAGAGTGACGCATATGAAGAAAAGCAAAATCGGCAAAACTCTGCCCGTGCCCGGCATGTCGCAGGACGACGAGGTTCGTCTCGACGAGCGCAGCGCCCTGGCATCGGGGTCCGCCTTGAACCTGGCAAATCATTTCTTGATAGCGATGCCATCGATGCAGGACCCGATTTTCGGCGGCACCGTCGTCTACATCTGCGAGCACAATGACAAAGGCGTGCTTGGTGTCGTCATCAACAAGCCGACCGACATGACCATGGAAGTGCTGTTCGAGCGCATCGACCTGAAACTGGCAGATGGCTTGCGCACGGCCGTCGTCAATGAACCGATCATGTTCGGCGGCCCGGTGCAGGACGACCGCGGCTTCGTGCTGCACACGCCCGGCGCGCGCTATTCCTCGTCGCTGACGGTGACCGAGGACGTGGCCTTCACCACCTCGATCGACGTGCTCGAAGCGGTGGCCAACGGCGAGGGACCCCGGCGCCTGCTGGTGTCGATCGGCTATGCCGGCTGGAGCCCCGGCCAGCTGGAAGATGAAATCGGCCGCAATGGCTGGCTGACGGTGGCTGCCGACGCGCACGTGCTGTTCGACCTGCCGATCGAAGAGCGCTACAACGCCGCCATCAAACTGCTTGGCATCGACCCGCTGATGCTCGCCTCCGAGGCTGGCCATGCTTGACCATCACAGCGGGAACCGCGCGCGTGGCTGAAGCGGTGATTGAACTGGTACTCGGCTTCGATTTCGGCATCAAGCGTATTGGGATCGCCATGGGCAACACCCTGACCGGCCAGGCGCAGCCGCTCGCGGTGGTCAACGCCATCGACAATGCGGCGCGATTCAAGCAGATCGGCGACCTGATCGCCGCCTGGGCCCCGGCCCGCCTGGTGGTCGGCGAACCGCGCCACCCGGATGGCACGGAACACGACATGACGCTGCGCTGCCGCCGCTTCGCCAACCAGCTGCACGGGCGCTTCAACCTGCCGGTCACGCTGGTCGACGAACGCTATTCGTCGGCCGTGATCCACGCCAAACGCGGCCAGATCATCGACGACCAAGCCGCCTCCATCATTTTGCAACAATACTTTGACGACCATGCCAACAACAACTAATCAGCTCGACGCAATCAGGCAGTTCGACGCCGAGGCGCTGTACCAGACGCTGCTCGGCCAGGTGCGTGACGGCTTGCACGGGGTGCAGGACGCGGCGATCATCGGCATTCACTCGGGCGGCGCCTGGCTGGCCGAACGCCTCGCGGCGGACCTGGGCCTGAAAGACCGCCTGGGCTTCATCGACGTCTCGTTCTACCGCGACGACTTTGCCAAGAAGGGCCTGCATCCGGACGTGAAGCCGACGCACATCCTGTTCAACGTGGACCGCGCCACCATCGTGCTGGTGGACGATGTGCTCTACACCGGCCGCACCACGCGCGCGGCGATCAATGTGCTGTTCGACTATGGCCGCCCGGCGCGCATCATGCTGGCGGCACTGGCCGACCGCGGCGGGCGCGAACTGCCGGTGGCGGCCGATTTCGTCGCCACCGCCGTCGCGCTGGAAGCCCATCAGTCGCTTGCGCTGGCGCGTGCCGGCGACGGGCAATTTTCGCTCACCATAGAAGAAGACCATGCTTAATCCGCAACTGAATAAAAATGGCGAACTGCAGCACCTGTTAAGCATCGAAGGGCTGCCCAAGTCGATCGTCAACCATATCCTCGACACGGCGTCGAGCTTTGTCGGCATCTCCGACCGTGAAGTCAAGAAGGTGCCGCTCATGCGCGGCAAGAGCGTGTTCAACCTGTTCTTCGAGAACTCGACGCGCACCCGCACCACCTTCGAGATCGCCTCCAAGCGCCTGTCGGCCGACGTGATCAACCTGAATATCCAGGCGTCGTCGGCCAGCAAGGGCGAGTCGCTGCTCGACACCATCGACAACCTGTCGGCCATGCACGCCGATATGTTCGTGGTGCGCCACGCGCAGTCGGGCGCGCCCTACCTGATCGCCAAGCACCTGATCGACACGAAGCAGTCGCACGTCCATGTGGTCAACGCGGGCGATGGCCGCCACGCGCACCCGACCCAGGGCTTGCTCGACATGTACACGATCCGCCACTACAAGAAAGACTTCACCAATCTGCGCGTGGCCATTGTTGGCGACATCCTGCACAGCCGCGTGGCGCGTTCCGACATCCACGCGCTGACCACCCTGGGCGTGCCGGAAGTGCGCGCCATCGGCCCGCACACGCTGCTGCCGGGCGGGCTGGAACAGATGGGCGTGCGCGTGTTCACCAACATGGACGAGGGCCTGAAAGACGTCGACGTGATCATCATGCTGCGCTTGCAGAACGAGCGCATGAGCGGCGCGCTGCTGCCGTCGGCGCAGGAGTATTTCAAGAGCTACGGCCTGACGCCCGAGCGCCTGGCACTGGCCAAACCCGATGCGATCGTCATGCATCCGGGTCCGATGAACCGGGGCGTGGAAATCGATTCGGCCGTGGCCGATGGTGCGCAGGCGGTGATTTTGCCGCAGGTGACGTTCGGGATCGCGGTACGGATGGCGGTAATGAGTATTCTGGCAGGAGCGCAAGGGTGAACGTGAACAACCATCTTCATATCAAGAACGGGCGCCTGATCGACCCGGCCAACGGCATCGACACGGTCACCGACCTGTTTATCGTCGACGGCAAAGTGGCATCGACCGGCACGGCGCCAGCCGGTTTCAAGGCCGGCAACAGCATCGACGCCACCGGCCTGGTGGTCGCTCCCGGCCTGGTCGACCTGTCGGCGCGCCTGCGCGAGCCGGGCTACGAATACAAGGCCACCCTCAAGTCCGAGATGCAGGCGGCGATGCAGGGCGGCGTGACCAGCCTGATTTGCCCGCCCGATACCGATCCGGTGCTGGACGAGCCGGGCCTGGTCGAAATGCTCAAGTACCGTGCCGGCAAACTGCAGCAGGCGCACGTGCACCCATTGGGCGCGCTGACCATGGGCCTGAAGGGCAAGGCCCTGACCGAAATGGTGGAGCTGACGGAAGCGGGCTGTATCGGCTTTTCGCAGGCCGAGGAAGTCATCGAAGACACCACGGTGCTGCTGCGCGCCCTGCAGTACGCCAAAACCTTCGGCTTTACCGTGTGGGTGCGTCCGCAGGATGCGCACATCGGGCGCGGCGGCATCGCCCACAGCGGGCCGCTGGCATCGCGCCTTGGCCTGGCCGGGGTGCCGGTCATGTCCGAGACCATCGCGCTGCACACCGTGTTCGAACTGGTGCGCGCCACCGGCGCGCGCGTGCACCTGTGCCGCATGTCGTCCGCCGCCGGCCTTGACCTGGTGCGGGCGGCCAAGAAGGAAGGCTTGCCGGTCACCTGCGACGTGGCGGTGCACCATGTGCACATGACCGACGCCGACATCGGCTTTTTCGATTCCAACGCGCGCGTTACGCCGCCGTTCCGCAGCCAGCGCGACCGCGATGCGATCCGCGCCGCCCTGTACGACGGCACCATCGACGCGATCTGCTCCGACCACACCCCGGTCGACGACGACGAGAAGCTGCTGCCGTTCGGCGAAGCCTCTCCCGGCGCCACCGGCCTGGAACTGCTGCTGTCGCTGGCCATCAAGTGGGCCGACGATTACGCCAGCGTGCAGCATGGCGCGGCCGGGTCAAGCTCCCCGCTGGCGCGCGCCATCGCCAAGATCACGGCCGACGCGGCGCGCATTGCCGGCCTGGCGGTGGGCCAGCTGGCGCCGGGCGCCCCCGCCGACGTGGTGGTGTTCGATCCGGCCGCGCGCTGGACGGTCGAAGCGTCAGCGCTGGCCAGCCAGGGCAAGCACACGCCTTTCCTCGGCTATGAACTGGCCGGGCAGGTGAAGGCGACCATCGTGGGCGGACGCGTCGCGTTCCAGCGTTAAGATGACCGGCGGCGCGCGACGCCGCAGGCAAACCGGGCGCCATCGGCGCGCCCGGCATTCCCGTTCCTTTGGTGTCAATGAAGATCAAGCTCTATTTCCGGCTGTGCCGCGTGTTTTTCCATCTGCTGACCGGCCTGTCCGCGTGCGCATTCGTGTTCCCGTGGGCCAGCCACCGGCTGCGCGACCGCGTGACCCAGAGCTGGTCGCGACGGCTGGTGGGCATCTGCGGCGTGACGGTGACGCCATCGACCGGCGTGCCGGCGCTGGCGCACGCGATGGTGGTGGCCAACCACGTTTCGTGGCTCGATATCTTCGTGATCAATGCGCTGTACCCGTGCCGCTTCGTGGCCAAGTCGGAAATCCGCGAGTGGCCGGTGCTGGGCTGGCTGGCCGACAAGGGCGGCACGGTGTTTCTCGCGCGCGGCAACCGGCGCGACCTGCGCCAGATCTTCAAGGGCCTGGTGCTCAAGCTGGAGCAGGGCGAGCGCGTCGCCTTTTTTCCGGAAGGGACCACGGCTCCGCAGGGCACCCTGCTGCCCTTCCATGCCAATCTGTTCGAGGCGGCGGTGGATGCCAAAGTGATGGTGCAGCCGTACGCGGTGAGCTATGTGGATGCCAGCGGCGCGCCGCATCCATCGATTGAATTCATCGGCGAGATGACCTTCGCCGACAGCATGGTGGCGATTCTCTCCGGCCCGCCGGTCACCGCGCGCCTGATATGCCTGGAAGCGATGGATGGCGCCGGCGCGCACCGGCGCGACCTGTGCGCCGCCGCCCAAGTGGCCGTGGGCGCGGCGCTGGGCCAGCAGGCCGTCTAGGGCTTCTGTTTGCCGGGTTCCCTGTACTCGGGGCAGTCGACCTGCAGCAGGCTGCGGTCGTCCAGGCACAGGGCCGTCAGTTTGCCACCCCACACGCAGCCGCTATCGAGGCCGATGACGTCGGGGCGCAGCAGCAGGCCTAAGGCCGACCAGTGGCCGAACACCACGGTGGTGCCAAGGCTCCGGCGGCCGGGCAGGTCGAACCAGGGCCGCAGATTCGATCCGGGCGGCGCGCCCGCGCTTTCCTTTTCCTTGAAATCCATGCTGCCGTCGGGCGCGCACAGGCGCATGCGCGTGAGCGCGTTGACGATGCAGCGCAGGCGCGCGATGCCGGTGAGCGCATCGTCCCAGCGCGCCGGCTCGTTGCCGTACATCTCGCGCAAAAAATCGATCCAGCCCGGCCCGCGCAGCACCGTCTCGACTTCCGCCGCCAGCGCCATGGTTTGCGCCGCATCCCACTGGGGCGCCACGCCGGCATGCACCAGCAGGTGGCCTTTGGCCATCATGGCCAGCGGGCGATGGCGCAGCCAGTCGATCAATTGATCGCGGTCGGGCGCGCCGAGGATGGCGTCCAAGGTGTCGGATTTCGACATCTTTTGCGCGCCCACGGCCACCGCCAGCAGGTGCAGGTCGTGGTTGCCGAGCAGGGCGTCACTGGTGCCGCCGCTGGCGCGCGCGCGCGCCGCCACCTGGCGCAAGGCGTCCAGCGAGGCCGGGCCGCGGTTGATCAGGTCACCCACGAACAGCACCCGCGCCTGTCCCGCGGCATCGTCATCGATGCGCTTGAGCAGGACGGCGGCTTCGTGGGCGCACCCTTGGAGGTCGCCAATTACGTAAGTTCTTAACAATTAAATTCCAGTACTGGCGGGTTTCACATAAAATCGTGGTTTCAAATTTCCGACCTCCGCGGATACTAAATGATTTTTGTAACCGGTGGTGCCGGTTTTATCGGATCCAATTTCATCCTCGACTGGCTGGCGCGCAGCGACGAGCCGGTATTGAATCTGGATAAGCTGACGTATGCAGGCAATCTGAATAATCTTGCGCGGCTCAAGGACGACCCGCGCCACCTGTTCGTGCAGGGCGATATCGGCAACCGCGCGCTGGTGGCGCAGCTCCTGGCGCGGCATCGCCCGCGCGCGCTGCTCCATTTCGCCGCCGAGAGCCATGTGGACCGCTCGATCGACGCCCCGGGCGAGTTCATCGCCACCAATATCAACGGCACCTTCGCGCTGCTCGAAGCGGCGCGCGCGTATTGGCAGGACCTGGCAAGCGCGCCGAAAAGCGCGTTTCGCTTCCTGCACGTGTCGACCGATGAAGTGTATGGCACGCTCGGTCCGGCCGATCCGGCGTTTACCGAGCACACCGCGTATGCGCCAAACAGCCCGTATGCGGCCTCCAAGGCGGCCTCGGACCATCTGGTGCGGGCCTGCCATCACACCTACGGCTTGCCGACCCTGACCAGCAATTGCTCGAACAACTATGGTCCCTACCAGTTCCCCGAAAAGCTGATTCCCCTGATGATCGCCAATGCGCTGGCCGGAAAGCCGCTGCCGCTGTACGGCGACGGGCAGCAGGTGCGCGACTGGCTGTATGTGGGCGACCACTGCGCGGCGCTGCGCCGCATCCTCGATTGCGGGCGGCCGGGCCAGGTGTATAACGTCGGCGGCTGCAATGAAATGAAGAATATCGATGTGATCCACACCCTGTGCGATCTGCTGGACGGCGCGGCCCCGCGCGCGGCCAGTTATCGCAGCCAGATCGCGCATGTGGCGGACCGTCCGGGCCACGACCGGCGTTATGCCGTCGATAGCGGCAAGCTGCAGCGCGAATTGGGCTGGCGCCCGGCCGAGAGTTTCGGCAGCGGTATCGCCAATACCGTGCGCTGGTACCTGGAGCAGCGCGCATGGGCGGAAGATATCGCCTCGGGCGCTTATCGTCATGCGGGAGCGGCGGCATGACGGCGCCAATGGCGCGCAAGGGCATTATCCTGGCGGGCGGCTCCGGATCGCGCCTGTATCCGGTCACCACCAGCGTCTCCAAGCAGTTGCTGCCGGTGTACGACAAGCCGATGATTTATTATCCGCTCACGACCCTGATGCTGGCCGGGATACGCGATATCCTGATCATTTCGACGCCGCAGGATACGCCGCGTTTTCACGCGCTGCTGGGCGACGGCAGCGCCTGGGGCATTAACCTGCGCTACGCGGTGCAGGCGGCGCCCGATGGCCTGGCGCAAGCCTTCGTTATCGGGCGCGAGTTTGTCGGCGCGCAACCTTCAGCGCTGATTTTGGGCGATAACATTTATTACGGTCATGGACTTGATCATAAATTGAATATGGCCAATGCGCGCACCGATGGCGCCACGGTATTCGCGTATCACGTGCACGATCCGGAACGCTACGGGGTGGTGGAATTCGACCAGGACCAGAATGCGCTGTCGATCGAAGAAAAGCCGTTGCTGCCGAAATCGCATTACGCGGTGACCGGCCTGTATTTTTACGACAGGCAGGTGTGCGACATCGCCGCCGCGATCCGGCCGTCGGCACGCGGCGAGCTGGAGATTACCGATGTTAACCGCGCCTATCTGGCCACCGGGCAATTGCGGGTGGAAGTGATGGGGCGCGGACTGGCCTGGCTCGATACCGGTACCCACGAATCGCTATTGGACGCCTCACAATTTATTGCCACAATCGAGAAGCGGCAGGGTTTGAAAGTCGCGGTCCCCGAAGAAATTGCTTACCGCAAGGGTTTTATCAGCGCCGCCGACCTGGAAGCGCTGGCCCAGCCGATAAAAGATAATGCTTACGGGCAGTATTTGCTGCACATCTTAAATGATAGGATTTTCTGATGAAAGTCACACCAACCGCCATGCCCGAAGTGCTGATCCTGGAGCCGCGCGTGTTCGGCGACGACCGGGGCTTTTTCTTCGAGAGTTTCAACGAGCGCAAGTTCGAGCAACTGACCGGTGTCAGCGCCCATTTTGTCCAGGATAACCATTCCAAATCGGCCAGGAATGTCTTGCGCGGCCTGCATTATCAGATCAGCCAGCCGCAAGGCAAACTGGTGCGCGCCAGCGCCGGTTCCATCTATGACGTGGTGGTCGATCTGCGCAAATCATCGGCCTTTTTCGGGCGCTGGATCGGGGTCGATTTATCGGCCGAAAACCAGCGTCAGCTGTGGATTCCGCCCGGCTTCGCGCACGGCTTCATGGTCACCAGCGAGAGCGCCGAAGTCCAGTACAAAACCACCGATTACTGGGCGCCCGAGCTGGAACGGGTGATTTTGTGGAACGATCCCGATATCGGTATCGAGTGGCCCTTGCGCGGACTGCCCATGCTATCGGGCAAGGATAGCAAGGGTGCGCCGCTGTCCCAGTCCGACGTGTTCCCGTGAAGATTTTACTCACCGGCGCCAGCGGGCAAGTCGGGCATGAACTGGCGCGCAGCCTGCGCCCGCTGGGCGAACTGGTCGCGCCCGGGCACGCGCAGTGCGACCTGGCCGATCTCGACCAGCTGCGCGCCGTGCTGCGCGCTGTGCGGCCCCATCTGATCGTCAACGCGGCCGCCTACACGGCCGTGGACCGGGCCGAGGGCGAGGGCGCGCTGGCGATGCGCATCAACGCCGACGCGCCCGCCCTGATGGCGCAGGAAGCCCGCGCGCTGGGGGCCGCGCTGCTGCATTATTCCACCGATTACGTGTTCGACGGCAGCAGCGCGGGCGCCTACGCCGAGACCGATACGCCGGCGCCGCTGAATGTCTATGGCCAGAGCAAGCTTGCCGGCGAGCAGGCGATTGCCGCCGCCGGCATTCCGCACCTGATTTTGCGCACCAGTTGGCTATATGGCATGCACGGCAATAATTTTCTCCTGACCATGTTGCGCCTGGCGCGCGAACGCACGCAGTTGCGCATCGTCGCCGACCAGCACGGCGCGCCCACCTGGAGCCGCACGGTGGCCGACACCAGCGCGCAGCTGCTGGGACTGGCGCTGGCGGGTGGCGCGCCCTGGTGGGAGCGGCACGGCGGCCTGTACCACCTCGGCAGCCAGGGCCAGACCAGCTGGGCCGGCTTTGCCGAGGCGATTTTCGGCGCGACCGGAATGGCCTGCGAGGTGATCCCGATCAGCGCCGCCGAGTACGGCGCCAGCGCGCCCCGGCCCGCCAATTCGCGCTTGAATTGCGCCAGGTTGATGGCCTTGTGCGGCCCCCTGCCGCACTGGCGCGCGGCCCTGGCCGACTGCCTGGCCGGGGCGGGCGCGAGCGGCGCCGTCGGCCAGGAGTGAGCAAAAGTGCCGCAACAGGCGCCGATAGCGCTCTTTTTTGCATAAAACCTGCGCATCGTCGGCCGCCAGCCCCCATCCAGGCGTAATTAAGGGGCGGGTAATCCGGTACAATCACGGATTACCTCCACACCAGATCATGGCGACGGCAACACTCACCGCATGCGTTGGTCCGCCGGGTAGGGCACGAGCCTGCCCGCGTTTTTGCATATATAAATAATAATGTTTTCATTTCTCGTGAGTTTCGTCGCTTCCGCCTTGCTGACCCTGCTTGTGATCAAGCAGGCCAGGCTGCATGGTCCCGCGCTCGATGCCGATTTTTTCGGCGTGCAAAAAGTCCACTCGCATACCGTGGCGCGCATTGGCGGGCTGCCGATTTTCATGGCGGTCGTCATCAGTGCGCTCATTTCGATCTGGCGCGTGCCGGCCATGGCGGGCTGGCTGATGTCGCTGATGCTGTGCGCCGGCGTGGCATTTGTCGGCGGCATCGTGGAAGACTATACCGGCAATGTCAGCGCGCTGCGCCGCCTGGTATTGACGATGGCGGCCGCCTTGCTCGGTTATTTCTTGCTCGACGCCAAACTCGACCGCATTGACTTTCCCTTCAGTTCGTGGCGCATCATGTATATCTGGGTGGCGCTGCCGCTGACCGTGCTGGCGGTGGCCGGGATCGCCAATGCGATTAATATCATCGACGGCTTTAATGGCCTGGCCAGCGTGGTAACCATTTGTATGCTGATCTCGCTCGGTTATGTGGCGTGGCAGGTGGGCGATGTGTTCGTGCTGGTGGCGGCGCTGATGGTGGCGGGCGCCACGGCTGGCTTCCTGATCTGGAATTACCCGGTCGGCCTGATATTCCTGGGCGACGGCGGCGCGTATTTTATCGGCTTCATGCTGGGCGAGCTGGCGCTGCTGCTGGTAATGCGCAACCCCGATGTGTCGACCTGGTATGCGGCTTTGCTGCTGATATATCCGGCGTTTGAAACGATTTTCTCCGCCTATCGCCGCATGTTCTTGCGCGGCAAATCTCCCGCGATGCCCGATGGAATTCACTTGCACAGCCTGATTTTCCGGCGCATCGTGCAATGGGCGGTGGGACGCAAAGAAGCGCGCGCCCTGATGCGCCGCAATTCGCTAACATCGCCCTACCTGTGGATGTTTTCGCTGATGGCGGTAATCCCGGCCACGGTGTTCTGGAAAGACACGGGCGTATTGATTTTTTTCTGTTTATTGTTCGTCGTCAGTTATGTGTGGCTGTATGCGCGTATTGTTCGATTTAAGTCACCGCGCTGGCTCATTCTTCGCAAGAAGGACTAGCATTAATACACGGATGTAGTATATTGCGACAATTGGTGAGTTTTCACTTAATTTGTTTCAACCCCACTTTGAAGGAACGATGATGGATCTGTCAAATATGTCCGTTGGTGACCTGCGCAACCTGCAGGATCAAATCAAGCAAGAAATGAAGAAGCGCGAGCACCAGGAAGTCGCCAAGGCGCGCGAACAGATCCTGGCAATTGCACAGAGCGTTGGTGTGCCACTAAAGGATCTGATTGGCACCGGCATCCGCGCCAAGACCGGCAGCGTGGCCGTGCGTTATCGTCATCCGGACAATGCAGCCCAACAATGGACCGGCCGTGGCCGTCAGCCGAAATGGGTCAAGGAATGGGTCGAAGGCGGCAAAGACATCGACAAGCTGCGCGTCTAGTCGTTTTCCATGTAGCGGCAAGATCCGCGGGCCGGCAATTCCCAACAGCCCCGCTTGCCGCTACAATATCAACCACGTTCTTTTAAGCGCTTTCCCCCACATTCATCCCGACGCACTGTTTGCAAGCCCGGTACCGCCTGTTCCTGCATGGCGCACGCCAGCATCCTGCCGCGCCGCGACTCTCCTAAGGTTTCTATCCCATGCTTCCACTTTCCAAGACGATCTTCAAAGCCTACGACATTCGCGGGGTGATCGGCAGTACGCTCGACGCCGGCATCGCGCACCAGATCGGCCAGGCCTTCGGCACGGCCGCGCTGGCCAAGGGCGAGCGCATCGTCGTGATCGGCCGCGATGGGCGCCTGTCCGGCCCGGAACTGACGGCAGCGCTGGCGCAAGGCTTGCAAGCGGCCGGCGTCGATGTGATCGACCTGGGCGTGGTGGTGACGCCGATGGTCTACTTCGGCACCAATGTGCTGGGCGCGGCCTCGGGCATCATGGTCACGGGCAGCCACAATCCGCCCAACTACAACGGTTTCAAGATGGTGCTGGCCGGCGAAGCGATTCACGGCGAAACCATCCAGGCGCTGTTTCACAGCATAACCGACAGCATCGCCGCGCATGACGGCAGCGCCGCCCCGACGCCGGGCGCCTACCGCACCCACGATATCCGCGCCGCTTACCTGGAGCGCATCATCGGCGACGTCAAGCTGGCGCGCCCGATGAAAATCGCGGTCGACTGCGGCAACGGCGTGGCCGGCGCCTTTGCCGGCGACCTGTATCGCGGCATGGGCTGCGAAGTGATCGAACTGTTCTGCGAAGTGGACGGCACCTTCCCGAACCACCATCCCGATCCGGCCCATCCGGAAAACCTGCAAGACCTGATCCGCTGCCTGCAAGAGACCGATGCCGAAATCGGTATCGCCTTCGACGGCGACGGCGACCGCCTGGGCGTGGTCACCAAGGATGGCCAGATCATCTATCCGGACCGCCAGATGATGCTGTTCGCGGCCGATGTCCTGTCGCGCAATCCGGGCGCCGAGATTTTGTACGACGTCAAATGCACGCGCCACCTGGCGCCGTGGATCAGCAAGCATGGCGGCCGTCCCCTGATGTGGAAGACCGGCCACTCGCTGGTCAAGGCCAAGCTGCGCGAAACCGGCGCCCCGCTGGGCGGCGAAATGAGCGGCCATATCTTCTTCAAGGACCGCTGGTACGGTTTCGACGACGGCCTGTATTCCGGCGCGCGCCTGCTGGAACTGCTCACCAAAGAGAGCGATCCGTCGGCCATGATGAACGCGCTGCCGCAGTCCGACAGCACGCCCGAACTGCACCTGCACCTGGCCGAAGGCGAGAACGTGGCCCTGATCGAGCGCCTGCGCAATGAAGCGACTTTCCCCGGTTCCGAGCGCATCATCGACATCGACGGCCTGCGCGTCGAATATCCGGATGGCTTTGGCCTGGCGCGATCGTCCAACACCACGCCGGTGGTGGTGATGCGCTTCGAAGCGGAAACGCCGGAAGCGCTGCGCCGCATCCAGAGCGAATTCCGGCGCGTGATCGTGGCCGTGCGGCCCGACGCCGAACTGCCGTTCTGAGCGCGAGCCCCGCTTGGCGCGCCTGAACATCCTGCTGGTGCGCGTTTCGTCTTTGGGCGACGTGCTGCACAACCTGCCGATGGTGGCCGATATCCTGCGCCACCATCCCGACGCCAATATCGACTGGGTGGTGGAGGAGGGCTATGTCAGCCTGGTGCGCCTGAACCCGCACGTGCGCCGCATCATTCCGTTCGCCTTGCGGCGCTGGCGCAAGAGCCTCGGCAAGAAGGAAACGCGCGCCGAGATCCGCGCCTTCTTCAAGGCCGTGCGCGAAGAACAGTACGACTACGTGTTCGACACCCAGGGCTTGCTCAAGACCGGCATCATCATGGGCGCCGCGCGCGTGACCAGGGGCGGGCGCAAGGTGGGCCTGGCCAACGGCAGCGAAGGCTCGGGCTACGAAGGCATCTCGCGCATCTTCCACACCCACAGCATTGCCACCGATCCGCGCACGCACGCGGTGGCGCGCGGACGCCTGGTGGCAGGTGCGGCGCTCGGCTACGCGCTCGACACCCAGCCCGACTTCGGCTTGCCGGGACCGGAGCACGCCAAGCGCCCGGCATGGATGCCGGCCGGGGATTACGCGGTGTTCTTCCATGGGACCGCGCGCAACGCCAAGAAATGGGCGCCCGAGAACTGGATCGCCACCGGACGTGCGCTCGCGCCCATGCCGGTGCTGCTGGCCTGGGGTTCGCCCGTCGAGAAAGCCGAAGCCGAAACGCTGGCGGCCAGCCTGCCGAATGCCACCGTGCTGCCCAAGCTGTCGATGGATGAAGCGGTCAGCCTGGCGCGCAACGTGGCGCTGGCGATCGGCGTGGACACCGGCCTGACCCACATCGCCGCCGCCTTCATGCGCCCCGTGATCGAGATTTATTGCGACTCGCCCAAGTGGAAAACCGAAGGCAACTGGTCGCCGCACATCATCAACCTGGGCGACAAGGGCGCACCGCCCGCGGTGGCCGAGGTACTGGCCGCCGTGAAGCAACTGCGGGGCGCGGCCTGATGCGCACCTTCTACAGCGTCATGTGGTACCTGGCCTTGCCGCTGGTGCTGGGGCGCCTGTGGTGGCGCGGCTTCAAGGAACCGGGCTACCGCCAGCACTGGCGCGAGCGGCTCGGCTTCTACGGCGGCCGCGTGGCCGGCTGGCACACGATCTGGGTGCATGCGGTGTCGGTCGGCGAAACGCGCGCCGCCGAACCGCTGATCGACGCGCTGGCCGAGGCGTATCCCGACAGCCGCATCGTACTGACCCATATGACCCCCACCGGGCGCGCCACCGGCAAGGCGCTGTTTTCCAAACATGGCGAGCGCCTGGTCCAGGCCTATCTGCCGTACGACACGATGGGCATGGTGAACCGCTTCATCCGCCAGTTCACGCCGCGCATCTGCATCCTGATGGAGACCGAAGTCTGGCCCAACCTGATCGCCGCCTGCGGCGAGCGCATTCCGGTCGCGCTGGTCAATGCACGCCTGTCGGAACGCTCGCTGCGGCGCGGCCAGCGCTTCGGCAAGCTGATGACCGATGCCGGCCGTGGCATCGCCCTGGTGGCGGCCCAGACCGAGGCTGACGCGGCGCGCCTGCGCTCTTTCGGCGCGCCCAAGGTGGAAGTCACCGGCAGCATCAAGTTCGACGTGGTGGTGCCCGATGCGGCGCTGGAGACGGGCGCCTGGCTGCGTGCGCGGATCGGCGAACGCCCGGTGCTGCTGTGCGCCAGCACGCGCGACGGCGAGGAAGCCCTGATCCTCGACGCGTTCAGGAAAATGACGCTGCCGGCCGGACCGGCGCCGCTCCTGATGATCGTGCCGCGCCACCCGCAGCGTTTCGATGACGTGGCGGCGCTGGTCAGGGAACGCGGCTTTTCGCTGCGGCGCCGCTCGGCCATCGGGCAGGAGGATCTCGACGCGCAGGTACTGCTGGGAGACTCGATGGGCGAAATGTTCGCCTACTACGCCGCATGCGACGTGGCCTTCGTGGGCGGCAGCTTGCTGCCGCTGGGCGGGCAAAACCTGATCGAGCCGTGCGCCCTGGGCAAACCGGTGCTGGTCGGCCCGCACACCTTCAATTTTGCGCTGGCCACCGAAGACGCGATCGCCGACGGTGGCGCGATTCGCGTGCCCGATGCCGGCGTGCTGCTCAGCGAAGCGGCGCGCCTGCTCGCCGACCCCGCCGCGCGTGCCGCCATGGGTGCGCAGGCCGCCGCATACGCGCAACGGCACCGTGGCGCGACCGCGCGCACAGTTGGTTTATTGCGACGATTGATCTATTAGGCTTTGGTAACATGTGACCACAACAAATATAACTGGGGAAACGCATGTGGTTCATTCATCCAAAGCCGGTGGGCAGCCGCAAGCCCGTCGCCGTGCTGGTTCAACGCGAACGGCTCGATTCAGCAAACCGCGTCACCATTGACGCGCCGATGATGCCGCTGCCGGTGCTCGGACCGGGCCTGGTGCCGGCGGCCGCACCGGAGACGGTGCAGTTTTCGGTGCGCTATGCGCTGCCGGAATATGTCAGCTTCATGTGGCAGCACGCCGGATATATCATCCGCCGCCGCCGCATTGGTACTCTTGCTACGTATTGGATGCAAACCAAGAGTACCTCGTCCGCGGCCTTGCATTTCGTCACGCAGGGGCGTTCCCGGAATACCTATGAATTCACGATCGACACGCATGGCATCGTGCGCGCCAGCCGCAGTGGCGTGACCCTGGTACCGTGGGGCGATGTGTATGCGATCCGGCGCTATTCGCGCGGCTTCATGATGGTTCTCAAGCGCGGCACCCTGCCGGTACCGTTCCGCTGCCTGAACGCCGCGCAGGGCGAGAGCATGGTCCGCTTCAGCGAGTCGCTGCGGGCCGCCACGCGGCTCTGAGAGCGCGCTGCGCGTCAGGCGCTGAACACCACCGGCATTTCCTGCGAGCGCTGCTTGAGCGCCGTCCTGGCGCCGTCATAATCGGGATACACCGACTCCACCCTGGCCCAGAAGCGCGCACTGTGGTTCATTTCGATCAGGTGCGCCAGTTCGTGCGCCACCACGTAGTCGACCAGCGGCAGCGCGTAGTGGATCAGGCGCCAGTTCAGGCGGATGTGGCCATCGACGGTGCACGAACCCCAGCGCGTGCCGGCCGACGACAGCGCCAGCGAGGCGTGGCGCACGCCCAGTTTTGCCCCATACAGGTCGAGCCGGTCGGCGAACAGGCGCTTGGCCTCGGCCTGGAACCAGATCTTCACCCGTTCCTGCAACTGCCATTCGGCCAGCCCGGCCACCACGCCCACCGTCAGCACGCGCGCATCCGCATCGAACTCGCAGCGGCTGCGCGGCGCCTCGATCAGGCGCAGCGTGATGTTGGCGCCCAGGTAGGGCAGCTGGGCGCCGTCGATCCACACCACCGGCGCGCGTTCCTGGCGCAGTGCGCGCCGCTCGCCGCGTTCGCGCAGCTTGGTGATGATCCAGCGCTGCTTGGCGCGGATGGCGTTGTCGATGTCGGCCAGGGTGATGCGCCTGGGCGCGGTGACGCGCAGGCCATGGTCGTCGATCATGAAACCGATCGAGCGCCGGCTGGAGCGGCGCAATTCAAATTCGAGGCTGTGGGGGCCGAGCTGGATGCGCCGCAGCGGTGGCGCGTCCGGTGCGCGCAGCGGCGTGGGGAAAACGACTTTGGGCGGCGCCGGCGGCGCCTTGAACAGCGGCTGCGGCGCGATCGACTGCTTTGCGGCCGGTTCCAGCGCCGCAAAAAAATCCTGGGCGAATAATTCGAGCTGGTCGCCGTTGATCTTGGGAGAGGACTCGGTCTGCTGCGGCGCCGCTGCCTGGATCAGGGCGCCGACCCCGCTCAGCCAGCGCTGTAGACGTGGGGCGAAATGACGCGCATTTCGGATTCTATCCAATTTTCTACCTCGTGCATCAAGCTGTCAGGGGTGTGCCCGTCCGGTGAAATCGGTTTGCCGATCGATACCGTGATCACACCAGGGCGTTTCAGAAAAGAGTTCTTGGGCCAGCATTCACCTGAATTATGCGCGATCGGCACCACCACCGCATTGGTTTCAATCGCCAGGCGCGTTCCGCCGCTTTTGTATTTACCTTTTTGTCCGACCGGGATGCGGGTCCCTTCAGGGAACATGATAATCCATTGGCCGCTGGCCAGGCGGCGTTTGCCATGCGCGACCACGTGCTTGAAGGCGTTCTTGCCCCGCTTGCGGTCGATCGGGATCATGCGCAGCAGCGCCATGGCCCAGCCGAAGAAGGGGATATACAAGATCTCCTTCTTGAACACGAACACCAGGGGACGGGTCAGGTTCGGCAGCAGGAAAATCGTCTCCCACGCCGACTGGTGTTTCGACAGCACGATGGCCGGTTCGTCGGGCAGGTTCTCGTAACCCTTGAATTCATAATGGATGCCGCAAATGACCTTGGCGCACCAGATCACGAAGACGTTCCAGCGCGAGGTGACCCAGAAGCGTTTGTTGTACGGCAGCGGCGCGGCCAGGAAGCATACGCAGGCCCACACGATGGTGGCAATCGCCATGACCACGGTAAACAGCATGGAACGCAGGAACAGGATGGTATGACGCAAAGAAGTCTCCGGGGATGCGTGAGTCGATGGGGAGTCGGATACGACAATCAGATGGGGATGTGCGCGGCCGCGGCACTGACCTTGAGCAGCGCGCTGACCATCGTCGCCAGGTCGGGGAAGACCTGGGTGCCGGGCGGCAGGCCGCCGGTCTGGCGCGTCTTTTCGCCCTTGCCGGTCAGGACCAGGTAGGGCGTGCAGCCGCTGATGAAGCCCGCCTGCAGGTCGCGCAGCGAGTCGCCCACGGTCGGCACGCCTTTCAGGCTGACTTTGAAGCGCTTGGCGATTTCATCGAACATGCCGGCTTTCGGCTTGCGGCAATCGCAGTTGTCGATGGCCGCGTGCGGGCAAAAGAAGATGGCGTCGATGTCGGCCCCAACCTGCTGCGCGCTGGCGTGCATCTTCTGGTGAATCGCGTTGAGGATCGTCATGTCGAACAGTTCGCGCGCAATGCCCGACTGGTTCGAGGCGATGACCACCCGATAACCCGCCTGGTTCAGGCGGGCGATCGCTTCGAGCGAGCCGGGGATCGGAATCCACTCCGCCGGCGACTTGATGAAGGCCGGCGAATCGTGGTTGATGACGCCGTCTCGGTCGAGGATGATCATCTTCATGCCGGTCTCTCCTAGGCCGCCAGCTTGGAAATGTCGGCGACGCGGTTCATCATGCCGTGCAGGACCGACAGCAGCGCCAGGCGGTTGTTGCGCAGCGCCAGATCCTCGTCCATCACCATCACGTCATCAAAAAACTTCGCAACGTCGTCGCGCAGCTGGGCCAGCGTTTTCAGGGTGCCGGCGAAGTCGCGCGCCGCGAAGGCCGCATCGATTTCCGGACGCACGCGCCTAATGGCCGCGAACAGGGTGCGTTCGGCGTCTTCCTTGAGCAGCGCTTCGATTGGTGCGCCGGTGACGGCGCCATTTTTCTTGAGGATGTTGGTGATGCGCTTGTTCGCTTCGGCCAGGGTGACGCTTTCCGGCAGGGCGGCAAAGGCTTGCACCGCTTCCAGGCGCTCGACGATGTCGTGCAGGCGGTCGACGTGCGAGGTGAGCACGGCTTCGACTTCGTTGGCGCTAAAGCCACGCTCGCGCAGCACGCCGCGCAGGCGGTCGAACATGAAGGCGCGCACGTCGAGCACCGGATCGGTGAAGCCGGCGATGCCGTCGAAGCGCGCATTGGCGAAGCCGAGCAACTGGATGATCGACACGTCCATGCGCTTTTCGACCAGCATGCGCAGCACGCCCAGCGCGTGGCGGCGCAGTGCGAACGGATCTTTTTCACCGGTTGGCTGCAGGCCGATGCCCCAGATGCCGACCAGCGTTTCGAGCTTGTCGGCCAGCGCCACGGCGGTGCCGGTCTCGGTCGATGGCAGGGTGTCGCCGGCAAAGCGCGGCTGATAGTGTTCGGTCGCGGTCAGCGCCACTTCTTCCGGCTCGCCGTCGTGACGCGCGTAGTAGGTGCCCATGATGCCTTGCAGCTCAGGGAACTCGCCCACCATGTCGGTCAGCAGGTCGGCCTTGGACAGTTGCGCGCCGCGCGCGGCCAGTTGTTCGTTGTAGCCCATGGTGTGGGCGATGGCGGTGGCAATGGCCACCACGCGCTGCGAGCGCGCGGCCTGGGTGCCCAGCTTGTTGTGGTAGACCACATTGGCCAGCAGCGGCAGGCGCGATTCCAGGGTCTTCTTCTTATCCTGCTCGAAGAAGAACTTGGCGTCGGACAGGCGCGGACGCACCACGCGCTCGTTGCCGCCGATGATGTGCTGCGGATCGCTTGTTTCGATGTTGGACACGATCAGGAAGCGCGAACGCAGCTTGCCGTCGGCATCGGTCAGCGCAAAATACTTCTGGTTGGTCTGCATGGTGAGGATCAGGCATTCCTGCGGCACGGCCAGGAATTCTTCCTCGAAGTGGCACTCGTACACCACCGGCCATTCGACCAGCGCCGACACTTCGTCGAGCAGCGACTCGGGCATCAGCACCTGGTCGGCGCCGGCTTTTTGCAGCAGCGCGCTGCGGATCTTTTCCTTGCGCGCTTCAATGTTGGCGATGACTTTGCCTTGCGCTTCGAGCGTGGCCGCGTACTGGTCGGCATGCGCGATCGTCAGGGGCGCGCCATCGGTCAGGAAGCGGTGGCCGAGCGTCTGCTTGCCGGACGAAAGGCCGAGCAGGGTCAACGGCACGACGGCCTCGCCATGCAGGGCGACCAGCTTGTGTGCCGGACGCACGAACTGCACGGTGCTGCCGTCCGGACGCTGGTAGCTCATTAATTTGGGAATCGGCAGCTTGGCGGCGGATTCTTCCAGCGCGGCTTGCAGGCCGGTGTGCAGCGCGCTGCCAGCCACGCTGCGGGTGTAGAACAGGCTTTCGGCCTTGCCGTCCACGGCGCGTTCGAGCGTAGCGATATCGAGGTCGGGCACGCCGAGGGCAGCGAGTTTTTTCGCCAGTGGCGCGGTGCCCTTGCCGTCGGCATCCAATGCTACGCTGACCGGCAAGACTTTTTCGCGCACCGATTTATCGGGCGACATGGCGCGCACGCCGGTGATCGACACGGCCAGGCGGCGCGGCGAGGCGTAGGCGGTGGCCACGCTGTCGTCGCCCAGGAAGTCGCGCGATTTGAGGCCGTTGGTAATGCCGGCGGCAAAAGCGGCGCCCAGTTTGACCAGCGCTTTCGGGGGCAGTTCTTCGGTCAGCAGTTCGACCAGTAAGGTGTTGTTCATCATTCTAATTTTATCTTTCAGGCGGCGAGCGGCGCTTTGGGAGCCATCGGGAATCCCAGCTTTTCGCGCGAGTCGTAATAGGCTTGTGCGACCAGGCGCGACAGCGTGCGCACGCGCCCGATGTAGGCGGCGCGTTCGGTGACCGAAATGGCGCCACGCGCGTCGAGCATGTTGAAGCTGTGCGAAGCCTTCATGATCTGCTCGTAGGCCGGCAGGGTCAGTTCGAGTTCGATCAGGCGCTTGGCTTCCGATTCGTGGTTGGCGAACTGGGTGAACAGCAGGTCGGTGTTGGCGTGCTCGAAGTTATAGGTCGATTGCTCGACTTCGTTCTGATGGAACACGTCGCCGTAACTGAGCGACTTCTTGACGCCGCCCTCTTCCCACTCGGTCCAGACCAGGTCGTACACATTCTCGACGCCCTGCAAGTACATGGCCAGCCGTTCGATACCATAGGTAATTTCGCCCAGCACCGGCTTGCAATCGAGGCCGCCCACTTGCTGGAAATAGGTGAACTGTGTCACTTCCATGCCGTTCAGCCACACTTCCCAGCCCAGGCCCCAGGCGCCCAGTGTCGGGCTTTCCCAGTCATCTTCGACGAAGCGCACATCGTTCTTTTGCAGGTCGAGGCCGAGCGCCTTGAGCGAGCCCAGATACAAGTCGAGGATGTTTTCCGGCGCCGGCTTGAGGACCACCTGATACTGATAGTAGTGTTGCATGCGGTTCGGGTTTGCGCCATAGCGGCCATCTTTCGGGCGGCGCGATGGCTGCACGTAGGCGGCACGCCAGGGTTCCGGTCCGATTGCGCGCAGGAATGTACCCGTGTGAAAGGTGCCCGCGCCGACTTCCATATCGTATGGCTGGAGCAAGGCGCAGCCCTGCTTGTCCCAGTAGGTTTGCAAGGTCAGGATAATTTGTTGAAATGTGAGCATCTTGGTGGCTGTCGCGCGGCTGACGGCGCGAACGAATGAGTTTGCTAAAACGACCAATTTTAGCGGGTTTTAGCGGGACGCTGGGGGGCAAGTGGCGACAATGTCATGTTTGCTGCGTTTTTGCGTACTTGCGGCCCGAGAACCAGGCAAAAGCCAATGCCAGCGCCGCCAGTGCGAGGAACAGATAATTGCCCATGCGGATGAATGGCGTCATGCCGCCCATCCCTTGTACCTGGGCAGCCAGGGTGCCGTGCGTGTACATCGGCAAGGTGTTGACGATCTTGCCACGGCCATCGATCACGACGGTCGCGCCGGTGTTGGTGGCGCGCAGCATCGGGCGCCCGGTTTCCAGCGAACGCATCTGCGACATTTGCACATGCTGGGGAATCGCCACCGATTCGCCGAACCAGGCCAGGTTCGACATATTAAGAAGCATCGTGGCCGGACGCGGCATGGTGCGCAGTTGCAGGGCAATTTCTTCGCCGAAGACGTCTTCATAGCAGACGTTCGGCAACACCAGCTGGTCCTTGACGGCGAAAGCGCCCTGGACTTGCGCGCCACGGCTCATGTCGCCCAGCGGAATGCGCATCATGTCGACGAACCAGCGGAAGCCGGCCGGCACGAACTCGCCGAACGGCACCAGGTGGTGCTTGTCGTAGCGGTAAGACTGGCCGGACGGGCTGACACCGACCGCGCTGTTGGCATAGCTGCCGGGACCGTCGGACAAGGGGATGCCGAACAGCACGTGACTGCCCGTGTCGGCGGCAAATTTTTTGATCGACGGCAAATAATCGGGTGGCAGATACTGAGGCAGGGTGGCGACGGCCGTTTCCGGCAGGGCGATCAGGTCGGCTGGCTGGGCGGTGATCATGCCGCGATACATCTCCACCGCGCGCATGACATGATCCGGATCAAACTTCTTCATCTGTTCCACATTGCCCTGCATCAGGCGCACGCTGATGGGATTGCCCTGGGGGGCGGTCCAGGCGACGAAAGTCAGGCCGTAGCCGGCCGCGAGGATGGCGCCGAGCAAGCCCATGCCGGGCCAGCGCGCGCGCTGGGTCAGCATGACGATGCAACTGGCGCACAGGGCGGCGATGGCCCCGATGCCGTACACGCCGACCAGCGGCGCGTAGCCGCCCAGCGGACTGGCGTTATGGGCGTAACCGGTGGCAACCCAGGGGAAGCCGGTCATGACCCAGCCGCGCATCCAGTCCGACAAGCCCCAGGCCACCGGTAGCACCAGCAATAAAAAGCTGGTGAGCGGCAGCGACCAGCGCTTGCGCAGCCAGGTGGACAAGCCGCTGGCGAAGGCACCGAACAAGCCCATGTACAGGCCCAGCAGGCACACGGCCGCCACCGCCATCGGTCCCGGAATATTGCCGAAGCGATTCATGGTGATGTATAGCCAGTGCATGCCGGCAACCGACCAGCCGAAGCCGAAGGCCCAGCCGATCAGGCTGCTGCGGCGGACATTGGTGTCCATGCCGACCTGGTAGAACAGGAAGGCGAGCGCGAGGATTTGCAGCGGCCACCAGCCGATGGGCGCGAACGCCAGCACGCTGGTCGCGCCAGCGAGGGCGGCGAACAGCATGGGCAGCAGCGTGGTGCGGGGGGCGCGCAGCGCCGGATCGAGCGGAACGGTCGAGCGGCGCAACATCAATCGTGTTCGTCTTCGGGCAGCGGCAGTTTTTCCACCAGCACGACGTGAACCTGGCGCGCGTCGGCGCGCAGCACCTCGAAGCGCAGGTTGGCGATATCGAACACGTCGCCCTTGTGCGGCATGCGGCCGAGATGGCTGGCAACGAGGCCGCCGATGGTATCGACGTCGTCTTCCGGCAGGCTGGTGCCGAGTTCTTCGTTGAACTGGCTGATCTCGGTCAGCGCCTTGATGCGCCAGCGCGGGCCGAGCAGGCCTTCCTTGATCGACAGGATGTTGTCTTCTTCTTCATCGAAATCGTATTCGTCTTCGATGTCGCCGACAATCTGTTCAAGCACGTCTTCGATCGTGATCAGGCCGGCAACGCCGCTGTATTCGTCGACCACGATGGCCATGTGATTGTGATTGGCGCGGAAATCGCGCAGCAGCACATTCAGGCGTTTCGATTCGGGAATGAAGATGGCGGGACGCAGCATGTCGCGTACGTCGAAAGTTTCTTCGGCGTAATAGCGTAGCAAGTCCTTGGCCAGCAGGATGCCGATGACCTTGTCGCGTTCGCCTTCGATGGCAGGGAAGCGCGAGTGGGCTGTTTCCAGCACCTGCGGCATCCATTCCTCGATCGGCTTGCTGATGTCGATGACGTCCATCTGCGAGCGCGGGACCATGATGTCGCGCGCGGACAGGTCCGAGACCTGGAACACCCCTTCGATCATGGACAGCGCATCGGCGTCGATCAGGTTGCGTTCATGGGCGTCGTGCAGGACTTCGAGCAGCTCGGCGCGGTTTTCGGGCTCGGGAGAGATCAGTGCGGTCAGGCGTTCAAACAGTGACCGGTGGGTCTTGGCGTCCGTTCGGACGTCATAAGGGTGCTCTGGCATAGTTGGCGTGAGCCGTTGTTGCGATAGGCGTAGGATACACCAAAAGCGCAATTGCCTGTTTTTTAAGCGGAGACGGACTCCTTTGCCCTCTACCGTCGCTCAGCGTTTACCGTCGCCCCCGCGACGTTAATAGCTAATCGGTCCTGCGCTCTTGCCCCGCTGCCGGAGGCGTCCCGGCGCCCGTTTCGGCTTCCAGCGTGGCCACCGTCAGCGCGCGCTTGGCCGGTCCGTGCAGCACCTCCCCATCGGGCGCGAAGCGCGAGCCATGGCAAGGACAGTCCCACGACTTCTCGCCCGCGTTCCAGTGCACCGCGCAGCCAGTCGGTGTTTCGCCGGCGATCGGGAAGCGCTGGCGCGTCCACGCCTCGATCGCATCGTAGCGCTGCTGCGGATGCGCATCCTGCCCCCCGCGAGTGCGGCAAATACTACCTTGCCTCACTCACCGTCATTCATACCATCGCGCCCGACTTCCACGCAGTGACCAGTTCCTGCGGCCAGAACTGGCGCGGCGCGATCATCAGGCACAAGGTGTCGGGGTGGGTCAGCACCGGGAACCAGGCACCCTGCATCACGTCGGCCGGCATGTGCTTGCGCACCGCCAGGAAGGCCGAGATCATCACGCGGCGGCGCGTGAGCATGTCCGGCACCGCCAGGTCTTGCGGGCGTTGCAGTTCATTGGACAGGCAGGTGGCGATGTGCTGCAGCGGCGCCGGTACGTCCTTGCCCTTGTACCCAAACAGCGCCTGCGCGACGCGCTGCAAGGCTTGCGGGCGCGCTTCGAAATGGCGGTCAAGGCTGTAGGCCAGCAGCGCCGGCATGTCGTGCGGTCCCTCGGCGAACAGGGCGTTGTTGGCCCGTACCAGCGAAGCCCACACCACCATGCCGCGTTCCAGCAGCATGTGCTGGCGGCGGTAGATCTCGGCCAGGCTGTCGTTGCCCAGCCAGCCCGGATTACCGGCGTACAGGGTGTCGTAGTCGGCCGCGGTGGCCGCGCGGCGCCACTTCATGATGGCGTTGCGGACCTTGTCGAGAGTCAGGTCCATCTTGGGATCGGCCGGCCATTGTTCGATATCGGCTGGCGCCAGCGGGTTGGCACCGTCGCCGGCGCTGTGCGGCAGCAGCTTGCGCGCGTAGTCTTGCAGCGATTCGGCGCGCGCGTCGGTCAGCACGGCGCTGATGCTGGCCAGCGGGTAGGTGGTGTATTCGACGCTGTCGAGAAACACCAGGAAATCGCGTGCGCGCGGACGCTGGCGCGCAAAGGCGGGATGGGCGCGCACCATGTCGTCGTAGTTCATCCATTGCCACTGGCTTGCGTCCGGCGTATTGCTGCGGATGACTTCACCGAGATAGGCGCCAGCCGCGTCGATCAGGCGCGCCAGCAGCGGCGCCGCAAGCTCGCCGGCCGCATGGCGCTGGCGCACCAGGCCGAGCCAGGCTTCGAGCGGGCGCAGCGAGGCGAAGCTGTAGTCGAGTTTATCGCGCGGCAGCTGTGCTTCGAGCGGCAGGCCGGCGCCGTCCGCGACCTCGCCCTGTCCGAGCAGCATGGCGCACAGGCGCGGGATGCGGCAGGCCAGGTCGTCGGCGCGCGCGCAGACGCTGGCGTCGCTCACGGCCAGTTGCGCATACCAGCGCGCCACGCTGTCGTGGGCGCCGTTGATGATGTGGTCGAGCACCTGCAGGTGCGGATGGCACACGCGCCCGCGGTGCGTGCGCACCACCATCAGGCGCCGCTGGCCGCGCGTGACGTAGCCCCACTGGCCGCCGATCTGGCTGGCGATCACGGAACCGAGGTAGCTGCCGGCGCGGAGCGCCCAACTGGTGGCGATTGCGCTGCTGAAGGCGGCGTTGGCCGGCTGCTTGCCGCGTTCGTGCATGTAGAAGGCGTGCAGCTTGTCGAGCAGGCCGGCCAGCGCGGTGATGCTGACGCCGCTGCCGTCGAGGGCGATCCGGTATTTGTCGCGCGCATACGCGACCAGTTTGGCCTGTTCGGCGTGGGCGCTGGCATACACGCCGCGGTCGCTGGCAAAGCCGGGCAGGTGCGTGCTCAGGCCGGGGCCGGGGCTGACCATGGTGGCGCGGTGGGCAAGCGTGCCCAGTGGCGCCGCTTCCATGAACAGCAGCGAACTGGCGTCGTGCGCGAAGCGGTAGAACGGGTGGTAGCCGGGATTGGCGCCGACCGCGGCGTCGGCGCGCGCGGTCAGGTTGCGCAGCACGCGCAGGGTGGCGCTGTTGCATGCCTCGGGCCGCATCGCCAGTTCGATCGTCAATTCCTTGGCGGCCGCCTCGCCGTGATCGAACAGTTGCAGGTACGGGCCGTTGGCGTTGACGCTGGGGTAGCGCAGGGCAGGGCGCTGCGGGTCCGGCATGGCCGTTTCCAGCTGGTCGGGCCAGAGCTGCTGGGCGCTGTCGATGCGCCGCACGCCGTTGACGCAGGCGTCGCGCATGGCGGGCGGCAGGCCGTGTGCGCCATGCAGCGGCGTGTAGATCATGTCCAGGGCGTCGTCGAAGGCGACGCAGCCCAGCTGGCGCATGCATTCCCAGACCAGCGCGCGCAGGGGCGCGTCGAAATGCGGACGCTCGAAGCCGACGCACAGCGCGCCGCCGGTGCGCGCGCCGATGACGGTGGCGCCTGCGGCGGTGCGCCCGGCTTCAAAGGTGATTTCAGTGTCGTGCAAACCGCGTCCGGGTTTGCCGTGGCGCGCGAGGATGGAGATCAGGACATCGAAAGGCATGGCTGCCGGTTCGCCGTTGGCGAATCGCTGCAGGTAAAGAAAAGTGGTCACAAAGGTCCAGGAAAAGGATGCTGCGCGGCGCAACAGCGCCGCCGTACATGCGATTTAGATTTTTCCGTATGGTACTTCAGAGCCCTGTGCCGGGTCCATCAAAGTGTTAGCATTGTGGCATTAAAGTGACACGCGGCGGATTAATAGAGCTGACCCCTGTTCCACATGTCGAGCAGATGCGGCGGCCAGAACCAGCTCGGCACGATCATCACGGCGCGCACGCCGGGATGGACCAGCGCCGGAAACCAGGCGCCGCTGAGGATCCTCTCGGGCAGGTGTTTGCGGAACGCCATGAAGGACGACATCAGCACTTCCTGGTCGGTCAGCAGGTCGGGCACGGGCAGATTGAAAGAGCGCACGGTTTCCGCAGCCAGGTTTTGGCCGATGATCCTGAAGGCGCCCGCCGCCGTCTCGCTTTTGTGCGAAGACACCGCGCGGGCGATGCGTTTGAGGGCTTGGGGGCGGCCATCGAAATGCGGATCGCGGCTGTAGAGCAGATCGCCAGGACAGTCGTGCACGCCCGGCTCGAACAGCATGCTGTTCGCTTGCACCAGCGCGCCCCACACAACGCTTCCCTTGGCCAGCAGGTCCAGCTGGCCTTCGAGGATGACGCCGAGCGGGTCGTCGGCCAGCCAGCCCGGATCGGCGCCGCGCAAGACCTCGAAGTCGCCCTTGTTGGCGACGCCGCGCCAGCGGATCAGGGCCGTGCGCACGTCGTCGAGCGCGCCGGCCATGACCGGGTCGCACGGCCAGTCGTTGATCTCGTCCGGGCCGAGTACAGGGGCATTGGTGCCGTGGATCAGCTGCCGTGCGTAGGCGCGCAGCTTGCCCTGGCCCGCCAGTGCCAGCGCCGCCTGCGCCATCGGAAACGCCATGCCGGCGGCGCTGTCGAGCAAGCCGCGCATGCCCGCTTCGCGCGGCTGCTGCTGCGCGAAGCGGGGGTGGAGCGCGGCGGCGTCGTCGTAATTGGTCCATTGCCAGGCGTCCGGCGCGGCGCCATTGGTGCGCACCACTTCGCCCAGATAGGCGCCGCAGGCCATGACCATGCGCGCTTCGTCCTGGGCCGCGATGGCGCCGGCCTGCGCCAGGTATCCGTCCACATGGCGCAGCGAGGCCAGGCTGAAATCGAGCCGCGCGTGCGGCAGGCGCGCCAGCAGCATCTGGCACAGGGCGGGCACGTTGGCGGCCACGTCGTCGGCGCGCGCGGTGCTCGAGGCGTGGATCAGCGCGAGCTGGCGCATGCGCTGCGCCACGTTGTCGGCGGCGCCGTTGACGATGTGGTCGAGCACCAGCAGGTGCGGAAAGCATATGCCGCCGCGATGCGTGCGCAGCGCCGGCTCGCGCGGCGCGCCGTGCAGGCAATAACCCCACTGGGCGCCGATGCAGCGCGCAATGACGGCGCCGAGGTAATCGCCGGCCCTGGCCGCCCAGCTGGCGGCCAGCTGGCTGACGTGGGGCGTGCCGGCTGCATGCATGGCGCGCTCGCGGCGGACCATGGCGTGCACCTTGTCGAGCAGCGGCGCGAGCGCATCGATGCTGGCCGCGCTCAGGTCGAGGACGATGCCGTAGCGTTCCCGCACCTGGGTGGCCAGGCGCGCCGCCTCGCCGGCGGCGCTGGCCGACAGCGCGCGGTCCATGACGAAGCCGGCCGATGGCGGCGTCTCGCTCCAGGATGCATGGTCGATGCTGTCGCTGTGTTTCAGGACGCCCAGCGCGGGCGAGCTTTTGAGCAGCCGCGCCACCTCCAGGTAGGCATGCCGGTATTCGCACTGGTATCCGGGATTGGCCCTGAGGGCCGCGTCGACCCGCAGTTCGAGGTTGCGCAGCACGCGCAGGGTGGCGCCGTTGCAGGCTTGCGGGCGCATGCCCAGGACAATCTCGACCTGGTGCGCGTCGCTGTCGATCCGGTCGAACAGCTGCACGCTGCGCCCGGCCCCGTTGGCATTGCGGTAGTGCAGCGCCGGCATTGCAGCGTCATTACCCGGCGCGGCGTCGTGCGACCACAGTTGGGCGATGCTGGCGAGCTGGCGCGCTCCGGCGGCGCAGGCGGCGCGCAGCGGCTGGGGCAGCGCATCGAGGCCGCCCGGCGGCGCGCCGACGCTAAGGAGGGTGTCGTCGAACACGCTGCAGCCGAAGCGCTCGATGCATTCCCAGGCCAGCGCGCGCAGGGCGGCATCGTAGCGCGGGCGCTCGAAGGCGATGCAGGCGGCGCCCGAGGCGGCGTCCCCGATGACGGTGCAGCTGGCGGCGATTTTTCCAGGGCCGAAGCTCACTTCGGTATCGACCGGCCAGCGGCGCGCCTTGCCATGGCGCCGCAGCAGCGCCATGACATCGTCGTAAGGAATCGGCGCCGGCTTGCCGTTGTCGAAGCGTTGCAGGAACAGGAAGGAAGTCATGGCGGTGCCGATGCGTGGACACGGCGTGCCCACGCGGACAATCAGGTGGCGTAAGGGTCGGGGTAGCCGAGCGCCGCCAGGATGTCGCGTTCGAGCTGCTCCATCTCGGCCGCTTCGTCATCGTCGTCGTGGTCGTAGCCCTGCGCGTGCAGCACGCCGTGCACGATCAGGTGCGCGCTGTGCTCTTCCACGGTTTTCTTTTGTTCGAGCGCTTCTTTTTCAAGCACGTCGGTGCACAGGATGATGTCGGCGCGGGTCGGATCAATCTCGGCGACGTCTTCGCCTTCGTTGTAGGCGAAGGTCAGCACGTTGGTGGCGTAATCCTTGGCGCGGTAATCGCGATTGAGGATGCGGCCTTCCTCGGCGTCGACGAAGCGGATGGTCAGTTCGGCCGGCGCGAACAGTGCCGCCTGCACCCAGCGCCGCACCTTGGGGCGCGTGATCGATGCCTGCAGGCGGGCGTCGGGATACTGGACCGAGAGGGAGAGCTTATTTTTTGCGGACATTTTTAGCTGCGGCAGGTTGTGGCAAGGCGACCAGGTCATCGACCGAGGCGGCGGACTCGTAAGCATCGACGATGCGCGCCACCAGCGGGTGACGCACCACGTCGGCGCTGGAGAACTGGGTAAAGGCGATCCCGCGCACGTCTTTCAGCACATGCACGGCGTCGCTCAAGCCGCTCTTTTGCGTCTTGTGCAGGTCGACCTGGGTAACGTCGCCGGTGACCACGGCCTTGCTGCCGAAGCCGATCCGGGTCAGGAACATCTTCATCTGTTCGACCGTGGTGTTCTGCGCTTCGTCGAGGATCACGAAGGCGTGATTGAGCGTGCGCCCGCGCATGTAGGCCAGCGGGGCGATCTCGATCACCTGTTTCTCGAACATCTTCTGGGTACGGTCGAAACCGAGCAGGTCGTACAGCGCGTCGTACAGGGGGCGCAGGTAGGGATCGATTTTTTGCGTCAGGTCGCCCGGCAGGAAGCCGAGGCGCTCGCCCGCTTCCACCGCGGGGCGGGTCAGGATGATGCGCTTGACGGCGTCGCGTTCGAGCGCATCGACCGCGCAGGCCACCGCCAGGTAAGTCTTGCCGGTGCCGGCCGGGCCGACACCGAAGCTGATGTCGTGCTCGAGGATCGAGCGCAGGTATGCGATCTGGTGCGGGGTGCGCCCGCGCAGGTCGTGGCGGCGGGTTTTCAGCACCGGGCTGTTGATTTCGATGTCGGGCAGCGCTTCGGTCGGGGTGCTGTCCGGGCTGTGCTGGCTGTGCAGGCCGGAGCGCTGTTCGACCAGCGCCAGTTGCACTTCCTCGATCGGGACGACCTTGTTGGCGACCTCGTAGAAGCGTTCCAGGATCTGCACCGCGTGCCCGGCGTTATGGCCGCTGACGATGAATTTTTCGCCGCGCCGGAAAATGGTCACGTCGAGCGCCGACGAGATCTGGCGCAGGTTCTCGTCGAGCGGCCCGCACAGGTGGGCCAGGCGCGTGTTGTCGAGCGGTTCGGGGATGAAGTAGTGGGGCTGGATAGGTGTCTTGGTTTTCAACTGGCGCAGGCTAAAGTGTCACCGCGCGCAACGAGTTCGCCGCGCAGGGTGTAGTTAAAACTCTCGGTGATGCGCACGTCGGCCATCTGGCCGATCAGCGCGCTCGCATTGATGCCGGGTTCGAAATTGACGACCCGGTTGTTTTCGGTGCGGCCCTGCAGCTCGGCGGCGTTCTTGACGGACGGGCCTTCGACCAGGATACGCTGCACCGTGCCGACCATGGCGGCGCTGTACTTGCGCGTGTTGGCGTCGATCGCCGCCTGCAGCTGCTGCAGGCGCGCCAGCTTGACCTGGTGCGGGGTGTCGTCGGCCAGGTTGGCGGCCGGGGTGCCGGGGCGCTTGCTGAAGATGAAGCTGTAGCTGGTGTCGAAACCGACATCAAGAATCAGTTTCATCATGGCGTCGAAGTCGGCCTGGGTCTCGCCGGGGAAGCCGACGATGAAGTCGGACGAAATCGACATGTTCGGGCGCACCGCGCGGATGCGGCGGATGATCGACTTGTATTCGAGGCCGGTGTAGCCGCGCTTCATGGCGGCGAGCACATTGTCGGCGCCATGCTGGGCCGGCAGGTACAGGTGGTCGACCAGCTGCGGGATCTTGGCGTAGGCGTCGATCAGGCGCTGGGTGAATTCCTTCGGGTGGCTGGTGACGAAGCGGATCCGTTCGATGCCGGGAATATCGGCCACGTATTCGAGCAGCAGGGCGAAGTCGGCGATCTCGCCGCCTTCCATGACGCCGCGGAAGGCGTTCACGTTCTGGCCGAGCAGGGTGATTTCTTTCACGCCCTGGGCCGCCAGGCCGGCCACTTCGGTGAGCACGTCCTCGAAGCGGCGCGAGACTTCCTCGCCGCGCGTGTAGGGCACCACGCAGTAGCTGCAGTATTTGCTGCAGCCTTCCATGATCGACACGAAGGCCGAGGCGCCGTCGACCTTGGCCGGCGGCAGGTGGTCGAATTTTTCGATTTCGGGGAAGCTGATGTCGACCTGGGCGGCGCCGCTGCTGCGCCGTTCGCGCATCATCTGCGGCAGGCGGTGCAGCGTTTGCGGGCCGAATACCATGTCGACATACGGCGCGCGCTTGACGATGGCGGCGCCTTCCTGCGAGGCAACACAGCCGCCGACGCCGATCAGCAGGTCGGGCCGGGCCAGTTTCAGTTCGCGCAGGCGGCCGAGGTCGGAAAAGACTTTTTCTTGCGCTTTTTCACGGACCGAGCAGGTATTGAGCAAAATCACATCGGCGTCTTCCGGCGTGTCGGTGCGGATCAGGCCGTCGGAAGCGCCGAGCACGTCCGCCATCTTGTCCGAGTCGTACTCGTTCATTTGGCAACCGAAGGTTTTGATGAAGACTTTTTTCTGCATGGAATGATCAACGTGGCGCTGCTGCCTGGTTTCAGGCGGGGTTGCCAGTTTATCGTAAATCAGCGGGGGCGGCCATGTCCACGACAGCGGACCCTGTCCGGCCCGCTTCATTGCACGCAATCAAGGGTTGAGCTAGCCACCCGTCACTCTTGCATATCGCTGGGAAAAGTTTCGCACAATAATCTTTCACAATTGCTCAATTGCACACTACCTATTTCTTCATGTAAATCAATGAGTTCCGACAGTATTCTAACAAGGGACTGAGCACACGAAATGTTCTTGCGTGCGCCACAATTTATCTCCCTGTGTTGAAATGACTATGTGACAAGCTTTCCGGCGGATACCTTGATTTCAAACAATGTCACCCATGCGCGAGTAAGTTGTACTAAAGGCTTATGAGTCTCATAATTAGTTTGCAATTCAAGTGCGTTGGAAGTGAGTAGCGCAGAGCGCATACGATCCGGGAACGTGCTTTTAAGCCAGTTATCAGATTTGTTCTGTTTAATCACGCTCAAGGGCGATTTTTCCGGGAACTTTATTAAGACACGTATGGTCTTTAACATAGTTCGTAACGGCATTATTTCAACCACTCACCACGAGGTAAATCATGGCACACCATGCTCTGGCATCACAGGAAAGTTATAACCCCAACCACCTGCTCGACATTCTGCTTGGCAAGATGCAGCTGAAAAACGATGCAGCGCTGTCGCGCATGCTCGAAGTCGCGCCACCGGTCATCAGCAAGATCCGCCACCACCGCCTGCCGGTTGGCGCCTCGCTCCTGATCCGCATGCACGAAGTGACCGGCATGAGCATTCGCGACCTGCGCGACCTGATGGGCGACCGCCGCACCAAGTATCGCCTGTCGGACGCCCAGGGCCGTCCCAAAGCGGCCGAGGAAAAAGGCACGCCGCCAGACGCAGCGACGTCCGGTAACTATGCGCACTAAGTTCTCCGGCATGGCGGTGTCCGCTGTCATGCCAGCGGAACGGGGTGCCTGATTGGCGCCTCTGCACGCAGAGGCGGGTCGGTCAGCCCATCAGGATCATCGTGATTTCCTCGTACTGCAGTTCGGTTTCGCGGAACACTTGCAGGTAGCATTCTTCGTTCAGTCCCAAGGCGGTCCATGCGACCGGCGACACGGCTGGCACCAGATCGTTTTCTTCGCGCCCCAGGTCGAGCGCATGCACGATGGCGTTGGCCACATGCACGATGGTGGCCAGCAGCCCCGCATCCGGGGCGCCCGGATCATGATGGAAGGCGATCGCCATCTTCATCGTATCCGAAAAATTCCAGTGCTCGGCCAGCGCCACGCCGGCCAGCACATGGTCCACTCCCAATATGGCCAGCTCCGCATCCTGCACGTAGGTGTCGTTGGCGGCGCGGTATTCCATCACCTGCTGATATAAATCCGGATAGCTGCTCACCAGCACCAGGCGCCCGATATCGTGCAGCAGCCCGGCGGTGAAGGCGTAATCCTGGTTGAAGCGCACGCGCCGCGCCAGCACCTTGGCGCAGGCGGCGGTGGCGATCGAGTGGCGCCAGAAGGCCTTGTGGTCGAAGGCGGGGCAGCGGCCCTCGGCGAAGCAGCCGGTCAGGGCCGAGGCCGTGATCAGATTGCGCGTGGTCTGGAAGCCGAGATAGGTGATCGCTTGCTGGATGGTGGTCACCCGCACCTGCAAGCCGTACAGCGAGGAATTGGCCAGGCGCAGGGTCTTGGCCGTGAGGGCCTGGTCGTGCGAGACTTTTTTGGCCAGCACCGCGATGTCGATGTCTTCCTGGTCGATGCTGGTGAGCAGTTCCATGACCACGGCCGGCAGCGAGGGCAGGTCGGCCAGGCGCCGCAGCACGTCGTCGAGCACGATGGCGCTCATAAGGCGACCTCGCGCGCGGCGCGGTAATCTTCCACGTAGCGGCGCAGGGCGCTGGTGGCCCAGTCGTGGGTGTCGTCCGGCTGGTGCTTGCGAAACAAGATGGCCAGGCGCTTTCCGCTGGCGGCCAGGTCGGGCGCGGAACGGGGCTGGGCCGGGGCCGCGCCGCCGCTGCGCAGCACGGGCACGGCATCGATGCCATGGCTGGGCAGCAAGGCGATGGTACGGTCGGTCAGGATGGCGCCCTTGGGCAGCAGGACTTGCCCCTGCCGGTCGAGCAGTTCGTCGGACAAGACCATTCCCGGCTCCACGTCGGCCAGGGCCAGGTGCTGGTAAGCTGCGCTCATAGGCATCCTCCCTCTCATGCTACGATCTTACCATTGCTGATCCGGGCTGTGCGCCACGCAAAAACCTTTACTTTGCACAGGTGCGCAACTCAATTTCTTGCCAAGAAGTAGTGCTTACCGTACATTCGGAACTACATCGCGCGCATGCGCTGGCGATCGGGAGGAATTGGATGTTCAGTATTCAAAGCCGGCTGAAACTGCTGTTCGTGGTGATCGTCACCCTGGTGCTGAGCATTTCGGGCAGTTATACCCAGTATTCGCTGGGCAAGGCGCTGGAAGAAAGCAACCAGCGCCTGCGCAAGGGCGTGATCACGCGTTTGCAGATCAGCCTGCCGTCAGCCCTGTGGGACCTGGACAAATCCAAGGTCGACAGCATCGTCGAGGCCGAAATGCTGCCGCCCGAGGTGGTGGCGATCCGCGTCTACGACAGCTCGGTCGGCCTGTTCGCCGGCAAGCTGCGCGCGCCCGACGGCAGGCTGGTCACGGTCGAGCGCGCGCCGGAACCGGGCGGCCAGGCGGTCGACGCGCCGCTGGTGTTCCTCGAAGGCGGCTCGGCCAGCGCCTCGATCAAGCCGGTCTCGGTGGGCCGGGTGGTGATCAATTTCAGCCGCGCCCAGATCGACCAGGCCCTCGCCTCCGAACTGATGCGCAAGGTGATCGAGGTGCTGCTGCTCGACCTGATCCTGGTGGCGGCGCTGGCGCTGTCGCTGCGGGTGGTGTTCGAGCCGCTCAAGCAATTGCGCGACGGCCTGTTCGACCTGGCCACGCGCGGCAGCGACGAGGTCGAGGAATTGCCCGAGAACCGGCGCGACGAGCTGGGCGACGTGATCCGCGGCTTCAACCAGATCCAGCGCCGCTTGAAATCGACCATCGGCCGCATCCGCGAAGCCGAGGATGCGGCGCGCCGCTCGGCCCAGCAGACCGCCCAGGCGCTGCAAGACTTGCGCCAGACCCAGGAATCCCTGCTCCAGGCTGAACGGCTGGCCTCGCTCGGCAGCCTGGTGGCCGGGGTCGCCCATGAAATCAACACCCCGGTCGGCATCGCCCTGACCAGCGCTTCGGTGCTCAAGGCCGCCACCGATGAGCTGGAACTGGCCGTCAAAGGCGCCGGCCTGAAAAAGTCCGACATCCTGCGCTACGTCGAGACCGCCAGCGAAAGTGCGCGCCTGATCATGAACAATGCCTACCGCGCGGCGCACCTGATCCACAGCTTCAAGCAGATCGCGGTCGACCAGACCAGCGAGGCGCGGCGCCCCTTCGGGCTGCGCGAATACATCGAAGAAATCGTCTCCAGCCTGCAGCCCAAGCTCAAGAAAACCCCGATCACGCTGGTGCTGAACTGCCCCGAAGCGATCGTGCTCGACAGTTATCCGGGCGCCTTTGCCCAGGTCATCACCAACCTGACCCTCAACTGCGTCGAGCATGCCTTCGAGGTCGATACCGCCGGCGAAATCATGATCAGCGCCCGTCTCGACGGCGACGTTGTGGAGTTGCACGTCAAGGATGATGGCAGGGGCATCGCGCCGGAAGTGCTCGACCGCATCTTCGATCCGTTTTTCACCACCCGGCGCGGCCAGGGCGGCACCGGGCTGGGCCTCAATATCGTGTACAACCTGATCGTCAAGCAGTTCAGCGGCACCATCGCCGTGAGCAGCACCCTGGGGCAGGGCACCCATTTCACCCTGCGCATTCCGCGCGTGACGCCGGTCGATGGTCAAGCCGAGGCCCAGGCCGCGCCAGCCGGGGCGCTGGGCGTGCGCGCATGAGCGCCGCGCGCGGCGGGGCCGCCGTATCGCCCTGAGCGCCACCCTTGCGCGTGCCCAAGCGCGAGCGCGCGTTTTATTGTACGCTTGCCATTCTTTGGCGGCGCCCTCGCCGGGCGCCGGCCGTTCCGACGCGCCATGCATGCCGGCTGCGCCCATTCGCCTCTCAAAGGATCATCATGAAACTGTACTTCAGTCCCGGTGCCTGCTCCCTCTCTCCCCACATCGTCCTGCTCGAAGCAGGGCTGGCATTCACGACCGAAAGCGTCGATTTGCGAAAGAAGGTCACTGCCAGCGGGGCCGACTTCAGCGTCATCAATCCCAAGGGCTATGTGCCGGCCCTCGAAACCGAGCAGGGCATGCTGCTGACGGAAGGCCCGGCCATCGTCCAGTACCTGGCCGACCTGGCTCCCGAGAAAAAGCTGGCCCCGGCCGCCGGCACCCCGGAACGCTATGTGCTGGTCGAGTGGCTGAACTTTATTTCGACCGAGCTGCACAAGAGCTTCAGCCCCCTGTTCCGCCCCAACGCGGGTGAAGAATTGACCAGCTACGCGCGCGCCAACCTGACCCTGCGTTTCGGCTACGTCGAACGCATGCTCGACGGGCGCGACTACCTGACCGGCGCCCAGTTCACGGTGGCCGATGCCTATCTGTTTACGGTGGCGAACTGGGCGAACCTGGTCAAGTTCGACCTGTCGGCCTTTCCGCTGCTGCAAGCATTCCAGAAGCGCGTGGGCGAGCGGCCCCTGGTGCAGCAGGCGCTGCGCGACGAAGGCTTGCTCAAGTAAGCCGCCCGGCCATGACCCGGCAACGCTATATTGCCCTGCTGCGCGGCATCAACGTCGGCCGCGCCAAGCGCATCGCCATGGCCGACCTGCGCCAGCTCGTCGGCGAACTGGGCGGCACCGAGGTGCGCACTTTGCTCAACAGTGGCAATGTGGTGTTCAGCGCCCCGCGCCAGGCCCCGGCGGCGCTGGCGGCCCTGATCCAGGATGCGCTGGTGCTCAAACTGGGCGTGGCGGCCAGGGTGATGGTGCTCGTCAGCGACGAGCTCGACCGCATCGTCGCCGCCAATCCCCTGCTGCCGGTGGCGACCGACCATGCGCGCCTGCTGCTGTTCGTGTTCAGCGACCCGGGCGCGCCGGCCTTGCTGGCGCCGCTGGCGGCGGCGCACTGGGCGCCGGAACAATTGGCCGTGGCCGGGCAAGCCGCTTACCTGTGGTGCCCTACTGGCGTGCTCGACAGCAAAATCGCCGTGGCCATAGGCAAGCTGCTGGGCGATGGCTTGACTTCGCGCAACTGGAATACCGTGTGCAAGCTGCAGGCCTTGTGCGCCGGCTCCGTTAAGGAGTGAGCTGGGCGTGCAGGCAAAAAAAATCCCGCACGATGCGGGATTTTTTGATGCGATTCTGTGATTAACGGAATTTTTCGCCACTTTCGCGGCGTGCGCGGTAACCGATCAGCACCAGGCCGAGCAACATCATGGCGAACACTTCAGGCTCGGGCAATTCCGACATGTGCGGGGCGGGCATGGTGGCCATTTCCATGGCGCTCATCTGCGGATGGGAATCCATCTGGGCGGCTGACGCCTGTGCATTGTCCACGACTTCGATAGCGCTGGCCGGTGCGGCAGCGACCAGGGCGAGCATGAAAGCTGCTGCGACTGCATATTTTTTCACGGTGTTTCCTCTTCTTTTTGGTTTTCGCAAGTGCAGGATTACTCATGCTGCATTGCAACCAGATGAGCAGTAAATGCGAATCATCCAGCTCCGTATTTAACCACGCTCACCACCGATTTCCAAGCCATTCCGCTATAAACGTCGTTTTTTTGATGTTTTATTGTCTAGAGGAATTAACATTTCTCGGTCAATGCTGCACTGCGGCAAAGTACAAGAAGACTGTTAAGAAGATACGGGGGTTGACGTGGAGTTACAGCTCGCTGTCGTGCGACAGCAATCCCAGGCAGTAAGCGGCATCGGACAGGTCGACCGCGCCGGTCAGGTGGTCGTCCTCGGCAAGTGGGCGGGCGCCGAACAGGCCGGCAAAGTAAGCAAGGAGTCGACGCATGACACTGATCCAATCGTGGGGTTTTAAGGATCATCTAATGATCCGGATTTACCATCAAGGGCTGATACGAAATGTTACGAACATACGCATCTTGCCCTGGCACGCCTTGCGCTTGATCAGGCCCGCCGCAAGACGCATTGTCGAGTTGATCAGAGGTGTTGCGCCGCAAAATTTTTTCAGTACATCCAGGTATACCTGGCTTTTTTTTGGCGGTATAGTTCCTCTATCCTATTGCTCATAGGCATTTTATTGATGGCAATTGGACATGCTGGTGCCACGACGCCCCGCATGCAGCTGTACCGTCAGGCGACATCGATTGGCCACATGGTTTGCGGAAATTCTCATGGTCCAGATATCGAACGTCGCTGTCACTGCCGCTGCCTACCATTGCGCGGCAGAAAACGATGTTTGCATAGTAATTCCGTCCGCAGCCACCATTCATAGAGTAACCACATGCCCAATCTTGCCAAGCTTCAGCTCGCCTTCAAGAATGTCTACGTGCGCATCGGCGCCGGCCTCCTGTTCGTGCTGCTTGTCGGCTTGGCCATCTACAGCGCCGACGTGGAGCAGGACACCAGCCCGCTGGTCCATTCGCAAGACATTTCGCGCATCACCGCGCTCGCTGCGCAAAAGGACAAGCTGGAATACCTGATGGTGGCCAAGCCGCTGTCGGAATCGCCGCGCTACATCTTCAAGTTCAAGGACGCGCCCCAGCTGCACGTGATCAAGGTGCCGAGCACCTCGCACCTGAGCCTGGAGCGCGAAGTGCTGCTCAAGAACGCGATTCCCTATTCGATCGCCAAGGAAGACTACCTGGCATCGCACAAGGCGGTCCTGCTCGACGAAGGCCAGAGCGCCGCCAGCGCCGAAGCGATCGCCTTCCTCAAGCGCCATGCGCTCGATATCTTCCTGATTCTTTTGATTCTGTACGCGATCAAGTTCGGTATTCCGGGCATGGGCATGAGCGCCGCCGTCATCATGCCGGACAAGCTCAAAGGCAGCATGGATGACCTGATCGGCATGGACGACATCAAGCAGGAAGTGCTGCATTTGGAAGACATGATCCGCAACCGCAGCGAATACAAGTCGCACAACATCGACAAGCCGTTCAACGTGATGCTGACCGGCCCCGCCGGTACCGGCAAGACCAAGCTGGTTGGCTACCTGGCCAAGAAACTCAATGTGCCGCTGATCCAGGCATCCGGCTCGGCGCTCGAATCGGGCTACGTGGGTGGCGGTTCCAAGGCCCTCAATGCGCTGTACCGCAAGGCGTGCGCGCGCGGCAGCTGCATCATCTTCCTGGACGAAGCGCAAACCCTGTTCATGCCGCGCGGCCGTGGCGAGAAGAAGTGGGAAGACGATACCGCCAACACGCTTTTGGGCCTGCTCGACGGCGTCAAGAGCGACAAGGGCGCCGGCGTGATCTGGGTAGTGGCCTCGAATTTCGACGATGCCTCGGTCGAGATGGACGAAGCGATGCTGCGCCGCTTCTCGGTAAAGATCAACTTCCGCCTGCCGAACAAGGGCGAGCGCGGTGCGCTGCTCAAGAGCTTTTTGGGCCGCAAGAAGGATGGCCTGGTCGACTGGAACGACCTCGATCTGGGCCAGGTCGCCGAAATGACCGCCAACCTCAGTCCCGCGCTGCTGGAAACCGTGGTCGAACGCGCCAGCATGATCTCGATCCAGGAAAAGGCGATCATCAACACCGACCTGATGTTCCGCGCCTTCGAGCGCGCCACCCTGGGCCTGACCGACCGCGCCACCACGGCCGAAAAGCACAAGCAGCGCGAGCGCGTTGCGCTGCATGAACTGGGACACTTCTTCATGCAGATCGACCCCTATCTGCGCCAGGGCATGACCTTGGCCGAGGTCAAGGAAAAGTCGCACCTGCTCAAGATCAGTACCGAATCGGTGTCCAAGCTTGGCGCGCTGGGGTATGTGCTGCAGTCGGGCGACGATGTCTCGCTGCGCACGCTGGAAGAACTGGAGCAGGACGTGATCCAGCTGTACGGCGGCGTGGCAGCCGAGGAACTGTTTTATGGGGCGCGCGGGATTTCCGTGGGCAGCCAGAACGATATCGAAAAAGCCACCAAGATGCTCAACCTGATGGTCAACCGCCTGTCGATGTATTCGCGTTCGAAGATCGACTACACGCAGTTGAAGCACGAAGGCAGCGGCGAGCACACCATCCGCCAGGTGGAAGAGAAGTCGGACGAGTTATACAGCTACACCCTGGGCGCGATCCGCGATTACAAGGCAGTGATCGAGTCGCTCAAGGATACCTTGCTCGATCAGTACGTGCTGTCGAAGGATGCCGTGTTCGCGCTGCTGGAAGAGCGCCGCGATCTGCTGGCCTTCCACGTTGCCAGCCAGCGTTTGGGTAATCTGAAGCTGTGTACCGAGGCTGCCGCGGTCTAATAACGTCCCTTGGCACCGCTAAAAGAAGTTCCGTCGTTCCCGCCGAGTGCCGCCTTGGCGCGGGAACGACGAACTAGTTGTTAATGCGGCTTCACCCCCGCCAGTTCCACGCCGACCCGCTCCGCCATGCTGCGCGCCAGCTCGCGCTCCCCGACGAACACCTGGCTGCCGGTCTCCTTGCGCAGCAACTCCGCCTCTTCCTCGTTATGCGTGCGCACCAGCGTGCGGATCGCCGGATTGAGTGCGCGCGCCGTTTCGATCATGGCGCGCACATGGAAGGTGTCGGGCGTGGCAATCACCAGCAATGCCGCGCGCGCGATATGCGCCTGGATCAGCACCGCCGGTTCCGCCGCATTGCCCGCCACCGCCGCGATATCGCGCTTGCGCAGCTGGTCGACCAGCTCGCGGTTCTGCTCCGCCACCACGATATGCACGCCCTGCGCCATGAGCGCATCGGCGATCATGCGTCCGACCCGCCCGTACCCGACCAGCACCACCTGTCCGCTCAGGCGCTCCTGCGGCACCGACATCGGCAGCTCGGCCAGCGGATCGGTCGAACGTTCCAGCTTGCGCGCCGCGTCCGACTTGCCGCGCAACCAGCGCTGCAGCGGCTCGATCGTCTTGAACAGCAGCGGATTGAGCGCGATCGAAATAATCGCTCCAGCCAGGATCAGGCTCTGGCCCTCTTTCGGCAGCAAGCCGAGCGCCATGCCCAGCGCCGCCAGGATGAACGAGAACTCGCCGATCTGCGCCAGGCTGGCCGACACCGTCAGCGCGGTATTGAGCGGATAGCGCAGCGCGATCACCAGCGCGAACGCCACCAGCGACTTGCCGAACATGATCACGCCGACCACCGCCAGCACCCTTAGCGGGCTCTCGACCAGCACCATCGGATCGGCCAGCATGCCCACCGAGACGAAGAACAGCACCGAAAATGCATCGCGTAGCGGCAGCGATTCCTCGGCGGCGCGGTGGCTCAGGGGTGACTCGCGCAGCACCATCCCGGCAAAGAACGCGCCCAGCGCGAACGACACCCCAAACAGTTCCGAGGAACCGTAGGCGATGCCTACCGCCGTGGCGACGACGGCCAGCGTAAACAGTTCGCGCGAGCCGGTGCGCGCCACGCGCCACAAGAACCACGGGAACAGCCTGCGCCCGACCACCAGCATGAACACAATGAAGGCGGCAACCTGGCCCAGGGTTAGCCCCAAGGTTTTCCAGATGTTCGCGTCCGCAGCGGCGGCGCCATCCGGGCCTGTTCCGCCCAGCGCACCGGCCAGCGCCGGCAGCATCACCAGCATCAGCACCGTCACCAGGTCCTCGACCACCAGCCAGCCGACCGCGATGCGGCCGTTGATCGAATCGAGGATGCCCAGGTCTTCCAGCGCGCGCAGCAGCACCACCGTGCTGGCCACCGACAGCGCCAGCCCGAACACCAGCCCCGCGCCCAGGCTCCAGCCCCACAGGTGCGCCATGCCGATCCCCATGCCGGTGGCCGCGCCGATCTGCAGCACGGCCCCGGGCAGCGCGATGGCGCGCACTTCCATCAAGTCGTCCAGCGAGAAGTGCAGGCCGACCCCGAACATCAGCAGCATCACGCCGATTTCGGCCAGTTGCCCGGCCAGCGCCACGTCGGCAACGAAGCCCGGCGTGGCCGGTCCGATCACGATCCCGGCGGCCAGGTAGCCGCTAGCGCCGGCAGCTTGAAGCGCACCGCGATCATGCCGAATATGAGGCCGAAGCCAAGTGCGGCGGCGATGGTGGTGATCAGGCTGATGTTGTGGTGCATACGGACGCTCTCCTCGTGATGGGCGGAGCCCCCAGTATAGTTTACATGCCGCTGTAAGGACGCCCTATGGCACCGTGGCCAGCGCCAGCAGCACCTTGCGCACCGAGGCGCGCACCGCCAGGAATTCGGCGCGCCGTCCCGTTTTATCGAGCCGGAACAGCATCAGGCCCTCGATCTGCGCCACCATCAGGATCGCGCGCTGGCGGTATTCGTCGTCGCCGATGGCGGGATTGAGGCCGCGAATGAGCTTGAAGATGGCCTTGCGCTCGCGTGCCATCATGGTATCCATCAGGCTCGATGCGAAGGCATTGCGCGACGCCAGGGCCCAGATCTCGAAGAAGATCGCATGCGTCACCGGGTCGGTGATCTCGTCGAGGAACATGTCGCAGGTCGAGAAAAACTGGTCCAGGCGCGAGGCGCTCGTCATGGCCGCCGAAATCGAATCCATCTTCGACTGGAACAGGTCCATCGTATAGAGCAGCAGCGCTTCGAGCAGCGCATCCTTGCTCTGGTAGTAGTGCTGCACGTTCGACAGGCTGATGCCCACCTCCTGTGCCACCCTGCGCATCGACAGCCCGGCATAGCCATCGGCCGCCAGCAGGGTGCGCGCCGCGCGCAGGATATCGTGGGCCCGTCCCAACCCTTTTTCGGTGGTGACGGAGGCTTTGTGTTTGAGGGCGCTGGCGACGGTACTGGACATGGAGCGGATTATCGCATGGCGCTATGCAAAGCAGGTCGGCTGACCTATAATCGGCGTACTAGGTCGAGCGACCTAGTTCATAAAACATCTCAGGAGACGCGCATGAGCCGCAACGTATTTGTCACTGGCGTGGGCATGATCCCCTTCGCCAAGCCGGGCGCCAGCGCGCCGTACGACCAGATGGGCGCGCTGGCGGCGCGCCAGGCGCTCGACGACGCCGGCGTGGCCTACGACGACATCGAGCAAGCCTACGCCGGCTACGTGTACGGCGACTCGACCAGCGGCCAGAAGGCGCTGTACCAGGTCGGCATGAGCGGCATCCCGATCGTCAACGTGAATAACAACTGCTCGACCGGATCGACCGCCCTGTTCCTGGCGCGCCAGGCCATCGCCAGCGGCGCCGCCGACTGCGTGCTGGTGCTCGGCTTCGAGCAAATGAGCCCGGGCGCGCTCGGTTCCGTGTTCGCCGACCGTCCCAGCCCGTTCGAGCCGTTCGATGCCGTCACCGATGAACTGGTCGGCATGCCCGACATTCCGCTGGCGCTGCGCTACTTCGGCGGCGCCGGCCTGGCCCACATGGAAAAATACGGCACCCCGTTCGACGCCTTTGCCAAAATCCGCGCCAAGGCCAGCCGCCACGCCGTGAACAATCCGCTGGCGCTGTTCCGCAAGGAAGTCACCACCCAGGATGTGCTCGATGCGCCGATGATCTGGCCGGGCGTGATGACGCGCCTGATGGCCTGCCCGCCCACCTGCGGCGCGGCGGCGGCGGTGCTGGTATCGGAAGATTTTGCGAAAAAGCGCGGCCTGAAGGCCAACGTCTACATCGCCGCGCAAGCCATGACCACCGACCGGCCCAGCACCTTCGAGTCGGGCGACATGATGCGCCTGGTGGGCTACGACATGAGCCGCGCCGCCGCCGACAAGGTGTACGCGCAGGCCGGCATCGGCCCGGGCGAACTCGATGTCGTCGAACTGCACGACTGCTTCGCCCACAATGAACTGATCACCTACGAAGCGCTGGGCCTGTGCCCCGAGGGCGGCGCCGCCAGATTCATCGAAGACGGCGACAACACCTACGGCGGCAAGGTCGTCACCAATCCGTCCGGGGGGCTGCTCTCGAAAGGGCACCCGCTGGGCGCGACCGGCCTGGCCCAGTGCCACGAGCTGACCCACCAGCTGCGCGGCAGCGCCGGCGCGCGCCAGGTCGACGGCGCCCGCATCGCCCTGCAGCACAACCTGGGCCTGGGCGGCGCCTGCGTGGTCACCATGTACCGGGCCGCATGATGGAGATGAACATTTGCGGCACCTCGCCCTGGATGACGCCCGAACTGGAAGGCTTTCGCGACGCCGTACGCCGCTTCGTGGCCAGCGAAGTCGCGCCACACCAGCAGCGCTGGCGTGAGCAGCAGCACGTCGACCGCGAGCTGTGGCACAAGGGCGGCGCCATGGGCATCCTGTGCGCCGACATCCCCGAGCAGTACGGCGGTTCGGGCGGCAGCTTCGCGCACCAGGCCATCGTGTTCGAGGAACTGGGCTATGTGGGTGACATGGCCTTCGGCATCCACGTGCACGCCATCGTCGCCCACTACCTGCTGAACCAGGGCAGCGAAGCGCAAAAACGCAAGTACCTGCCCAAGCTGGCCAGCGGCGAGATGGTGGCGGCGATCGCCATGTCCGAACCGGGCGCCGGCTCCGACCTGAAGGGCATCCGCACCAGCGCCGTCAAAACGGCAGACGGCTACAAGGTGAACGGCTCCAAGACCTTCATCTCGAACGGCTACCTGGCCGATCTGGTCGTGGTGGTGGTCAAGACCAATGCCGACGCGGGCGCCAAGGGCGTTTCGCTGCTGCTGATGGAAACGAAGGACAATCCGGGCTTTCGCGTCGGCCGTATCCTGGAGAAGGTCGGTCAGAAGGGCCAGGACACCTGCGAGCTGTTTTTTGATAACGCCCATGTGGCGCTGGATAATGTGCTGGGCGGCGTCGAGGGCCAAGGCTTTGCCCAGCTGATGACCGAGCTGCCGTACGAACGCACCATTCTCGGCGTCGCTGGCGTGGCCGCCATCGAACGCGCGCTGCGCCTGACAATCGACCACACGCGCGAGCGGCGTGCTTTCGGCCAGGCGCTGATCGAGATGCAGAACACGCGCTTCGTGCTGGCCGAAATCAAGACCGAGGCCACGATTGCGCGCATCTTCATCGACCGCTGCATCGATGAGACCATAAAAGGCAACATGGACACGGTAACCGCCTCGATGGCCAAATACTGGATCTCGGACCTGCAATGCAAGGTGATCGACCAGTGCGTGCAGCTCTTTGGCGGCTATGGCTACATGCTCGAATACCCGATCGCCCAGATGTATGTGGACGCGAGGGTGCAGCGCATCTATGGCGGCGCCAATGAGATCATGAAGGAAATCATCGCCCGTTCACTTTAGGAGCACACCTTATGGCAGGACCGCTGGCAGGAATCAAAGTGATCGAAATGGCCGGCCTCGGACCCTGTCCGTTCGCCGCCATGATGTTGGCCGACATGGGCGCGCAAGTGATCCGCATCGAGCGCAAGAGCGCGCCCGGCGCGGCCACCCCGTTCCCCATGCTGGGCACCAAGTACGACGTGCTGGCGCGCGGACGGCGTTCGCTGGCGCTGGACCTCAAGCAGCCGGCCGCGCAAGCGATCACGCTGGACCTGATCTCCAAAGCCGACGTGGTGCTCGAAGGCTTCCGCCCTGGCGTGATGGAGCGTCTCGGACTGGGGCCGGACGCCTGCCTGGCGCGCAACGCCGCGCTGGTGTACGGGCGCGTCACCGGCTGGGGCCAGACCGGCCCGCTGGCGCAGGCGGCGGGGCACGACATCAACTACATCGCCCTGAGCGGCATGCTGCACGCGATGGGCCGCGCCGATGCGCCGCCGGCGCCTCCCCTGAACCTGGTGGGCGACTTCGGCGGAGGAGGGATGATGCTCGCCTTCGGCGTGGTTTGCGCCGTGCTGGAAGCGCGCGGCTCGGGCAAGGGCCAGGTGATCGACGCCGCCATGACCGACGGCGCCGCGCTGCTCGGCGCCATGATGTACGGTTTGCGCGCGCAGGGCGGCTGGAACGACCGGCGCGAGGCCAACCTGCTCGACGGCGGCGCCCATTTCTACGACACCTACGCCTGCGCCGACGGCAAATTCGTGTCGGTGGGCGCGATCGAGCCGCAGTTCTACGCCCTGCTGCTCAAGCTCGCCGGGGCCGACGATCCGGCCTTCGACGCCCAGATGGACCCGGCCAGCTGGCCCTTGCTGAGCGACAAACTGGCGGCGCTGTTTGCGCGGCGCACGCGTGACGAGTGGTGCGCGCTGATGGAAGGGACCGACGCGTGCTTCGCGCCCGTGCTCGACCTGGACGAAGCGCCCCTGCATCCGCACAACGCCGCCCGCGCCAGCTTCGTGCAGGTCGACGGCGTGACGCAGCCGGCACCGGCGCCGCGCTTTTCGCGCACCGTGCCGGAGCTGGCCGGCGCCCCGGCGTACCCTGGCCAGCACAGCGCGGCGGTGCTGCTGGACTGGGGCTGGGATGACGCCGCGATTGCCAGCCTGGCGGCCCAGGGAGTCATTTAA
>NZ_JAQOZV010000005.1:0-200243 GCF_030348125.1 Massilia sp. DJPM01
TAACCTTTGGGGGAAAACGAAGCAAACGATTGTTGATAGCGGCATCCAGTTTGGCGGCAGCGTGCGCGATCTGCAAGGCGGCAGGGGGTTCGATCAGTACGCCAGTGTGGACACCACGAAATCGAGCTACTTCGGGCTGAGCAAAAATACAACCAACGCCCCGCAAACAGCCGCGTTGGGCGGTGAGCTACCTTCGCAGTTCGGCCTGATCTTCAAAGGTGTGGAGACCGAGCTTTCAGAGGCAGCCGTGGTTCTCGGCATCGGGGCAGATCACGTCACCGCGACCCTTGATGCCTTGAAGATCGATGTCACCAAAATTTCCCTCAAGGGATTGACCGGCGACGCCCTGACTGAGGCACTGAATGCGGTGCTCTCAAAAACGATGGACCAAATGAGCGCCGCTGTGTTTCCGGACATGGACGGGTTTCGCCAGGTGGGCGAAGGGTACACCGAGACTGTCGTTCGTCTGGCATCGAATTACGCCACGCTGGACAGCGCGCTTTCCTCGATCGGTATGACGTTCGGCGCAACCGGCGTTGGTAGCCTGGCAGCGCGCGAGAACCTGATCGCCCTGGTCGGCGGCATCGACAAGCTGTCCGAGCAGTCCAGCGCCTTCGCGAACAATTTCCTCACCGATGCCGAGCGTCTGGCGCCTGTCCAAAAATACGTGGCCGACGAACTGGCGCGGCTTGGACAGGCGGGGATCAAAACGCGTGAGGATTTCAGGTCTGCCGTGCTGGGATTGTCCGAAAGCGGCGCCCTCGCCACGAAGGCCGGCTCAGAAATGTACTCCGGTTTGATGGCCCTGCAGGAAGCGTTTGCTGCTGTGGTGCCAGAGCTGGAGAAAACGAAGACGGCAGCGGAAAAACTCAGCGAGCGAAACGGCCTGATCGACCAGCGCGACGAGCTGAAGATGACCCCGGAAGAGTTGGCGACAAAGCGGCGGGAAAAAGTCGACGAGTCAAATTGGGACGTTTATGACGAGGTCCAGGGCTTAGGCAAGGCCAAGACGTTGGCCGAGACAAATCAGAGGTATTTGGACCAGATCGAGGCGCTTGAAAATTCCACCCGGTCGTTGACGGAGCAGCGCGAGAAGGAGGTCGTGGGCATGGACCCTTCCACGGTCGCGATCATCAGGCGGCGTAACGCCTTGCAGGATGAGGCAGCGGCTGTCACTGCCGCAGCAACCGCTGCTGCGCTGACTGCTTCCAACAGGAAGATCGAGATCCAGATCATGGAGTTGAGCGGCGACAAGGTCGGTGCGGTTGCTGCGGCGCGGGCCGACGAGCTTGTTGGCTTGGACGCATTAACCGCCGCGCTCATCAAGAACCGGACCGCGCTGCAGGACCAGGCGGCGGCAGCGGACAACGCCGTCACGGGTGCCAATACGGCCTTGGGCGACATAAAAACTGCGGTTGATCGGGACAAGGCTTTCCTCGAGCAGGAGTACCAGCACCGGGTTGACGACCTAAAGATCCTCGCAGACGGCACGAAGGATCAGATCAGCGCGGTCAACGCACGTGCCGACGCTGTACGCGGTGTGTTCGACAAACTCAACGATGCGCTGGCCTCGACGGTCATCGAGGCGACCTTTTTCGACCGCGCGCAGCGTCGTTCGGCCCAGGAGTTGCTGGCGCGCGCGGCGATTACCACGCGCGGCGGCGGCACTGCGGATATCCAAGGTCTGGACGAAGCATTGTCCACGATTGCGAAGCCGTCCCAACAGCTGTTTGGCTCGTTTGAGGAATGGGCACGCGATCAGGCGCGGACCGGCAGCAATATCGCCGCGTTGAAGGACAACGCCAAGGCCGAGATCGACTTTGCAGCGCTGACGGTCGACGCGATTAACAAGGCCGCCGGCGTCGCACAGGCCGGCGGCGAGGCACAGCTCCGGCTCATGGCGGAGCAGCACGCGGCTGAAATGGCGGCGCAGGACAGCATCATCACGAACGCACAGACCCAGCTCGACCTCGCGCGGGGACTCAATACCGGGGTGATGTCGATCGCCGATGCGCTACGCGCGTTCGGTATCGCGGTGCAGGCAGTGAAGGACACGCCGCCTCCGCTGTCGGTCGAGGGCTTGTTCCAGAAGGTGCTCGGTCGCAAAGGAGAGAAGAGCGGTATCGATTTCTGGAAGAAGGCGTACGGCGAGTCGGTCGACAACACCGAGCTGGCTGATATCATGAAGGCGGCAAAGCCAGAACTCGACGCGCGGAAAAACGGCTCTCTGTCGGAGTTTCTGCGCACTCACGGTGTTCCTGGTTACGCCACTGGCGGTGATTTCGGCGGCGGCTTGCGCCTGGTCGGCGAAAACGGTCCGGAGGTGGAGGCGACTGGGCCAGCGCGGATATTCAACGCCGACCAGACCCGTTCGATGCTGAGCGGCGGCGGAAACGCCGATGTGGTCGCGGAGCTGCGCGAGGTCCGGCGCGAGCTGGCCGAGCTGCGCGCGCCGATGGAACGAACCGCTGTGGCCACCGGCAAGTCGGCCGGCAGTACCGACCAGTTGGCGAAGCAGTTCAATAACGTCAGCTCCGGTGGAAACGCAGTCCGAATGAAGGCGGTGCCCGCATGAGCCAACCCTGTAGTGTCCTGGCACCGGTAGCGATTACCGGCGCCATGATCGTAAGCTCAGCCGTTCCGGAAGCGGATTACCCCACTTTTTCGATGTTGAAAGCGTACGCTCTCGGTGAACGGTGCATCAGCACCGTGACCCACCGGATTTACGAAAGCGTCTCCGCGTCGTCGAATGTTGGTCATGATCCGACCGATCTGATCAACCAATTCGGCGCCGTGCCGTGGTGGGTCGACCAAGGGCCGACGAATTTGTGGGCAATGTTCGACGGCTACGTTTCAACCAAAAGCGCGGCGTCGCCCTTGTCTATAACGTTGCGCCCCGGCTCGTTCAATTCACTTGCACTGTTTGGGTTGGAGGCGGACGGGCTGAGCATCGCCGTTCGCGATGCGCCAGGCGGGAACGTGATTTACGCCTATTCCGATGATCTTGAAGGGTCTGAGCCCGGCGACTACTACGAATATTTCTTTGACCGGTTTAAGCCGCAAACTGACTTCGTAGTGACGGACTTGGCCGCATTTAACAACGCTGAAATTACCGTAACCCTGACCCGGATTACTGGCCTTGCGAAGTGTGGCCTGCTTGCACTGGGCGATATGAAGCCAATCGGGCTTACAGAGTACGGCGCGAAGGTGACGCCGAATTCCTACAGCTTCATTGATGTCGACAAATTTGGTAGAACCAAGATCACGCCTGGGGCCAACACGACGGATATGTCGGTGACGGCGAAGCTCGGGATCGCGGAGGCCGCGGCTGTCTACGCAACGTTGAAGGAGGTCCAGTCGGTCCCATGCGTTGTGATCGCGACCGATCTCGTGGATTACTCGCCTCTTCGTGTTTTCGGTTTACCGACCCCAACCCTGTCGTTCGACGGTCCAGACCTCTGCACCGTTTCCCTTGATGTGAAAGGATTTATCTAATGGCTGTAGTTCCCCCTCCACCAATCACGCCTGTACCGACGCCCGCAATTCAACGCAACGACCGTGCGACCTTCTCCAACCGAATGGACGCCTTCGTCACCTGGCTCATTTTGGCGGTTACGCAGTTTGCCGCCCTGGCGAGTAACGTGTTCGGCAACGCCACGGACGCCGCAAGCAGCGCGAGCAACGCGGGTACGTCCCTCGCGAACGCGAACCTAGCCAAGGGGGCAGCGGAAACCGCGCGCGACGCCGCCCAGACCGCGAAGGGTCTTGCGGAGACTGCCAAGGGTCAGGCCGAGCGGGCCCGTGACGCAGCGGCCGGGAGCGCGGCCATGGCCAGCGGAATCGTGGCCTTCGTCGACTCTAACTCGATTGCGAAGGGGAGCTTAGACGCGTCGAAACAAGTGCGCTTCGAGTGCGACACCTTGATCCCAACGGGCACCGTGGTTCCGCTGACGGTGCCGGCGGCCGGCGGCACCATCGCGGTGCTGTCCGACCTGCAGGAGCTGGTGCGTTCGATGACCTACTACGATAACGGCCCGAGCACTGCTGTGGCATACGCGAACGGCGGAAGCCAGCGCGTGGCGCCGGCTTCAGGCGCAAAGACGATGAGCTTCACGGGTTGGCCGGCCAGCGGCAAGCATGCGATGCAATTCCTGGAGCTGGTGAACATTGGCCAGGGAGGCGCGCCAGCCTGGCCCGCCGGGGCGCGGTTCATCAGGTACGACGGAGCAGTCGTGTCCACGGCCGCCATCGCCAATATCACCTGGCAAACAGGTGGCACCGATTATGTAATGGTGTCGACGCGCGACGGCGGCACCACGCTCATCGTTTCCGTGCTGCGGGGATGAGATGGCAAGTTCAATCGACGTCATGCGCTCGTTGTTCTACGGTAAAAAATCCCGTACGCCAATGACCCAAACTTTTAACGCCAGTGGGACGTGGGTCGCACCGGCGACGACCACCATGATCGACACGTTGTCCGGACGGGGCAGCAACGGAACCGCATCATCTGTCGTGGCTGCCAGCGCGATCACCGTGTACGTGAACTATCTTACAAGCGGTAGTGGGAGCACAGCCGGTAACTATGGCTGGGCCAGTGCTGTTTCGTTATTAGATTCGACTAAGTCTACGATCAGTGCCGGCGGGAATCCGACATACACGGAATATCAGATTGTTCAATATAGCAACAATACCTATCGAGTCGACACGCACAGTCGGCCCCTCTCAGGTGTCATCGGTAGCTCGGCTGCCTCATACGGTACTGGCGGATGGGCGCCATTCGGCAATATCAGCAACGGCGGAGAGGGCGTAGTAACTTGGAACTCCGTCGGGCCACCGACGAATGGTGACCCGAGTTCCGCATTTAGCAAAACCTTCCCAGGCGGAACTGGTGGCCCGGCACCAACTGGCAACTTCACCAACGTTACTGTCGTACCTGGAATGTCGTACGACATCGTGGTGCCGCCTGGAGGGACGATAACGTTCACCTATTACCAATAAGTTCCCTCGTCATGCCCTACATGGCCACCTTCGGGTGGCTTTTTTTATTCAAGGATACGAATGATGAATGACCAAGAGCGGGATGCGATGCTGGTGTCGATCAAGATGGATTTGTCAGACAACACGCGCAAAACGGAGCAAATCCTGACGGCATTTCCGTCCGGCGATACAGACGGGCACCGGCGCTACCACGAGGCTGTAATTGAATGGCGCGAGCTGCGCAATCGGTTGGTCCGCGAGGCACTGATCAAGGTCACGCAGGCGGGCGCGCTGGCGGGCGCCGCCTGGATCGCGCTGGCGATGTGGCAGGCGCTCAAGATCACGGTGAAGCAATGAGGCTCGTCGACGACTGGCGCGCAGTGCTGCGCAAGGCCTGGAGCGTGAAATTCAACTTGGCGGCGACGGCCTTCGGCGCAGCAGAGGTGGCCGTGGCCATCTGGCAACCGGCCGGCGTGCCGAACGGTGTTTTCGCCGGGGGCGCCGCAGCGGTCTCCATTTTCGCAAATGTCTCGCGCATCATGGCGCAGAAGGAATTGCATGGCACTGACAAATAAGCAGCGCGCCGGTTGGTGCGCAATCGCTGTCACGATGGTCGGCGGCTTCGAGGGCCTGCGTCTGGCCGCGTACGCCGATCCAGTAGGCATTCCAACGATCTGCTTCGGCGAGACCAAGGGCGTGCACCTGGGCCAGCGCGCGACGCTCGACCAGTGCAAGGCCATGCTAGCCGCGTCGCTGCAACTGGCGAACAACGCCGTGGACGACTGCATCCGGGCGCCGCTGCCAGATTACCGGCGCGCGGCGCTGGTCAGCTTCACGTACAACGTCGGCCGGGACGCTATGTGCGGCTCGACCATGGCGCGCAAGCTGAACGCTGGCGACACGCTGGGCGGTTGTGATGAGTTGCTGCGCTGGGACATGGCCAAGGGCATCCGGCTGCCGGGCCTGACGAAGCGGCGCCAGGCCGAGCGGAGCATGTGCCTCGTGGGGGCGACGTGAGCGCCCTGGGCACGCTGGCCGCTGGCGTCACTGGCGGTATCTGGAAGATCGCGGCCGTGGTCCTGCTGGCCGCCCTGCTGATGGTAGGCGCCTGGACTGGCGGCGGCTGGTTCTTGGCGGCGCGCGATCGTGACGCCGCCAAGGTGGAGCTGGCCGCCGAGCGCAGCGCGAACGCCGAACTGCGCGTCGCCATTCAGAAGCAAAACGATGCGGTCGAGGCGGCCGGCACGGCCAAGCTGCTCGCCGAGGCGCGCGGCCAAGCCGCCCAGCAGCAGGCCGCCGCCAACGGCCGGCGCCTCGATGCCGCGCTGGCCAAGGCCGCTGGCGTGCACGCGACCACGTGCGACGAGGCCATGCCAACGGTGAAGGCTCTTTTGGAGGCTCCCCGATGAAATATCTGCTGCTGGTGGCCCTGCTGCTCACTGCCTGCGCCGCGCCGCCTGTTGTGCCACCAGTCAAGGTTCCGGTGTACGGCTCGTGCGTGAAGGTGCCGCTGGCGCGTCCGGCCTTCGCCACTAAATCGCTTCTGCCCGACGCCAGCGACGGCGAGATATTGCTGGCCCTGGCGCGCGACCACCTGGTGCACTTCAAGTATGAGGGGGAGCTTGAAGCCGTGATCGCGGGGTGCTTGTGAGCGATACCGGAATTCCGGCATCGCCTGCTCGATATCGTGATGACGATATCGAAGCCGGGCCGCTGATCTTGGAGATGCGCCGGATCGACGGTCCGGACAAGTCGCCCATGCAGATGGTGAGCGCCGACATGCTGGCGCACTACCGGCGATGCGAGGCCGAGCTGGCGGTTAGGCCGGACCTACGTTGATGAGTAACTCGGCTGCGATGGGTTCTCGTATTGCCTTGGGATGATCTGGAATAAGCCGGGGCAGACAATGATGTGCGATGAGGCAATGTTGTCGTCATCGAAGTCGATATTTTTGGTTTTCCGACTGGCAATTGCAGCCAGCTTCTCCCGCAAAGGATAGGAAACCATGACGATGTCCCACGCACGCCTGTTTCAGCCGCTTATGCACGCCATACGTTCCGCCCTGATACTGGTGCTTCTGGTGCTCGGCAGTGCGCGTGCGGAGAACGGCCTTCCAGAGGGAACGCTCGGCTGGTGGTATTACACCGGGATGCTTAATCCAGATCGTTATGCGCCCGACCCGGTTACTGCCTGTCAAAGAGGGGCGATGCATCACGCGCGACAGCCGATTGTCGCGATGCGGCCTATCAAAGGACGCCGCGACTATTTTGAATGCGCCTATAAGTGGCCCACCTCACACGGCCCCGTTTCCTGGCTTGGGGAGACCATCCTGCGGTGTGAACCGGGATATCAGGCTTATGCGCAGGGCGTTTGTCGCAAACAAAGGCCGGAAAGTCCTGCACCCTTGAAATGCGGAGAGGCTGCTGGGAACCCGGTTCAGTTCGCCAGCGGCGCCAAAGTCCAGCATGAAATCGATGTGGGCGGCGGCGCCAACGACGCACTGGGTGTCCTGCGTACCTACCGCAGTGTGCGCGAAAGCGGACTCGGGCAATCAGCAGGTATGGGCTGGTCGTTTTCGTTCGAGCGCGCCTTTTTCGCGCCACCTTCATTGCTGGGTAATACCAGACCGAGAATCATTGGCGCACTCAGCGACGGTAGCCATGTCGAATTCTGGCGGCAGGCAGACGGCACATACAGGTCCAGTTACGACAGGGGTACGACCCTCGAAGTACAAGGCCCCGATGAAACTGTCTGGCTTCTGACGACGCCGGACGGCACGGTCGAACGTTTCCTCCGGAACGGCGACGACTTCAGACTCAGCAGCGTTCATACGCGCACCGGCATGGCCACGTTTTACACTTACGATGCGAACAACCAGTTCAGCAAGATTGTCGACACCAGCGGCCGCAGCCTGATAATCACGTGGGAAGGTGACGTCATCGCGTCGATCTCCAATGCCACCGGCAGCGTGCGCTACGAATACGAGCATGCCGCCGTACCCGGCTATGCTCCCATTGAAGGCATGGACCGCTTGGCCGGTGTGCACTTTCTCGACCGCTCTGGTGCGGAGATTTCCTCGCGCTCTTATCACTACGAAGATCCCAACGATCGCTTCCTGCTCACCGGAATCACCGATGAGCACGGCAAGCGCTTTGCCACGTATGCCTACAACGGCGAGGCGCAGGCCGTGCTGACGGAGCACGCCGGCGGTGCGCAGCGCTACACATTCGCCTATCCCAACCCGACCAGCAGGATTGTGACCGATCCGCTCGGCAGCAGCCGCAGCATCGGCATCGCGTACGACGCCAATAACAAGAGCCAGATTACCGCCGAAAGCCAGCCCGCCGGCGCGGGCTGCGCCGCAAGTGCCAAGGCAAGCACCTACAGCGACAAAGGTGACGTGGCCAGCCGTACCGACTTCAATGGCAACAAGACCTGCTTCATCAGCGACCCCGTCCGTGGGACCGAGCTGGCACGCACCACCGGGCTGGCCAAAGATGCTGTATGTCCCGCGAGCATCGATAGTGCGATTCCAGCCGGCGCGCGCAAGACGAGTACGCGCTGGCATCCGGACTGGCCCCTGGCCAGCAGTACCGCGTCGCCTGGGCGCATGGATACGACGATCTACAACGGCCAGCTCGACGCCGCAGGTAAAATCGTGGAATGTGCTGGCGGCGCAGTGCTGCCCAACGGGAAGCCGATTGCTGTTGTGTGCCGGGCAAGCGTTCAGGCGACCACGGACAGTAACGGCGGACTCGGCTTTGTAGCCGTCCGAACCGGCCCCGTCCAGGAATGGCGCTACACCTACAACCGCACCGGGCAGATGCTGACGAGCAGCGGCCCGGTTGACGCCAATGGCAAGGCCGAAGCGTCCAGCATGGTCTATTACGCCGACACCAGCGCAAGCCACGCCCCCGGTGACTTGGCGAGCGAGCGCAACAGCGTTGGCGGGGTGACCAGTTACCTCGAGTACAGCGAGGATGGCTTGCCGACGAAAGTTCAGCGTCCCAATGGACAGATTGTTGGGCTTGAATATGGCCCGCGCCAGCGCTTGGTGTCCAGCACCGTCCGCGCGACAAGTGGGCAAGCTGAAACCACGCGTTATGAATACGATATTGCGGGACAACTGATCCGTACAACTGCGCCCGACGGATCGGCGCTGGAGTACACGTACGATGACGCGCACCGCATGACCGGCTTGCGCGACCGTGCCGGCAACAGCATCTTCTTCACCCTTGATGCGATGGGCAATACCGTGCGCCAGGAAGTGAAAGACCCGAACGGCAAACTGGTGGCGCAAACCACGCGCGCCTTCGACGCGCTCAGCCGCCTGCAACGGGAACAGCGCAGTGCCAAAGACCCCGGCGCGCGCTTTGAATACGATGCCGCCGGCAATCTGACATCGAGCACCGATTCGATGGGCCGTGTCAGCAAGGGAACTTACGACACGTTTAATCGTCTGATCCAACAGGCGCTTCCTGCGGCGGATGCCACGGGCAAGCCGGCGACCATCGATTACGCGTACACGCCGCAGGATCAGCTTGCATCGGTGCTCGATCCACGGCGCTTGCAGACGCGCTATGTCTTCAACGGACTGGGGCAGCAGACGACGTTGATCAGTCCCGATACCGGCACCACGAGCACGCAGTTCGACGGCGCTGGGAACGTGATATCGAACGTCGACGCGGCCGGGCGCAAGACTGCCTATCGATACGACGCGGCGGGTCGCGTGACCGGTATCGGCGCCAGCACGTTTGAGTACGGCGCGGTCGGCACGCCCGCAGCGGGCCGCGTGACGGCAATGACGGATGAGGCTGGAAAAACGGTGTACGCCTACGATGGCATGGGGAGGCTCATCAGGAAGGAGCAGACGAGCGGCCCGGCGGCCCGGCGCTTCGTGACCTCCTACACTTACGGCAGCGAAGGAAGTGCCCTTGGACACGCCACTACGATGACCTACCCCAGCGGCAATCGCATTGACGTCACCTATGACACCAACGGGAAACCGTCCTCCCTGGGCTTGACGCGCCCGAATGCCGCGCGCGTGACGATTCTGAGTCAGATAAGCTACCAACCGTTTGGAGCCGTGCGGGCGTGGTTATGGGGGAACCACAGCGCTGGCAGTCCCAACAAATACGAGCGCCAGTTCGACCTTGAGAACCGGCTGGTCAGCTATCCGCTGGGACACCCGGCCGCTGGCGGTGCGCTACGCACGCTTGGTTACGACGCCGCCGGGCGCATCGTTTCCAGCACACACAAGGGTGGCACGCCGGGCAAGCTGGACCAGCGCTACTACTACGATGGACGTGATCGCCTGGTCGGTTTTGATAGCGTCATCGGGGGCCAGAGTTTCGAATACGATGCCAATGGTAACCGCACCAGATTGAAAATCGGTCCCAACAGCTACCTCAACATGATCGATCCCGGCAGCAATCGGCTTACTTCCACGTCCGGACCAGTGCCTGCAAAACGAAATACGTACGATGCCACGGGCAACCTCGTCAGCGATGGAGCAATACGCTACGTCTACGGCAACAATGGGCGCTTGAGCAGTGCCACAGGAGTTGGTGGCGTGACCACTCAATATCGCTACAACGGGCTCGGCCAGCGGGTTATCAAGTCGGATGCGGCCGGCGCATCGACTTACTTCGTCTACAACGAGGCCGGGCAGATGGTGGGCGAGTACAACAGCGCCGGGACGCCGATACAGGAAACCATTTACTTGGAGGGGATGCCGGTCGCCGTGATCAAACCGCGTGCCAGCGGTGCAGAAGAAAATGCATACTACGTCTATGCCGATCACCTGGCAACAGCCCGGGTCATCACGCGCGCCAGCAACAACAAGATGGTGTGGCGCTGGGACGGCGCGAATCCGTTCGGCGAGGACCAGCCCGATGAAAACCCGAATCGCGTAGGAAACTTCGCCTACAACTTGCGCTTTCCTGGACAATATTACGATAAGGAGACCAATCTATATTACAACTATTATCGGGACTATGATCCGCAGACTGGACGGTATGTGCAGTCCGACCCGATTGGGCTTGCTGGTGGAATCAATACGTACGGTTACGCTCTCGGAAATCCGGTCTCATACGTCGACCCATCGGGTCTTCTAGTACCCCCACCAAGCGTTGTGACATGGGTCGGCTCAGCGGCTGGCACTACAACCACAGCGGCAGGTGCAGGCGTTGCGGTAGCTGGTGCCGTAGGTGTGGGTATTGGCCTCGGCTTCAATTCTGCGTGGGAGCATTTTGCCGGCCAGCCCTTTGGTACCAGCGTTTATGACTGGTTCCATCCAGACGATTCGGCCCACGCGTCTGCGAAGAGTGATCGGGATCGCGCATCCAGAGGAGCCGCAGGCGTTATCGCAAAGGCTCAAGGTCGTAACCGACCTAACAAAGACGACGACCATTGCCACAAGCAAATGAAGGCCGACGAATTAATTTGTTCTCGTCTGCCTTGGCAGGGCGGTGTGCAGGCGAGATGCTATTCAAGTGCAGCATTGCGTTACAACGCCTGTACTGAAGGGAAAGATTTGCCGAACCTTAATTGTTCAAAATAAATTGGAGTTGGCCGATGAATGTAGAGACTTTAGGTGCAATTTTTGCGACCAGGATGTTGGAATTAGTATCGGCGGACGGAAGCATTCGCCCAGTGTGGATAAAAATTGGCAAGCCAAGGAAGTACGAGAAAAATATCCGGTTTTGTCCATACCAAATTATTGGAATAGGAGATGAGAAAATACGATACGCTTTAGGTTCTGATGCCCTCCAATCACTAATCTTGACCCTAACGAAGATTGGGGCAGACATTTATGGGTCGCCCGAATCGAAGGCAAGGAAGCTCACATGGATGGAAGACGAATCGCATAACTTGGGCATTCCAGTCTTTGCGGAAGTGTATGGCGATGTCGTTCCTGCGCCAAGTATGAGTCTAGTTTTATAGTTAACCGGAGGCTAAGAGCGCGGCAGCGGGTCAGTGACTTAGGGGCAGAGTACAGTCCGTTTGGCGAGCAAGTCACTGTCTCCGGTCGACTGGCGTTTAGTGTCGATTCAGATACGCCCTCGTTCAAATTGGCAGACGTCAAGTTGCTGAGGGCCAAGTAGCAGGACCAGCTATCCTACGACGAACATGGAACAGTAGAAATTCCAAGCACCGTACACGCAAAAATGCCCAGCGCGAGCCGGGCATTTTTGCGTGTCGTTCGCGTGTCATTGCTACGACAATTACAGACAACCTAAGACAATAATCGGCAGCTTTCGATTTTTAAGAATTCCCAATAAAATTAGGGTCTTACATCGTCTTTCGTGGTCTGCCAACAACTTATTGAGTGGTGGAGGCGGCGGGAATCGAACCCGTGTCCACAAGCACTCTACCTACTTAAAAAATTCTTCGCATAGCCGGTGTTGAGCAACCATAGTGATCCTCATCCGGCATTAACGATGCAGAGGTGCTCAGCTTAGATCATGAAGGGGCAGCCGGCCGAGATCGCCAAGTAGCCTCAGCGCCCTTCATTTAAATGCTTGGCGGTGCTTCTGGATCAAATCCTCCTGCAGCGACTTTACGGCGTCGGAGCAGGGGGGGGTATGCGTCTGGCGTGGGGGAGATGCGAGGACTTTGCGGAACAAACCGCGCTTTGCGGAACTGCTTGAAAACAACTGGAGAACGTAAGTGCTTGAATTCATTGGTGCCGGGAGCCGGAATCGAATTCTGCTATGAGGATTGTTGAAATATTTCGTAAGTACCGTCAAAAGTACCGACAAAAAGGAAAGCGTCCCCACGGTCAATCGCATTTGTTCATTTGATTAAAAATCTATCGGGGAAAAGTTCCGCGTGAGGGAACTAGGGGTGTCCAGGGAAAATCACCCCAGACTTTCGACCCGCCCCCTCGCGTACGCGCGCGCGCACAACGCTGCTGGTTGCCGGCCAGGGGATCGAGAACCCCGATTCGGGGGCCTGGCGTTTTGTGGGTTAGCGTTAAATGCGAGGGTGAGCGCGGTCCTGTGCGGACGATATGTCCGAGGTTTTGACCCGCCCTGGGGAATCTGAGGCTATGTCAAAAAACCGTTTTTCTATCTTGACCGTGTGAATAAATGGGTAGAGCGCGGTCCTGTTCTGCATGGCCGTGCAGAGTTTCGATGCCCCCACTCTGGGTCTGATTCTGGGGTCGGGTGCCGTCTCAGAAAAATATTCTCAATTCGCGGTTGTGCGCATCGAGGGTCGGAGCGGTCCTGTGTGGGCGACCTTCCGCCAGTCTCGATGGGCCTCCCCTTGGTATGGGTTGGATTCCAAGTCTGGACCCGCTGCGCACCTGGCGCCGGACGCAAAAAGGCCCAGCGTGTGAGGCTGGGCCAGTCCTGCATCAGACGCAAGGATGACGTCCTGCAGGTCTCACGGTTTGTCGTGCGGGCCACTCATGAGTTACGCCATGATGCTTGAGGGTTAGGCTGTGAACACGCCCTTGATCAGCACTTCAGGACGCATCACGGCCAAGGCCACGCGCTCCTCCGCCAGGATCGCCAGCAGGTTGCGTGTGAAGTAGTCCTGATGCTGGGTAGCGATCTCGATGGTAGCCTGCTGGCGGTCGTACAGGCGCGCTGCGCGGGAGAAATCGCCAACCATGAACTCGGTCGGCCCCATCGCATCGGTGACTACTACAGGCACCCGCCACACGCTCGCACGCCCGTTGTCGTCGGTCACGGTGTACGAGAACTGATAGCGGCCCTCGCCGTCCTTATCCAGCTCCAACATCTCCAGGCCGATCGGGTTGATGACGATCCCGGTGGCCACGCCGCGCGCCAGCTGAACCTGGGTGATGGCACGGCGCAGTGTGTCGCTGGGCTTATCGCCGGTAACATGCCGGATGTATCCCGTTGCCACGGTCCACATGCCCATGATGTTGGCACCGGTGCCACTGCCTTTCAGGAGTTGAGCATCCTCGGCAAGTTGGAGAGCATCGCGCAGTTCGGTATCGATGTAGTCGGCCAGCATAACTTCATCGTCGAGCGCCTGGCGGGATGCTGGAATCCATACCGCGATGGTGCGCACGGGTGCGGTCTCGAGCGAGGTGCTCAGGTCGATCTGGCTCTTTTCGTCACCCTCAACCACTTGGATCGCCGCGGTGCCCGTGCGATTGCCCTTCAGGTATTCGATGCTGGCGGCTTTGGTTGGTCGGGTGATCAGCAGGTCACGGACAGCGATGCGCCTTCCCATCGATCCAAAAATCTCGGTTTCGCGCTTCCCGTTTACGTGCACGCGGTTGCTGGTAATCGTCGCTTTCTGCCCCAGCTCAAAGCCGGGTACCGAAATGCGCAGGTTCTTCACCGAACTGTCTCGCAGCATGCTCAGGCCATTGCTCTTGAGGACGAGGGAGCTGACGGCCACAGCGGCACCGTCGTCACCGGCAGGCCGGCGCACGCCCTTCTGTTCGAGATCCATAATCTGAGCATTGGTCGCTTCCTTGAACTCCTTGAGTTCGGCGGCGGTTGCATCGATGCGGGCGTTTGCCGACTTGGTCAGCTCGGTGATGGCCTGGGCCACGTCGCTGGCGCCGCCGTGTTGGTCGCCGTAGGATTTGGTCAGCAGGGGCGTGGTGGTGTTGGTGTATTGAGTGTTCATTGGGATGCTTTCGTAAATTGTTGGGTAGCGGCTTTGAGCGCCGCGATGATTTCGATTGAGTCGTCGGGTTCGGCAAACCCCGCAAAGCCTTTTGATGCGACGGCCTTGGCTTCGCGCCGGGAAAACCCGATCTGCGCTAAAGCTTCTTCCAGGTCGCGCACCGTGGCCGGTTTGATCCCTGCCGTCTTGACCGCACTAATCCGCGCCGCTGAATCGGCAGGAACGGACACCACAGAGATTTCTGCCAGGTCAATGGCCGTCAGCACGTTGACGCCTTCCCGCATTTGAGAGCCGCCTTTGGTGACGCGGTAGCCGATGCTCAGGCCCGTAACGTCACCAGCCCGCAGGTGTTCAAATGCTTGTTGGCCGGCCGTGGTCTTGAGGTTGATTTGGCCGGTGACTTGGAGACCGCGAGCGTCCTCGTTCATTTCAATCCAGCGCCCGATTGGCGTATCGGCTTTGTGCGACCACAGCATGACTGGGGCGGTGCCTTTGGCGCGGTGGTTGGCGAGGGAGTCGCGGAACGCGCCCCTGGCGACTTGATCCCCGTACGAGTCAATGCCGCCGAACACGGAGGCGTAACCGGTGACGAGTCCCTCGGCCTGGGAACGAACTTCTAGTAGTGGTAGAGAGTGAGAGAGCGACATTATTGGAATCCTTTAGTCCGAGCGAAAAAGAACACTGTTGAAAGTGTCGATTTAACTTCGGCAGGCATCCCGCGCTGCTGATGAAGTGGACCGGGCCTACATCCCGTAGGCTCAGTCACTAAGCAAAAGTATACGTTGCTCGGCATCAATTCGCAACCCCTACGCCGTTGCCGACAGTCGCCACCGTCGCCAGGGTGAGGTGCCGGCCTTCGCGCTCGACGCCCACCAGGCTAATTTCGTTATTACCGTTACGGTCGATGGTGACTTTGATGCCGACCCGGCCACCACCTGTCAGTAGCCGGTTCAAGCCTTCTTGCTTATCGAGGGCAAGGTCAACGGTCAGGGTGTGCATCAGGTCGCCGGAAGCGCGGACGAGGGCGGCGCATTGCGACGAGAGAGTAGCGGCGTTTGCGGTAGGGACAAATTTATCAGTCATTTTGTGCTTTCAATGTGTGTGTTTTCGAGACCGTCAGTTCGGCGCGGAACCAATCGATGGCGTGCGGGATGCTCGCCAGGCTCTGCGAATAGCTGGCGGCGCGTATCTGTTCTTTGGCTTCGGTGCTGACCTCGGCGCTTTCGCAGTACTGGTTAATCAGCGTATTGAGGTCGGCAATCATCGCCAGCCATTCAGCCTGCGTGCGAGGTTGGACCGATATTGCGGCCATGGCCTGGGCTTGCTCAAGGGTTAGGCCGTCAACCTCCATAAACTCGGCCACAAGGTCGATATCCTGACTTCCTGCCAAGTGAGCCAGTAGTGCCACCTTGTTCGCCCGCACCTTGTCAGCCATGGCATTTACAGCCTTTGCGGTGCCACGCAGTTTGAGAGCGCCGCCGATCAGATACACGGAAACGCCAGCCGCCGAACAGTTGTCAATCAGCATTTGCGGGCTCATACGGACACCTCGATAGTTTCGTCAGCATCCGAAGGGAGCGCCGAAGGGAGCGAAGGGAGCGCATTATTTTGTGTGCGCTCTTCGCTCCCTTCGCGCTCCCTTCGTGCGCTAGTTGCTGGCAAGCACCAAACCCAAGCACCGCCCATGCTCATCTTTTTTGCTTCGATGCCCATCGTTTTCTTCAGGCGTTTTGCCGCGTCCCACGAGTGACCGGAATCGCGCACCTCGGCCATGAGTGCTTTTGTTGCCATCGAACCGCCTGCATCCTTGAGCGTGTCGAGTAGCATTTGCTGTAGGTCGTCCCGGGTGCCGCTATCCCCGTCGTCCTCGGCGTGCTCGACCTCTCCCAATATCTCGCGTGCGGTGCCTTCTATGGTTCCTTCCCATACCGCGTGTGTGGCTTCGATGCCGCCATCGATGGTGACTAGGTTGAGGGAGTAAGACACGCCGCCGTCATCTGGGGCAATGTTCGACTTGGCACGGGCCAGAACACGGCGGCTGCTGTCTTCTTCCTTTGCGGTGACCAGTACCATACGAGCAAGCGCGCCGAACGCCTGGGAGCCGATTACGCGGTCCTGGGGGGCCTTACCAGCGCCGCCCTTGGCAAAGTGTGTGATGCCGATGACGGCACAGCTATGGGCCTCTGCGAAGTCCACGACAGCCTGTAGGCTTCGGCGCACATCGTTGGCGCGGTGCATGTCGCCGGCGACGGCCGACACAATCGGATCGATGATCAGCAGCGACACGCCGCCGATCCTCTCCACGGCGCGATGCAGCTCCGGGATATCCTGCGATGGATCGAACGGCACGCTCTCGCCGTTTTGAATAATACCCTCGATGAAGTGACAGCGATTCAGGTCAGCGCCGGAAGCAATCAGGCGCGGCACCAGCGTGTCATCGGCTACGTCTTCGCTAGACCACACCAGGACGTTGCCTTTACGGCGACAGGGGCTACCGTCAGGCCAGCGACCACCAGCAGTCAGTACTGCCGCGAGTGCCAGGGCAAGCGTAGTTTTGCCAGTGCCAGCAGCGCCCGCCAAGATGGTGAGCTTTCCTGCAGGGAGCCAGCCAGGCCAAAGCCAAGTGATGGGTTGCGGCTTAATATCCATGCCACACCTGATTTTCACCGTGCGCGTGTCGACCGCAGGAACCATGGAACGATCAGTGGTCAGGCTTGTAGCGGAATCAAAGTGCAACGGTGCATCTTGATCGGCAACCGTGGGCGTGGCCGCGCCAATTGCTGCCATGACTGCTGCATCGCCTTCACGGGCTTGCATGTCGTTGAAGTCGGTAGGCTGACCGTCGCCAGGCTGGAAAGCAGGGAGAGCGAGCCAGCCGCCGACAGCAGCAGCGGCCGCTTTCGCCTTCGCCACGCCTACATTGCCGTGTTCATTGAACCGGTCGTCATCGGCGCACACGATAATGCGGACGTCGGGCAGCTTGTCGCGTAGGGCCAGGGCCACCGGTTCAAGGTTGCCGGCATTGAAAGCCACCGCCACGGGGTAGCGCGTCACGGCATGGAGACTTGCGCCGGTAGCGAAGCCTTCGCAAACCAGCAGCGTATCGATCGGCTTGCCCCCGAAGCTGTAATAGCAGCCTTTGACCTTGCCGTGAGACTTAAGGTGCTTGGTGCCATCCTCGTAGATGAATTGCAAACTGGTGACTGCCCCGCCAGCGTCCCGGATCGGCACAATCAAGGTGCGCTTGTCCTTGAACTCTTTCAGCCCGTACGGTTTGATCCCTTTGCGCACGCAATAGGGGTTGTCGTCAGTCGCGTCAAGCGCACCGGCGAGGATGCGCACGCACGCCGCGGCTGCTTCCGCCTCCAGCTGCAAACGTGTCAGCTCGGCTTCCTGGCGTGCCTTTTCCACGCGGGCGCGGTACTCGGCATTTTCCACCGGCGTCATCTTCTGGTCCGACTTGCCGCACCACTTTTCGGACAGGTCAGTTTTCCAGTTGCCGAACGCTCCAGCCGGCACGCTGTCGCCGTGCAAGATGTACCAGGCTGATTTCTTGCCTTGCTTGTCGTCGGCTGCGTCAAAACGGCGGCGCTTGCCGTCAGCGATGATTTCAGGCGGTGCCAGGTCGTAGACGGCCATAGCCGCGCCAAACTCGGCCTCGATATTGGTCATGGTTGCTTGCATCGTTATACCTCCACCCGTGGTTGGAAGTTTCGACCGTCGATCAGCGCGTACACGTCCATGCCGTAGTGAATCGCTGCGGCACAGAGAAGCTGGTCACGGCCGCCGCGTCCGGTCTCTTGGAACTGGTCGAGGAGACGCAAGACCAGCTCGACCGAACGTGCAAGCCACTCCTGGCCGTTCTGGTCAACGAAATAGATAAACGGTTCTAGGCCGTTTTCGCTGTTCAGGCCCAGGTCGCCGCCGTCGAAGCAGTACGGGGGCACAGGCAATTTCACCGCAACAGGGGCGTTCATGCTGCACCTCCGATCTTTGCGACAGCGGCGCGCCAGATGGTCTTGCCTTCCTCGATACCAGCGAAGTAGGCATCAGCCGCGGCTGTGCCCGCCTGATACGGCATGTCGAAGTCCTTGCGCTCAATGCGGTGCTCAAGCGCCATGCGTGCGCCGGCCTTGTATTCCTGGCTGCGTGGCGTGCGACCGTTGTAGAACGCGGTTTGAAAAAGCTGCTCGACGGACAGGGTGCCGACGGATGATGGGGAATGTTGGGATGTGGTGGTGCCTGGCATGATGATACCTCTTCGGGTGGCGTTTGCACCGCCTTCCGTCGCCAAACGGGGAGGGCGGCAAATAGTAAGGTTGGCGAACCGGCACCCAAAGCCACCGGCATACCCGAAGGTATCCCTACTACTGCCGCCCATTGAATGGGCGATCGAGGTCAACACACGTAAAAAAACCGCTTTGCGCGGTCTGTGCGCTTTGGGTAGTGTCCGGTCGCCAAACCAGGTTCCCTCTTTTTCGGGAACGTGTTCAGAATAGGCTTCGATGCCCGAAGGCGTCAAGGAATTTTCACGAGGGCGGTGAAGTATTTCAGCAACGGCGCGACGAAGGGAGCACGAAGAGCGCAGAAGGGTGCACAGAAAAAAAGGTGCTCCCTTCGCTCCCTTCGGTGATTTCCTGCTCCCTTCGTGGAAGCTCAGGAGGGACGCAATCATCGTGCGGCCCCGGCCTGGCGCTCGATGAAAGCATCGACCTCGGCGGCGTCCCACACGGTGACGGACTCGCCCAGCTTGAACGGTTTAGGGAACTTGCCTTCGCGGACCCAGCGCCACACGGTCGTAGCGCTGACCGGCAGTTTGCCAGGTCGTGCGGGTTTGGTTTTGGTGGCCGGCGCAGTGGCCAGCTCGCTGATGCGGATAACACGTTGTGACATGAAGCACCCCTTCGCAGTTCGCAGTAGCACGGTATGTGCTGCGATGGGTGAATCATGTTTGACTTGCACCGGTGGTGCTATGCTCCTAAGCGGGCATGTGGCAGCGGATAGCTGCTTGGTGGCTACTTTTAGCGGCTAGGCGGACTGTCTAAACCACTTTTCGATAGTGCGCTGAGCATTTTGTTCCGTCAAATGGGCGCCAATAGTACGACCATATGCAATAATTTCTTCCTTTAAAGTATAGGCCGCTTCAGGCACTGACTTCCATTCACTGAGCCTGTATCTCTCAACAGACCAATTTTTGAGATTGCCCATTGGGGCATGCCGCTTTGCCGCTCCCTTCTTTCCACTTTTTGACATCTCTAACGATATCCGCTGCGAGGCCTCGGCTTCGATTTGGACGTCGTCGGGCATATGTATCCAAACCAACAACTCCGAGACAAGGCAAACGAGACTGACGAACTCCTCCTCGCTTGCGCCGATAGAAACGCGTAGAGGCGCAAACATACCAAGGGCCACTGCACGCTCTCTATAGCTTGCAGCGTGCCACTCGCGAAATTGCTTTAATTGGGCAGCATCAATTTCCGTATTTATCTCGGTGTCAAAATTGTACTCGCCACGAATGCAAAATTTATCCTCCTCAACCAGTAAGTTGCAATCTGCATCACTTAGAAAATCTTCCCCATCCTCCAGGCGATCAAATTTTTTGATTCGATCCCACTCCCCGATTCGATATGCACGTTCGACGTCCAATCCGATGCGTTTTGCAATCTCGTGGCATTGGATAGAGAGAGCATCCAGTTTGTTTGCGAGCGCCTTAGCAAGCTTTTTATTTGATTTTTCTATTTGATTCACGACATGCCTTGATGCCCTGTAAAAAGGTATCAGTCCAGCCCGTCAGGGGAAACGGATCTTCGGGATCGGCCTAGGACTGCGTAAACGCTCAATTCGTTGTTCGTATCGGAATCACGTCCGCCCCCACGCGCAGCTTGTCTAAGTAGTCGGCCCAGCGCTGCATCATCTTCCGGCGTGCCGGCAAGTGCGCGGTGCGGTTGTAGGCGCGGCCGTTCGGGTCTTTCACTGCGTGTGCCAGCTGGTGCTCGATCAGATCGACCCGCTCGCCTAGCACTTCATCCAGGATCGTGCGCGCCATCGCCCGGAAGCCGTGCGCGGTCATCACGTCCTTGGAGTAGCCCATGCCGCGCAGCGCCGCGTTGACGGTGTTCTCACTCATGCAGCGCTCGGTAGTGCGCACGCTGGGGAAAACGTACCTGCCGTCCCCGCTCATGACCTGCACGCTGCGCAAGATGGCGATAGCCTGGGTGGACAGCGGCACCAGGTGATCAGACTTCATCTTCATCTTGGCGCCAGGGATGCGCCACTCGCCAGCGTCCAGGTCGATCTCGCACCACTCTGCCGACCGTAGCTCGCCAGGACGGACAAACAGGAGGGGCGAGAGCTTTAAGGCGGCAATCGCGTACGGGTGGCCGGCGTAGGTGTCGATCGAGCGAAGCAAGGCACCCGCCTTTTGCGGCTCGGTGATGGCGGCGTAGTGGGATTTCGGCACCACGGACAGGGCGCCGCGCAGATCGGCAGTAACGTCCCGGTCGGCCAAGCCCGTAGCGACTGCGAAGCGGAACACCTGGCCGCATAGCTGCTTGATTTTGTGGGCTGACTCGATGGCGCCGCGTGCCTCGATCTTGTGAAGCACGGCCAGCACGTCACGCGGGCCTATGGCGGCGATAGGCAGGTCTCCGAGCCACGGGAACACGTTACGGTCCAGCCAGGCCGTGTTCTTCTCCTGGGTGCTCTCAGCCCTATTGGCGGCCGTCTTTTCCAGCCAGGTGCGCGCCACGGTCTCAAAGGTGGTCACGGCCGCAGCGTGGGCGTGCTTGCCGGCGCGCTTGGCCGCGCCTGGGTCGATGGAGTCAGCCAGTAGCTGGCGGGCCTCGTCGCGCCGCACACGTGCTTTCGCCAGGGAAACATCCTTGTAGACGCCCAGCGCCAGTGTCTTGCGTTTACCCTCGAAGCGGTAGTCCATCCGCCAGTATTTACCGGTGGACTTCACCAAGAGGTACATACCGCCGCCGTCTGCGTACTTGTCGCCGCTGGGCGTGTCGGTCGCCTTTACCTTGTCTATAAACGTCGCTGTCAGTGCCATGCTTTCTCCCCGTGACGGTATCTGGCGGTGACGGTATTTCGGATACCGTCAGAAATACCGTCAGATGCTTGCCATTCTACGCCACAACATGGCACTGCTTAGCACAACAAAAAACCCGCGCCTCCTATGAGAAGGGCGGGTTTTGGTGCTTCTTGGCACTGCTTGATATTGTCATTTAGTGCCGGGAGCCGGAATCGAACCGGCACGCTGTTTCCAGCGCGGGATTTTGAGTCCCGTGCGTCTACCTATTCCGCCATCCCGGCAACGCGACCCGCATTATGGCTGATTTGCCCGATTCAGGCAACTCTTTCGCATTTTCGCGCCCGGCTGTCATTCCGCCAGCCCGGCGAACGGCGTATGATCTCGTCTACCTTGGGCCACCACGCCGTCCGTACGGGCCGCGCGCACGATGAATAACAAGAAGATCCGCGAACTCATACTCGGCAAAGCGCTCGACCCGATGAAAAGCGAAACCCGCCACTCAATGGCGCTGGTCGCCTTCCTGGCCTGGGTCGGACTGGGCGCGGACGGCCTGTCGTCCTCCGCCTACGGGCCGGAAGAAACCTTCCGCGCGCTCGGCGGCCATACCCACCTCGGCCTCTACCTGGTGCTGGCCACCGCCATCACCGTGTTCGTCATCGCGCTGGCCTACAACCAGGTCATCGAGCTGTTCCCCACGGGCGGGGGCGGCTACCGCGTCGCCACCAAACTGGTTGGCCCGTATATGGGCCTGGTCTCCGGCTGCGCGCTGATCCTCGATTACGTGCTCACCATCGCCATTTCGATCGCGTCCGGCGTCGATGCCCTGGCCTCGTTCCTGCCGCTCGGCTTCCAGCCTTATAAACTCTGGGCCGAAGCGTTTTTCATCGGCCTCCTGATTGTGATGAACCTGCGCGGCCTGAAGGAAGCGATCCAGATCCTGCTGCCGATCTTCCTCGGCTTCGTGGCCACGCACCTGGTGCTGATCGTGTACGGCATCGTCGCGCATGCGTCCTACCTGCCGCAACTGGTCCCGACCACCATGGTCGAGACGCGCGAACTGGCCAGCAGCATCGGCTGGACCGGCGTGGCCGGCATGCTGCTGCTGGCCTATTCGCAGGGCGGCGGCACCTACACCGGCCTCGAAGCGGTGTCCAACAACGTCAACCTGCTGGCCGAACCGCGCGTGCGCACCGGGAAGATGACCATGCTGTACATGGCGCTGTCGCTCGCCTTCACCGCGTCCGGCATCATCCTCCTGTACCTGCTGTGGGATGCGCGGCACGTGGCCGGCCAGACCCTCAACGCGTCCACCTTCAAGGCCATCATCGACAGCATGGGCCTGGGCGGCCCGCTGCTCAACCAGATCCTGCTGGTGATCGTGCTCGCGTTCGAGGCCGGCCTGCTGTTCGTGGCCGCCAATACCGGCTTTCTCGGCGGTCCGTCGGTGCTGTCGAACATGGCCGGCGACTCCTGGGTGCCGCACAAATTCCGCTACCTCTCGACGCGCCTGGTCACCCAGAACGGCATCCTGGTGATGGGCATCGCCGCGCTGGCGATCCTGTTCTGGACCGAAGGGAAGGTGACCCTGCTGGTGGTGCTGTATTCGATTTCCGTGTTCCTCACCTTCGCCATTTCGCTGTTCGGCCTGTGCCGCTACTGGTGGCAGAGCCGCAACAACGAAGGCCAGAGCTGGGTGCGCCGCTTCCTGCTGTCGCTGACCGGCTTCGTCATCTGCGCCGGCATCCTGGCGATCCTGCTGTACGAGCGCTTCACCGAAGGCGGCTGGGCGACCATCGTCATCATCGCCGCCATCGCCGCGCTGTGCGTCACGATCCGCAATCACTACCGCGAAACCAAGGCCGCGATTCACTCGGTCGACGAAGTGTTCGCCAACCAGCCCTTCGGTCCCGTGACGGAACCGGTGGAGCCGATGGCGGATGACCAGACCGCCGTGTTCATCGTCGGTTCCTCGCGCGGCGGCGGCCTGCATGCCTTGCTGTGGGTGCTGCGCATGTTCCCCGGCCACTTCAAGAACTTCCTGTTCGTGAACGCCCGCACGGTTGATTCGCATGCGTATGGCGGCATCGGCGCGCTCGAAAAAATGCGCGAGGAAGCGGCCGATACGCTCGAATATTTTGTCGATTTCTGCCAGAGCCACGGCATGGCCGCGTCGTCGTATATCAGCTTCGGGACCGATGCCGTCGACGAAGTGACCAGGCAATGCGAAGAGATCAACCGCGAATATCCGAGTTCGATTTTCTTCACCAGCAAACTGATTTTCGCGACCGATAACTGGTTCACGCGCCTGCTGCACAACCAGGCCGCGCTGGCGGTACAGCGCCGCCTGCACCTGGAAGGCTTGCAGATGGTGATCCTGCCGATGAAGGTCTAGCGCACTCGTACGGACCGGAAAGCGTTAAGCTGGCTCAAGCAATTGTTCGTTGCCCTCTGCGGCAAGTTGCCATGCCCACTTGCCGCCGGTCTGCGAGACGATGATCCTGCTATTGCCTATGTGATCAATCGCCTTGAGCGTGTCGACGGCTGCCGCCACATTGTCAGTCCCATGATGTTCTTGAGTGTAGATGAGCCGTATCAGGAAGTCTTCAGCCTTGGGAATGCGACCTTGCTTTTCCCATTTCGCCACGGATTGTTCTGTGCAGCCAAGTAACTTGCCCAAGGACTTCTGTGAAAGCAGTAACGCGCTCCGCAGGTAACGGAACTCGGCGCCCGACAGCTTGCCAGGCTTATGTGCAAGCGCAAGGCATATGGCCCGAATGAGTCCATCGAGGTCCTGATACGAGACGGCTGTCCCATACGGCGTTTCTTTCTCGACGTAGCCGTTTTTGAGCCATACGTTGCGCAAGCCTGCGTCGGTAAAGTGAAGCACGATTCGTTCTCCTATGCGTAGATCGCAGTGACGACGATCAGACCGCGTGGTCCTGAATTTCCCTTCTTTTTGACATCCCTCGCTGCCTTTTGTTCCTGAACTCGTGGAACACTTTGGATGAACAGGGGGAGGACTCCGATGACCCACCGTGCAGGCAGCATCTGCTCAGCCGGCCGTGATGGCGGTGACCGACAACACGACGATGCATAAGCCGTGCTGATCGAAACGCCGTTTTCAACAAGCACCAATCCCCATGCTACATTGTTATTTTTTCAATGTGGCTACCCATGAAACAACGTATCGTCGGTCTCGACCTGGCCCGGGCCCTTGCCGTCATCGGCATGGTGGTCGTCAATTTCAAGGTCGTCATGCACGCCAGCGCGGCCGATGCCCCGTGGTGGCTGGCACTCTTCGATGCGCTCGACGGACGCGCTTCCGCCGTCTTCGTGGTCCTGGCAGGCGTTGGCCTGTCGCTGATTTCACAGCGCGCGCGCCAGTCCGGCGATGCCGGCGCGCTGCACGTCGCCCGCGCCGGCATCCTGAAACGCGCCGCCTTCCTGTTCGTCGCCGGCCTGCTGTATGTGCAGGTCTGGCCGGCCGACATCCTCCATTATTACGGCGCCTACATGGTGATCGGCGCTGCCGTCCTGTCGTGGCGCACCGGCGCGCTGTTCGCCGCCGCCCTTGCCATGGTGGCCGGCTTCGTCCTGCTGGCCACGGTCATCGATTATGGCGCCGGCTGGAACTGGGAAACGCTGGCCTACGCCGGCTTCTGGAGCCCGGCCGGCTTTGTCCGCAACCTGTTCTTCAATGGCTTCCACCCGGTCTTCCCGTGGGCCGGATTCCTGTTGCTCGGCATGGCCGCCGGGCGTTTCGACCTGCAGTCGCCCGCCGTGCTGCACCGGATTTTCATCACCGGCCTTGGCATGGGCATCGCGGCCGAATCGACCATGCTGATCGGCGCCATGTACGCCACGCCCGGCGAAGGCATCTGGGCCCACCTGTGGTCATCCGGGCCGCTGCCGCCGCTGCCCCTGTACTGGATCGCTGGCGCCGGCGACGCCCTGGCGCTGATCGCGGCCTGCGTCTGGATCGGTGAACGCTGGCGCGACGCGCGCCCGCTGGCACCCCTGGTCCACACCGGCCAACTGGCGCTGTCCCTGTACATCGCCCACGTCGTGGTCGGCATGGGCGTGCTCGAAGCGCTTGGCTTGCTCCATGGCCGCACGCTCGCCTTCGCGGTGACCAGCGCGCTGCTGTTCTCGGCCGGCGCGGTGCTGTGCGCGCACCTGTGGCGCCGGCGTTTCGCGCTTGGCCCGGTCGAGTGGCTGATGCGGCGCTGCACCGGGTAAGCGTGTGCTCACTACGCCAGGGCGCCGTTGGCGTGCAAGACCTGGCCGTTGACCCAGGCCGCATCCGGCCCCGCCGGAAAACCGACCACCTTGGCGATGTCGTCCGGCTGGCCGCGGCGTCCCAGCGGCGCCAGCGTGCTGTATCCGCACCACCGGCAGCTGTCGGCGCGTGCGCACCTTTGCCGGATGGCTGAAGGAGGTTGTCGCCGCCTGAACGGCGGCGCGGGGTTCAGGGCGCGCGCTGATACAGGCGGAAGCGCTCGTCGCGGTCGGCCGCGCGCCGGCCTTCCCACAGCAGGCGCCATTCCGCGCCCGGCGGCGGCTTGACCAGTTCGCGCTCGTCGTGCACTTTCACGCTGTCTTGCAGCAGGATCAGATCGCACTTGGCCGAGCCGATTTTATCGAACGGCAGCTTGCCGTAAAACGCCAGCGACGCGCGTTGCGGCGCGCCCACGTTGGAATTGATGCAGCCCGAATCGAGCGGCAGCGAGCTGGCGATCTGGCGCGCCACGCTGGCGTAGCTCTTGCTGTAATTGAAGTCCGGCAGGAACAGCGTCATGAGCAGCACCCACAGCAAAATCAGCCCGCCCGACGACAGCACCACCGCGCGCCACAGCACCGCCGGCTGGCGCGAAATGCGCCAGTGAACCAGCGCGATCCAGCCGATGGTGGCACCCGCCGCCACCACGAACGCCAGCACCTCGACCTCGGGCCGGAAGCCCGGCAGCAGCTTGAGCGCATTCTTGGCCAGCTGCGCCGGCCAGCCGGTCAGCTTGGCGATCCAGAACAGCCACACGACCGCGCCCAGCATGGTCAGCACCATCACTGAAAACCAGTCGATGGCATTGATGGCGCCGCGCTTCATGGTCGGCAGCCCGAACGCGGCCATGATGGCCAGCGGCGGCAGCAGCTTGAGCAGGTCGCCGTTTTCCGGCAGCGGATCGCACAGGATCAGCAAGGTGAGCGCGCCGACGAAAAACAGCGGCAGCACGATGTGCAGCAGATGGTCCTGGCGGCGCCAGGCGTAAATGGCCCAGCCGGCGAACGGCCAGGCCGGCCAGAAGAACCAGATCCCGACGCGGAAAAAGGTCTTGATCGAGACCCAGCTTGGCAGCCCGATCTGGCGCGCGGTCCAGCCTATCCAGGCGCCGACCGGATTCAAGCCGTACGGCGCCACCAGCCAGGCCGGCAACACCCAGACCATCGCGATCAGCGCGGCCGTCAGGACCGCCAGGCCGAGGTGGCGCAAGGTCGGCGCCAAAGGCACCGACAGGAAACGCGTGCACAGGAACAGGGCCAGCAGCAAGGTCACTGGCGTGAGTACGCCGCGCGTAAGCACCAGCGCGCCCAGCGACAGGCCGATCAGGACCGCATTGCGCACCGTCTGCGCTTCCACGTAGCGCACCGCGCGGTACAGGAAATAGGCGACCAGGCCGCCCTGCAGGGTCACGGCCAGGGTTTCGTGGCTGAACATCAGCAAGCCGAGGCAGCCGAGATAGATCAGCGCGGCGGTATCGGCCAGGGTACGGCCATAGTCGTCCGGCTCGGGCTGGCCGCCGAAGGCCAGCCGCAGCGGTTGCGCATCCTGGCGCCGCCCCAGGTGGAAGGCGGTCCACCAGACCGAGGCCGTGCCGGCCAAAAAGATGCCGATGGTCGACATGCGCGCCGCCATCATGTCGCCCATCAGCCAGCCGAACAGCTTGATGCACAGCGCGCCCAGCCAGAAGGCCAGGGGACCATCGTCCGGCACCGGCATGCCGGCGATATTCGGCAGCAGCCAGTCGGCGCCGCTGCCGTGGGCCATGGTCCACATGATGCCGAAACTGCCAGCATCATCTTTCCAGTCGGCGCGCCCGATCAGGCCGGGCAGGATGTACAGCAGGCCCAGCGCAAACAAGGCCCAGCGCGGCAGGGCGAGGGTAGCGGCGGCGGAAAGACGGACGGGTTTCATCGATAACGGGGGCATCGGGAATTGGGGAAGGACGTAGTATCAACGAAAAAAAAGCAGCCGGGGGCTGCTTTTTTGGGTATGCATGGCAAAAACTTAGCCGTTTGCAACCGCGGTTTTGGAGCCGACGGCGCCAAATTTCTGACGGAACTTCTCGACGCGACCAGCGGTGTCGACGATTTTGTGCTTGCCGGTGTAGAACGGGTGCGATTCAGCCGATACCTCGATTTTCACCAGTGGGTATTCTGCGCCCTCGTGGGTGATTTTTTCGCGGGTCTGGATGGTCGAACGGGTAACGAATTTGAAATCGCACGACAGGTCGTGGAAAACAACGTCGCGGTATTCTGGATGGATATCTTTACGCATGGTCTTGCCTCGGTTAGTTTGGTAGCCAAACTGCACTTCGTCGGTCGTCTTGCCTCGTGACCCGATTGCCGCTCACTTGCCAGGGGTTAAATACTGCAACCGGCGATTATACAGCGATTTTTGCCCCAAGGGGTCAGACCCCGGTTTTTCCGTTGGGGGTCTGACCCCGGTGCTGCCGATAACGTTGCAGAAGGACAAAGGGGTCTGACCCCGGACAAAGGGGTCTGACCCCGGTGTTGCCGAAGTTGCCAAAAACGACAAAGGACGGCCGCAGCCGTCCTTTCGTGATGCTTTCGGGGTGTTAGCCGCCGCGGCGCATCATGTCGAAGAACTCATTATTGTTCTTCGTCGCCTTCATCTTGTCGAGGATGAACTCCATCGCCTCGATCTCGTCCATCGAGTACAGCAGCTTGCGCAAGATCCAGATCTTCTGCAGCTGGTCTGCCTTGATCAGCAGCTCTTCGCGGCGGGTACCCGATTTATTCAGGTTAATCGCCGGATAAACGCGCTTCTCGGCCAGGCGGCGTTCGAGGTGGACTTCCATGTTGCCGGTGCCCTTGAATTCCTCGTAAATCACGTCATCCATGCGCGAACCGGTTTCGATCAGGGCCGTGGCGATGATGGTCAGCGAGCCGCCCTCTTCGATATTGCGTGCCGCACCGAAGAAGCGCTTCGGACGCTGCAGCGCATTCGCATCCACACCGCCGGTCAGCACCTTGCCCGAGGCAGGGATCACGGTATTGTAGGCGCGTGCCAGGCGGGTGATCGAGTCCAGCAGGATGATCACGTCCTTCTTCATTTCGACCAGGCGCTTGGCCTTTTCGAGCACCATCTCGGCCACTTGCACGTGGCGCGTGGCGGGTTCGTCGAAGGTCGAGGCAACCACTTCGCCGCGCACCGAGCGCTGCATCTCGGTCACTTCTTCCGGACGTTCGTCGATCAGCAGCACGATCAGGGTGCAGTCAGGGTGATTGGCCGTGATCGCGTGGGCGATGTGCTGCAGGATGACCGACTTGCCCGATTTCGGGGATGCCACCAGCAAGCCGCGCTGGCCCTTGCCGATCGGGGCGATCAGGTCGATGATGCGGCCGGTGATGTTTTCCTGGCCATTCATTTCGCGCTCGAGGCGCAGCGGCTCGTTCGGGTGCAGCGGGGTCAGGTTCTCGAACAGAATGCGGTGCTTGCTCGCTTCCGGAGATTCGCCATTGACCTTGTCGACCTTGACCAGCGCGAAATAGCGCTCGCCGTCTTTCGGGGTGCGCACTTCGCCTTCGATCGAATCGCCCGTATGCAGGTTGAAACGGCGGATTTGCGAAGGCGAGATATAGATGTCGTCGGTCGAGGCCATGTAGCTGGCATCGGGCGAGCGCAGAAAGCCGAAGCCGTCCGGCAGCACTTCGAGAGCGCCGTCGCCAAAAATCTGTTCGCCCGATTTCGCGCGCTTCTTGAGAATGGCGAACATCAGTTCTTGTTTGCGCAGGCGGGCTGCGTTGTCGATATCGAGGCCAATCGCCATCTCCAACAGAGCGGAGACGTGCATGGCCTTCAGTTCAGATAAGTGCATGAGTTGAGTCCCGTGACGGGAAGTAAAGGTAGGGGAGGGAACTGCGTGGGTTAATCATCTGGGAAGAAATCAGTCGAGGCCAAACGCTTCCCGGCCGGACAAGACGGCAGCGCGGGCGCGCTGCGGTCACGTTGTAATTTTACTCAGTCTTAAATATTGCTGTCGATGAAGGCGGTCAACTGCCCCTTGGTCACCATGCCGATTTTCTTGGCAGCGACAACACCGTTCTTGAACAGAATCAGGGTCGGAATGCCGCGGATCTCGAACTTGGGCGGAATGCCCTGGTTGGCGTCCACGTCCATCTTGGCGATCTGCAGCTTGCCTTCGTATTCCTTGGCAACTTCTTCCAGGATCGGGGCGATCGCCTTGCAAGGACCGCACCACTCGGCCCAGAAATCGACCAGCACCGGACGGTCCGACTTGAGGACATCCGCTTCAAAAGATGCATCGCTAACGTGTTTAATATTTTCGCTCATGTTTTCCTCTAAATGAGGTAGGGGGTCAATAACGCCTGGGGGATAAGCCGACCCTGCTTAAAGATCGCCAGCCAGTTTCCTTTTTCATCTTGCAACACCATGGTGGTGACGATGTGTGCAAATGCAATATAGGGAAGGGCGGCAGAGGGTGTCAGGCGGGGATTTAGCCGAAATAATAACCTATTTTCCCGAAAGGGGAGAAAGATTGTACGAATTCTCGTGTCCGGGGCTGTCCGGCACCAGCAGCGGGGCCAGCGCCGCCTGCAATTCCTGGGCGCTGATCGGCTTCTTGAAGGCGCCCAGCACGTTCAGGCCGTGCGCCTTGGCCAGCCGCTCGGCCGCCTTGCGCACCCCGCTGTCCATGCCCGAGAGCAGCATCACGCCACCGCCGAAGCCACCCGCGGCGGCGGCCTGCATGAATTCGATGCCATCCATGTCCGGCATCGACAGGTCGCAGATCAGCAGGTCCGGCGCATCTTGCGCCAGGCTGGCCAGGGCGCGCCGCGCGTCCGATTCGGCGCGCACCTCGAATCCGGGCGCCGGGCCGGCCGCGCTGCCGATATCGGCCAGCATCTCGGCCAGCAGTTCCAGCATAAAATGATCATCGTCCAGCAGCAGCACGCGGATGCGTGCGGCCGGGGCCTTTTTTGCGGGCTCGTCCATGGTTGTCTTTAGCGGCTGTTATTGTCGTTATTCACGTCACGCTTTCTCGCGCGTGCGCGGCCATTATCCCGGAAGTCGCCCCCGAACGGCAGGTGTGCGCGGGCTTTTTTTAGGCGTCGCTGGCAAATGTCGTGTTCTGCATGATTTGCTCGGTGATCTGCGCCAGCAGCGGCCACAGCTGGGCGACCAGGGCCCTGGCCTCGGCCCGTTCGCTGGCCGGGCTGCCATGGGCCAGGTTTTCCAGGCGCAGGCATAGCTCGCCCATGCCCATCGCCCCCACCGTGCGCGCCGACGACTTGATGCGGTGGCCCAGCTCGCGCACGCGCCCGATGTCGCCGGCCGCCAGCGCCGTTTCCATCTCGTCGAAGCCGGCCTGGGTGGTTTGCAGGAACTTGAAGGCAAACTTGCGCACCTTGTCCTGGTTGTAGCTGAGCAGCTTGGCCAGCACCGTCAGGTCGATCACGTCCGGGTCGCCCGCCACCGTGCGAAAGCCGGGCTGGGACGGCGCGGCCGGCGCTGCCGCCACCGCCGGCAGGCGCAGCGGCAGCCAGCGCGCCACCGCTTCGCACAGCCCGGCCGGCTGGATCGGTTTGCTGATGAAGTCATCCATGCCCGCCTGCATGCAGCGCTCACGGTCCTCGCTGGTGGCGTTGGCCGTCATGGCCAGCACGCGCAAGCCGGCCAGGCGCGGATCGAGGCGGATCAGGCGCGTGGCCTGCAAGCCATCCATGACCGGCATCTGCACATCCATCAGCACGCAATCGAAACCGGTCTTGGCCAGCAGGTCGAGCGCTTCCAGGCCGTTCTGCGCCAGGCACACCACGCAGCCGGCTTCCTCCAGCATTTCGAGGGCGATCTGCTGGTTGAAGATATTGTCCTCGACCAGCAGGATGCGGGCCCCGCGCAGCAGCGCGTCCTGGCCCGGCGGGCGCGCGCCGGCGGCGGCCCCATCCCGGCCGCGGCCGCCCTGGTCGCCGACGGCGGCCGGATCGAGCTTGCCCACGCGCGCGGTGAACCAGAAGCAGCTGCCGCTGCCCGGATGGCTCTCGACGCCGACGTCGCCCCCCATCAGCTGCGCCAGCTGCTTGCAGATCGCCAGTCCCAGGCCGGTGCCGCCGTATTCGCGCGTGGTCGAGGTGTCGGCCTGCTGGAACGACTGGAACAGCTTGGCCGTCTGCTCGGGTGTCAGGCCAATGCCGTTGTCGCACACCTGGAAGCGCAGCAGGCAATCGTCGGCGCGGTCGTCGATATTGTCGATCCGGATCGTGATGCTGCCGCTGTCGGAAAACTTGATCGCATTGTGGGTGTAATTGATCAGCACCTGGCCCAGGCGCAGCGGATCGCCCTGCAGCGCGCGCGGCAGCGCCGGATCGAGCTCGAACACCAGCGCCAGGTCCTTGGTGGCCGCCTTCGGCGCGACCACCGTGGACAGGGTCTGGATCACATGGTCGAGCGTAAAAGCCACCATTTCCACTTCCAGCTTGCCGGCCTCGATCTTGGAAAAGTCGAGGATATCGTCGATGATGCCCAGCAGGTGCTCGCCGGCGAAGCGGATCTTCTCGATGTAGTCGCGCTGGCGCGGATTCAGGTCGGTCTTGAGCGCCAGGTAAGCCATGCCGATCACGCCATTCATGGGGGTGCGGATTTCGTGGCTCATATTGGCCAGGAACTGGCCCTTGGCCAGGCTGGCTTCCTCGGCCACCTTCTTGGCCTGGTCCAGCTGCGCGGTGCGCTGCTGCACGCGCTCTTCCAGGTGCTCGTTCAATTCGCGCAACTGCTGCTCGGTGCCCATGCTGGCGCTGATATCGACCATCATCGCGATCAGGTACTCGCTCTGGCCCTGCTCATTGCGCACCGGCTTCTGGATGGTGCGCACATGCAGCTCGCGGCCCAGGCGCGCGTTGTACACCGTCTCGACATCATCGAGCATCACGCCGCCGGCAAAGGCTTCCTGTTCGCGCGCGCTGAGCATGCCGTGCCCGCCCTTGCCGTCCCCGCTCAACTGGGCAAAGGTCAGGCCGAACTGGCTCTCGCAGGCGCTGTTCATCAGCGTCACGCGGCCCTCGGTATCCTTGATGTACAGGCCGATCGGCATCATCTGCAAAATCTCGTGCAGGCGCGCCGCCAGCGCCTTGAGCGCCTGCTCGGCGCGCTGGCGCTCGCTGATGTCGCGCAGCGACACGATGGTCAGCGTATGGCCCTGCAACTGGATCGGCGTGCGATTGACCTCGGCCGGGAACTGGCTGGCGTCGCGCCGCTGCGCCGTGAGTACCTGGTTTGGCGGGCCGGGCGCGCGCACGCCCGGCGCCAGCTGCTCGGCCTGCATCCCGGCCAGGGTCTCGAGCGCATAACCGAAGCTGCTTGCGCACAAATGGTTGGCATGGCGGATGCGGCCCTCGGCATCGAGCACCAGCATCGCTTCCGGCGACGCTTCCAGCACCGCGCGCACGCGCGCCTCCTCGGCCTGCTTGCGGTCGGCGATATCGGCCATGGTGCCGCTCACGCCCAAGGCGCGCTCCCGGTCATCGCGTTCGACCACGATGCCGCGTCCCAGCATCCACTTCCAGCGCCCATCCTTGCAGCGCATGCGGAACTCGCACGCCAGCACGTTGCCGCTGCCGGCCCCCGGCGACCTGAGGCAGGCGGACAGGTCATCCTTCAGGCGCGCCACGTCCTCCGGGTGCACATGCAGCAGCCAGGCATTGAAATCGACCGTGAATTCGTCCGGCCCGTAGCCCAGCAACTCCTTGTAGCGCGCCGACAACACCAGCTCGCCGCTGTGCTGGATCCACTCCCAGGTGCCGTGGCCGGAGCCGTCCAGCGCGAAGCGCAGCAGGTTCTCGCTGCTGGCCAGTTGCGCGCGGGTGGCGGCCAGCACGCCGCGTTCGGCGCGCAGGGTGGCCCCCAGGCGCCGCAGGCGCCACAGGGCCACGCCCGCCACCAGCAGCAGCGCCGCCAGCGCCAGCGCGGCCAGGTAGGCCGGCGGCCCGTTCGCCTGCGGCGCCTGGTACAGGAAACCATCAAGCGAAAACCCGGCCGGCAGCAGGCCAAGGCTGGCGTAGGCGGCCGCGATGGCGCGCCAGCGCTCCGGATTGCTGTAGCCAGGCTCGAGCATGTCGGCCTCCATCAGCGGCACGATGCCGCGCGCCTCGTACAGCAAGTGCTCGCGGCTGAGACGATGCGGATAGCGCGCCCGGATCAGGTCCACGAGATCGGCCTGGTGCGCCAGCGCATAGCTCCAGCCGCGCAGGGTGGCGGCGCGCATGGCGGCCGCGCGCGCCGGATGCTCGCGCAGTTCGGCCTCGCTGGTAAACAACAGGTCGCCGTAAAAATCGATGCCGGCCGTGCGCGGCGTGAGCATGGTAAAGCGGGTGTGCTCGCGTTCGAGCAGGTAGGGCTGGTCGGTGCTGAATGCCGACATGGCCGCCACCCGGCCGCTGGCCAGGTCACCCACGTTATAACTGTGGCGCATCTGGGCATAATTGGCCAGCGGCGCACCGCTCTTCTTCATGAACACCAGCAGCTCCACGCTGTTGGGCGAAATCATCACCGTGCCGCTGGCGGGCAACTGCGGCTTGCCGTCGGCGCCGGCGCGCACCAGCAGCACCGCCGGCGAATGCTGGAACACCGACGCCAGCACCACCACCGGCTTGCCGCGCGCGCGCGCCACCAGCAGATTCGAATTGGCCACCCCATACTCGGCCGCGCCCGAGGTCACCGCCGACACCGCGTCGTCGCCGCGCTCGGCCTCGCGCAAGGTCACATCCAGCCCCGCCTCGCGGTAAAAGCCCTGTTCCTGGGCCGCGTAATAGCCGGCGAACTGGAACTGGTGCTGCCACTTGAGCTGCACCACGACCTTTTCCAGGGCCAGCGCGTCGGCGCCGGTCAGCGCGGCCGCCAGCAGTGCGCATGCGCGCAGCCAGCGCACGGCGGCGCGGGGACGGGTGGACCAGATCGGAACGGGCATGGCGCGGCCATCGGAAGTTGAGTTAGGCTACCTCCATAGTAGCCATTTTTTGACTCAGGGAATTTACCAACAGGAATCTTCGCCTATCGTGCGGGAAAAAGTGTCGTATTTCTGCTCTGGATGAGAGCTGCGCCCCGTTCAGCCGACCTTGCCGGTGAACTGATATAACTGGCCGGGATGCCACATTGTCACGACCGAGGCGACCTGGCCCAGCGCATGCGTCTTGCGCTTGAGCACCAGACAACACTGGCGCGGCCCGATCGCCAGCATGCTGGCGATATCGCGCGGGGCGGGCAGGGCCTCGATGCTGTAACTCGCGCTTTGCAGGGGCGCGGCCTTCATCAGATGTTCGTTGGGCGTGATGGCCGCAAAATCCTGGGCCAGGTAATCGGGTGCGCAGGCTGGGTTGACCCAGCGGTCCTCGACCTGGATCGGCACCTCGTTCTCGAAGTGCACGATCACCGAATGGAACAGCGGCTGGCCGGGCGCCAGCGCGAACTGCAGCGCCAGCAGCTCGCTCGCGCGCGCCTTGTCGAGCAAGTGCAGGCTGCTGCGGTGACGGTGGCCGCGCGCGCGGATTTCATCGGCGATGCTGCGGATTTCGACCAGCGTGGCCTGGTACTTCTGCGGCGCCACGTAGGTGCCCGAGCCCTGGCGGCGCGTCAGCACCTGTTCCGCCGTCAGCTCGCGCACGGCGCGGTTGACGGTCATGCGCGACACCCCGAACTGGCGCACCAGGGCCTGTTCGGACGGCACCACGTCGCCCTCCTTCCAGCGGCCGGCGGCGATTTCACCGAGCAGATAATCCTTGATGCGCTGGAAAATCGGCGTCGTGTCTTGCACAATCTGCTGTTCCAAACTACTCTCCGAAGGCCGGCTTAAAAGCGGATTTTAGCACCGTGGCCGCGGCGCCGGATTCAAAAGCAAGCAGCGGGATGACTGCTGCCGCCGCGCCGCCTACGATAGGGGCATGCGAACAGGATCGCGAACGGGAGCAGCGCCATGAAAGCAGCAATGAACACAAGCAGCAGCACCAGCAGCAGCACCGGCTACGACAACGACGACGCACGCTGGGCCGCGGTCCAGCGGCGCGACGGCGGCGCCGACGGCGTCTTTTATTACTCGGTACGCAGCACGGGCGTCTACTGCCGGCCCTCGTGCGGCGCGCGCGCCGCCCTGCGCGCCAACGTCGCCTTCCACGCCAGCGGCGCCGAGGCCGAGCAGGCCGGGTTTCGGCCCTGCCTGCGCTGCAAGCCGGACCAGCCGCCGCTGGCCGAGCGCCACGCCAGGATGGTGGCGCAAGCGTGCAGGCTGATCGACGCCAGCGAGGCCGGGCTGGACCTCGACAGCCTGGCCGAGGCCTGCGGCATGAGCCGCTTTCATTTTCACCGCGTGTTCAAGCAGCACACCGGCATCACCCCCAAGGCCTACGCCGCCGCGCGCCGCGCCGGCAAGGTCGACGCCGGCCTGGCCACGGCAGGCAGCGTCACCGAAGCCATTTACGCGGCCGGCTACAACTCCAGCGCACGCTTTTACGCCAGCGCCCCCGCGCGGCTCGGCATGACCCCCACCGCCTGGCGCGCCGGCGGCAGCGGCGCCGTGATCCGCTTCGCGATCGGCGCCTGCTCGCTAGGCGCGATTCTGGTGGCGTCGACCGACAAAGGCATCTGCGCCATTCTGATCGGCGACGACCCCGACCTGCTGGCGCGCGACCTGCAGGACCGCTTCCCCGCGGCCGACCTGCGCGGCGCCGACGCCGGCTTCGAAGCCACGGTGGCGCGCGTGGTCGGCCTGGTCGAAGCGCCCGGCGTGGGGCTCGACCTGCCGCTCGACGTGCGCGGCACCGCCTTCCAGCAGCGCGTATGGCAAGCGCTGCGCGAGATTCCGGCCGGGCAGACCGTCAGCTACGCCGAACTGGCCGCGCGCATCGGCTTGCCGTCCGGTGCGCGCGCGATTGCCGGGGCCTGCGCCGCCAATCCGGTCGCGGTGGCGATTCCCTGTCACCGCGTGGTGCGCACCGACGGTGCGCTGTCCGGCTACCGCTGGGGCGTCGAGCGCAAGCGCATTTTGCTCGATCGCGAACGTGACGGCGGCGAGGGTGGCGCGGCATGAATGTGGCGATCGAGTGGGACCGTGTCGGCGCCGACCTCGATGCGCACGGGTGCGCCGTGGTGGAAGGTTTGCTCGATGCGCAGCAATGCCGCGCCTATGCCGGTGCCTACGACGACGAAGCGCGCTACCGCAGCCGCGTGGTGATGGAGCGGCACGGCTTCGGGCGCGGCGAGTACCGCTATTTCGGGTACCCGCTGCCCGCGCACCTGGCGGCGCTGCGCGAAGGGCTGTACGGGCCGCTGGCGCGCATCGCCAACCGCTGGCATGGCGCGATGGGGATAGCCACGCGGTTTCCGGCGCGGCATGACGAGTTTCTGGCGCGCTGCCACGCCGCGGGGCAAGAGCGGCCCACGCCCCTGATCCTGCGCTATGGCGAAGGCGACTACAACTGCCTGCACCAGGACCTGTACGGCGAACACGTATTCCCCTTGCAGGTAGCTGTGCTGCTGTCGCAGCCGCGTGACGATTTCACGGGTGGCGAATTCGTGCTGACCGAACAGCGCCCGCGGATGCAGTCGCGGGCCGAGGTCGTGGGGCTGGGGCGGGGCGACGCCGTGATCTTCCCGGTGAACCAGCGGCCGGTGAACGGCACGCGCGGCGCCTGCCGTGTCACGATGCGGCACGGCGTCAGCCGCGTGCGCTCCGGGCAGCGCCACACCCTCGGCATCATCTTCCACGACGCCGAATAGTCCTACAACCGGGGTCTGACCTCTGATTAGTCCTACAACCGGGGTCTGACCTCTGATTAGCAATTTTTTTCTTGGGGCATATTTATTCTCGCTCCAGTGCCTAATCGGGGTCTGACCTCTGACTCGAAATTATTGCAATGAGTCTAGTCTCGATGTCTACCTTGGCGTCGAGGCATCACATCTGTTGCGCTGGCAATCGCCATTTGTGCGATAAATTCTTCGCTTCCAAGAACGGCGTTGCCGTTGGTGGCCTTGCGCACTTGCTCGAGCATTGCCTGCGACATTTCCTCTTGGAACAATGCGCGATAGTTGCACTGGCGCTCAGGCTGTTCTGCTCCAAGCGCAGAATACAGCGCGTGTGGCTTGACGATGTTGTCCGCTTCTCCGTATGCGTTTGCTTGATAACTCGACCATCGATAGTCCAGGGGATGAGCCACCATGCCGGCTCGTACTGGATTAAGCTCGATATAGCGTTGACACACGAAAAAATACCTCTCGTCCTGGACCAGACACGAGCGATACCGTCCCTGCCACAGCGTTCCAATGCGTTGATGGCGCCGGTTGACGTATTGAACGTAGCGCTCTCCCAGCGACTTCATCATTGCAGCCGGCGACGAGCAGGACTCGGGCGATATCAGCAAATGGATGTGGTTCGTCATCAGTACATATGCGTGCACGCTGCAGCTTGCTTGTTCAGCGGCGATACGCAGCAGATCAAGATAGACGAGATAGTCTGCCTCGACAAAAAAACAGGGTAAGCGATTGTTGCCTCGTTGAATGATGTGAAGGGGAACCTCGGGGAGAATCAGACGATTTCGGCGTGGCATAAGGCACTCTGAAAAAAGGGGGAGGGGTGCTAACAAGCTGCATCAGCGTAACGCCTTATGCGACGTCGTCTTGTGCCTGCGTCAATCGCGCGCGTTTCGTTGCTAATCAGAGGTCAGACCCCGGTGGCGCTCTGTGGGGGCAATAGCTTGCGAACTGGAATTTAATTGCTAATCAGAGGTCAGACCCCGGTTGAAACCCGGCTGGGCAACAAGTTGACGAGGAGGCAAAGCGCGCTACACTTTGGGCTTGCCCACCGAATGGAGACATGATGCGTCCGATCCCTCTGCAGTGCTGCCTCGCCATCCTCACCGCCCTCGGGGCGGCCGCGCCGGCGCAGGCGGACACCGTCCTCGATAACGCCAACGGCTATACCCTCAACAGCCGCAACGAGCTGCTGCGCTTCACTTCCCTGGCGTTCGACGACAAGGGCCGCATCCTGGCCGTCGGCAGCGCCGCCCAGACCCGCGCCAAAGCACCCAAGGCGCGCCACATCGACCTGCAGGGCAAAACCGTCCTCCCCGGCCTGATCGACGCCCACGGCCACGTGTTCGGCCTGGGCGAGATGCTCACCCAGCTCGACCTGGCCGGCAGCGCCACCCTGGCCGACGCCCTCACATCAGCTTCCGACTACGCGCGCGCCAATCCCTCGCACCCCTGGCTGCGCGGACGCGGCTGGAACCAGGAGATCTGGAAGCTGGGCCGCTTCCCCACCGCCGCCGAACTCGATGGCGCCGTCGCCGACCGCCCCATCTGGCTTGAACGCGTCGACGGCCACGCCGGCTGGGCCAACACGCGCGCTCTCCAGCTGGCCGGTATCACCAGGGACACCCCCGACCCGGCCGGCGGCAAGATCGTGCGCGACGCCGATGGCAACGCCACCGGGGTCCTGATCGACGCCGCCCAGGAACTGGTCGCCAACGTCCTTCCCAAGCAGTCCGAGGCCCAGGCCAGAATCGTCCTCGAGCGCGCCCTCAAGCAGATCGCGCACATGGGCCTGACCGGCGTGCACGATGCGGGCATCAACGCCGCCCAGGATGCCCTCTACCGCAGCTACGCCGACCAGGGCAAACTGAGCGCGCGCGTGTACGCCATGATCGGCGACGTCGGCGCCGACTTCGACCAGCTCTCGGCCAGGGGCCCGCTCACGAGCTACGCCGACGGCCTGTATGCGCTGCGCGCGGTCAAGCTGTATGCGGACGGCGCCCTGGGCAGCCGCGGCGCGGCGCTGATCGCGCCCTACAGCGACGAACCCGCGTCGCACGGCCTGCTGTTCCGCCAGAACGCCGACATCCACGCCATGATGGATAAGGCCATGCGGCGCGGCTACCAGGTCAACGTGCACGCCATCGGCGACGCCGGCAACCGCCAGATCCTGGATGGCTATGAAAAGCTGATCCCGCGCCATAAGAGCAAAGGCGGCGCCGCGCTGCGCCACCGGATCGAGCATGCGCAAGTCGTGGCGCCCGCCGATATCGCGCGCTTCAAGAGCATCGGCATCGTGCCGTCGATGCAGCCGACCCACGCCACGTCCGACATGAACATGGCCGAACAGCGCGTCGGCCCGCAGCGCATCAAGGGCGCCTACGCCTGGCGCACGTTTCTCAAGCAAGGCTCGCGCATCGCCTGCGGTTCGGACTTCCCGGTGGAGTCGTCCAAGCCCTTCTTCGGCATCCACGCGGCCGTCACGCGCCAGGATGCGGCGGGCCAGCCGGCCGCCGGCTGGTACGCCAACGAGGCCATGACGCTCAAGGAAGCGCTGCGCTGCTTCACCCTGGACGCGGCATGGGCCGGCCACCAGGAAAAATCCACCGGCTCGCTGGAAAAGGGCAAGTGGGCCGATTTCATCGTCGTCGACCAGGACCTGTTCAGCATGCCGGCGGCCGAACTCCACAAGGTCGGCGTGCTGCAAACCTGGGTCGGCGGGCGCCAGGTCTATAGAAAAGAGTGAGCCTGGCGGGCGCATAAATGATTTGACTTGGTTGTATATACAACTTAGACTTTGAAGCTGCACGGGGCGCGTGCCGCCTGCGTACGCGCCTGCCCCTAAACTCTTGAAGGAGATGCCATGACCACCGATCCGACCAGTTTCGATGATGATCCCCGCTTCGATGCCAGCCGCACGATCCGCGCCCCGCGCGGCACTGAACTGGCTTGCAAAAGCTGGCTGACGGAGGCGGCCTACCGCATGATCCAGAATAATCTGGATGCGGAGGTGGCGGAAAATCCCAAGCACCTGGTGGTCTACGGCGGCATCGGCCGGGCGGCGCGCAACTGGGCCTGCTACGACCAGATCCTCGCTTCCCTGCGCGAACTGGAAGACGACCAGACCTTGCTGATCCAGTCCGGCAAACCGGTCGGCGTGTTCCAGACCCACCCGGACGCGCCGCGTGTCCTGATCGCCAACTCGAACCTGGTGCCCAAGTGGGCCAACTGGGAACACTTCAATGAACTCGACCGCAAGGGCCTGTTCATGTACGGGCAAATGACGGCCGGCAGCTGGATCTACATCGGCACCCAGGGCATCGTGCAGGGCACCTACGAAACCTTCGCCGAGGCGGGCCGCCAGCATTTCGGCGGCGACTGGGGCGGACGCTGGATTCTCACCGCGGGCCTGGGCGGCATGGGGGGCGCGCAGCCACTGGCGGCCACCTTCGCCGGCGCGGTCTCGCTCAATATCGAGTGCCAGCAAAGCAGCATCGACTTCCGCCTGCGCACGCGCTACCTGGACAAGCAGGCCAAGGATATCGACGACGCCATCGCCCTGATCAAGCAGCACACGGCCGCGCGCGAAGCGGTGTCGATCGGATTGCTGGGCAACGCGGCCGACGTGCTGCCGGAGCTGGTGCGGCGCGCCAGGGCGGGCGGCCTGGTGCCGGACATGGTGACCGACCAGACCTCGGCGCATGACCTGATCAACGGCTACCTGCCGCGCGGCTGGACCGTGGAACAGTGGAAGGCGGCGCAAAAAGACCCGGCGCAGCACGCGCGCCTGACCGCCGACGCGGCGGCATCGTGTGCGGTTCATGTGCAGGCCATCCTCGATTTCCACGCCATGGGCGTGCAAGCGGTCGACTACGGCAACAACATCCGCCAGGTGGCCAAGGACCAGGGCGTGCTCGATGCCTTCGCTTTCCCGGGCTTCGTGCCGGCCTACATCCGGCCGCAGTTCTGCGAGGGCCGTGGCCCGTTCCGCTGGGTGGCGCTGTCGGGCGACCCGGAAGATATCTACAAGACCGATGCCAAGATCAAGGAACTGTTCCCGGAGCAGAAGCAGGTACACCACTGGCTCGACATGGCGCGCGAGCGGATCGCCTTCCAGGGCCTGCCGGCGCGGATCTGCTGGCTGGGCCTGGGCGAGCGCCACATCGCCGGCCTGGCCTTCAACGAGATGGTGCGCACGGGCGAACTGAAAGCGCCGATCGTCATCGGCCGCGACCACCTCGATACCGGCTCGGTCGCCAGCCCGAACCGCGAAACGGAAGCCATGCGTGACGGTACCGATGCGGTGTCCGACTGGCCGCTCCTGAACGCGCTGCTCAATACCGCCGGCGGCGCCACCTGGGTGTCGCTGCATCACGGCGGCGGCGTCGGCATGGGCTACTCGCAGCATTCGGGCGTGGTCATCGTGGCCGACGGCACCGATGCCGCCGCCAAACGGCTGGCGCGGGTGCTGGTCAACGACAGCGGCTCGGGCGTCATGCGCCACGCCGACGCCGGCTACGAGACGGCCGTCGCCTGCGCCAAGCGCAATGGCCTGAACCTGCCGATGGTTCCCTAACTCCGCCAATCACGCATATCTGAACAGAGCAAACATGAACACGACTTCAAACCAAGGCTGGACCCTTACTCCCGGCGCAATGAGCATGGCCGACCTGCGCGCTGTCTGGGCCGCGCCAGGCGCGCTGACGCTGGCGCCATCGGCTTACCCCGTCATCAGGGCCTCGGCCGCGGCGGTGGACGCCATCGTCGCCAAGGGCGACGCCGCCTACGGCATCAATACCGGTTTCGGCATCCTGGCCAAGACCCGCATCCCGGACGAAAAGCTGGAAGAATTGCAGCGCAACCTGATCCTGTCGCACTCGGTCGGCACCGGCGCGCTGCTGTCGGACGCGGTGGTGCGCCTGATCATGCTGATGAAAATCGGCAGCCTGGCGCGCGGCTTTTCGGGCGTGCGTCCGCTCATCATCGATACCCTGATTGCGCTGTACAACGCCGGCATCATGCCGGCCATTCCGGCCAAGGGCTCGGTCGGCGCCTCGGGCGACCTGGCGCCGCTGGCGCACATGACGCTGGCCATGCTGGGCGTGGGCCAGGTGCGCGTGAACGGCGAGCTGCTCGAAGCGCTGGACGCGCTCAAGGCGGCCGGCATCGAGCCGGTGGTGCTCGGTCCCAAGGAAGGGCTGGCGCTGATCAACGGCACCCAGGTTTCGACCGCGCTGGCGCTGCATGGCCTGTTCATGACCGAACGCCTGCTGGAAGCGGCCATGGTGGCCGGTTCCCTGTCGCTGGATGCGGCCAAGGGCAGCGATGCGCCGTTCGACGCGCGCGTGCATGCAGTGCGCGGCCAGCCGGGCCAGATCGCGGCGGCCGCCATTTATCGGCAACTGGTGGCGTCGAGCGCGATCCGCGCCTCGCACCTGGTCGGCGACGAGCGCGTGCAGGACCCGTACAGCCTGCGCTGCCAGCCGCAAGTCATGGGCGCGATCATGGACCTGATCGCGAACGTGTCGCGCACCCTGCTGATCGAGGCGAATGCCGTCACCGACAACCCGCTGATCTTCGCCGACACCGGCGAGATCATCTCGGGCGGGAACTTCCACGCCGAGCCGGTCGCCTTCGCGGCCGACACGCTGGCGCTGGCGATCGCCGAAATCGGCGGCCTGGCCGAACGCCGCATCGCGCTGCTGATCGACGCCACCTTGTCGGGTCTTCCGCCGTTCCTGGTGCGCGAACCGGGCGTCAATTCGGGTTTCATGATCGCTCACGTCACCGCCGCCGCGCTGGCGTCGGAAAACAAGTCGCTGGCCCACCCGGCCAGCGTGGACAGCCTGCCCACCTCGGCCAACCAGGAAGACCATGTGAGCATGGCGACCTTCGCGGCGCGCCGCCTGGACGAGATGGCGCACAATACGGCGGTGATTGTCGCCATCGAACTGCTGGCGGCGGCGCAGGGGATCGATTTCCACCGTCCGCTCACGTCCTCCCCGCACCTGGAGCACGTGCACCAGCAACTGCGCCAGAAGGTGCCGTTCTTCGATGCCGACCGCTTTTTTGCCCCGGATATCGAGGCGGCGCGCCTGATGGTGCTGGACGGCGAGTTGAGTGCTTCCTGCAAGCCGCTGTTCGCGGCGCTGTACAGCGCTGTGCCGTCGAATTGATAATCAGGCCATAATGCAAAAAAGGTAAAGGTGGGCGATCATGGATTTTGACTTCAAGGCGGGCAGTATTGCTTTGCTGGTGTCGATGCCGCACGTGGGCACCGACATCCCGGACGACATCGCGGCGCGCTTCTCGCCTGACGCGCTGGCCCGTCCCGACACCGACTGGCACCTGGCGCAGCTGTACGGTTTTTTGACGGAGATGGGCGCGTCGACCCTGGCGGCGCGCTGGTCGCGCTATGTGATCGACCTGAATCGCCCGCCGGAAGACAGCAACCTGTATCCGGGCATGGATACGACCGGGCTTTGTCCGGTCGACACCTTCGGCAACGCCGCCTTGTACAGGGACGGCCAGGCGCCAGATGAACATGACGTGCGCGGACGGCTGGTGCGCTACTGGCAGCCGTACCACCGCCAGCTGCGCTGCGAAATCGACCGCCTGCTGGCGCTGCACGGCAGGGTCGTGCTGTGGGATGCGCATTCGATCGCCTCGGTGGTGCCGCGCTTTTTCGAGGGGCGCCTGCCGGACCTCAATTTCGGCAGCGCCCAGGGCACGTCGTGCGCGCCGGGGCTGGAACAGGCCGTGGTAGGCGTGGCGCAGGCGCAGGACCGTTTTTCGGTCGCCGTCAACGGGCGCTTCAAGGGGGGCTACATCACGCGCCACTACGGCCAGCCCGACGCGAACGTGCATGCGATCCAGCTGGAGATGTGCCAGGACCTGTACATGGATGAACTCGCGCCGTTCGCTTACCGGGCGCAGGTCGCGGCCGAGGTCCAGCCGCTGCTGCGTCAACTTACCGAAGCGGCGCTGGACTGGGTGCGCTCATGAGCGAGCCGTGCACCCTGTTTGCGCGCCAGGCCTTGCTGGCGCACGGCTGGGAGGCCGACGTCCTGCTCGAATGGGATGCCGGCGGCACCCTGCTGACGGTTGCGCCGGGCGCGGTGCACGCCGGCGAGCCAATCGCCGACCTGGTCTTGCCGGGCATGGTCAACCTGCATTCGCACGCTTTCCAGCGCGCCCTTGGCGGCCTGACCGAAACCGCCGGCCAGGGGCCTGACAGCTTCTGGACCTGGCGCCAGCTGATGTATCGCTTCGCGCGCAATATCACGCCGCAGCATATCGAGGCCATCGCCGCGCAGCTGTTCTCGGAATGCCTGCGCCACGGTTACACCTCGGTGTGCGAATTTCATTACGTGCAGCGCGACCAGGGTGGCGCGCTGTACGCGCGGCCGGCGGAAACGGCCGAACGCGTGGTCGCCGCGGCGCACCTGGCCGGCATCGGCGTGACCATGCTGCCGGTGTTGTACAGCTACGCGGGCTTTGGCGAAAAACCGCTGGCGCCGGAGCAGCAGCGCTTCCGCACCGATGCCGCCGACGTGCTGCGCATCGTCGACGCGCTCGAACCTTTGCGTAGTAGCCAGGTCGAAGTCGGCGTGGCCCCGCATTCGCTGCGCGCGGCGTCGGCGGGCCAGATCCGCGAGGTGCTGGCGGCGCTGCCAGCGGCCCGTCCGCTGCATATCCACATCGCCGAGCAGCAGGGCGAGGTGGAACAGTGTTTGGCGTTGACCGGACAGCGCCCGGTACGCTATTTGATGGAGCAGGTGGCGCTCGATGCGCGCTGGTGCCTGGTGCATGCCACCCATCTGGACCAAGGCGAAAGCGCCGCGCTGGCAGCCAGCGGCGCGGTGGCGGGCCTGTGCCCGACCACGGAAGCGAACCTGGGCGACGGCCTGTTTCCGCTCGCGCCTTATCTGGCGGCCGGCGGGCGCATCGGCATCGGCAGCGACAGCCACGTGTCGCAGTCGCCGGTGGAGGAATTGCGCTGGCTCGAATACGGCCAGCGCCTGCTGCACCAGAAGCGCAATGTGGCGGCCTCTCCAACGCAGCGCCGCGTCGGCGACTTTTTGTGGCAAAGTGCCTTGCATGGCGGAGCCCAGGCCAGCGGGCGCCCGGTGGGCGTGCTGGCGGCCGGCAAACGGGCCGACCTGCTGGTGCTCGACAGCGAGCATCCCAACCTGGCCGGCATCGGTCCGGAGGATGTGCTGGGCAGCTTCCTCTTCTGCGGTAACGACAATCTTGTCAGGGATGTGATGGTGGGCGGCCGCTGGGTCGTGCGCAATCACGAGCACATTGCGCAAACGGCGATTGCGCAGCGCTACAAACAGACCATCGCCGAACTGCGCAAGCTACGACCATGACCATCCTGATTCCCTATGCCAGCCTGGAAGCGTCCGCGTGGAAGAACGGCGGCGGCAGCACCACCGAAATCGCCATTTCGCCGCCGCTGGCGGGGCTCGACACGTTTGACTGGCGCATCAGTCTCGCTACCATCGCCAGCAGCGGACCGTTTTCGGTCTTTGCCGGCATCGACCGCACCCTGGCGCTGGTCGACGGCCCGGGCGTGACGCTCGATATCGATGGCGACAGCCGCTTTGTGCTGGGCGACGACGATCCGGTGCTGGAGTTTGCCGGCGAAGCGCAAGTCATCGCCACCGTCGGCGAGCGGCCGACCACGGACTTCAACGTCATGACGCGGCGCGCGCGCTGTTCGCACCAGCTGGGCAAGCGCAGCCTGTCGGGCACGTCCGGCTTTGCCACCCGCGCCGATGTGACGATCTTGTTCCTGGCCGAAGGCGACAGCCTGGAAGTGAGCGGCGACGATGAGCGGATCGGCATGGTGCGCTACGACGCGGTGCTGTTCGAGGGCGAATCCATCTGGACGCTCGAAGCGGGCCAGGCGACAATTTTCATTGTCGATATTTACTTCCATGAGGACTAGCCGATGACATCCTGCGACGCGCTCTTTACCAATGTGCACCTGGCCAGCATGGAGCAGGGCTACGGCGAACTGCGCGACGGCGCGATTGCGGTAAAGGATGGACGCATCGCCTGGCTCGGGCCGCGCGCCGAGGCGCCGCCGGCGGCCAGCGTGCACGATGGCGGCGGCTGCTGGCTCACGCCCGGCCTGGTCGACTGCCACACGCATATTGTCCACGCGGGCAACCGCAGCGACGAATTCGAAGCGCGCCTGAATGGCGCCACCTATGAAGATATTGCCAAGTCAGGTGGCGGCATCATGTCGACCGTGCGCGCCACCCGCGCCGCATCGGAAGATGAGCTGCTGCGCCAGAGCCTTGCGCGCGTGGCCAGCCTGCTGGCCGAAGGCGTGACCACGCTCGAAATCAAGTCCGGCTATGGCCTGACCCTGGACGACGAGGCCAAGATGCTGCGCGTGGCGCGCCGCGTGGGGCAGGTGCTGCCGGTGAGCGTGTCCACCACCTTCCTCGGCGCGCATGCGCTGCCGCCGGAATTCGCCGGCCGCGCCGACGACTATGTCGACGAGATCTGCCAGCGCATGCTGCCGCAACTGGCGGCGCTGGGCCTGGCCGATGCGGTCGACGCTTTTTGCGAGCGCATCGGCTTTTCCAGCGCCCAGACCGAGCGCATTTTCGAGGCGGCGCGGCGCCACGGCCTGCCGGTCAAGCTGCATGCGGAGCAGCTGTCGGACCAGGGTGGGGCCGAACTGGTGGCGCGCTTCGGCGGACTGTCGGCCGACCACCTCGAACACCTCAGCCTGGCCGGCATCGATGCCATGGCGGCCTCCGGCACGGTGGCGGTGCTGCTGCCGGGTGCTTACTACTTCCTGCGCGATACCGTGCAGCCGCCGGTGGCGGCCCTGCGCGCCTCAGGCGTGCCGATGGCGGTGGCCACCGACTGCAATCCCGGCACCTCGCCGATGACGTCGATCCTGCTGGCGATGAACATGGCCTGCACCCTGTGGCGGGTGACGCCGCAGGAAGCGCTGGCCGGCGCCACCATCCACGCCGCGCGCGCGCTCGGGCGCGATGCCGACATCGGCTCGCTGGCGCTCGGCAAGCGCGCCGACTTCGCGCTGTGGGATATCGCGCGGCCGGCCGACCTGTCGTACGCGATCGGTTTCAATCCCTGCCGCTCGGTGGTCAATGCGGGCGTGCTGCGCAAACCGGTGGTAAGCTTGCCCGGTTAAATTTTCGGGAGAGTGCCGTGCGCACCTTTTTTGCCACGGCCTTGCGCTGGCTATCTGTCTTTACGCTGGTCCTTGGAGGCGCCGCCACGGCGGCCGATGGCGAGCCCCTGCGCGTCGGTTCCAAGCGCTTTACCGAGTCGTACATCCTGGGCGAGGTGCTGACCCAGGCCGCGGCCGCGCACGGCGCCAGGGCCGAACACCGCCAGGGCCTGGGCAATACGGCGATCGTGCTGGCCGCCCTGCAGGCCGGCAGCATCGACGTGTATCCCGAATACAGGGGCACCATCGATCTCGAAATCCTCAAGAACACGTCCGCCAGTTCGCTCGACCAGATGCGCGCGGCCCTGAAACCCATGGGCCTGGGCGTGGCGCTGCCGCTGGGTTTTAACAATACCTATGCGCTGGCCATGCGCGCCGACAGCAAGGGCATCGACAGCCTGTCGGACCTGGCGCGCCAGCCGGCGCTCAAGCTCGGCCTGTCGCACGAATTCATCGGCCGCGCCGATGGCTGGCCGGGCCTCAAGCAGCGCTACGGCTTGCCGCACACGCCGCGCGGCCTCGATCACGGCATCGCCTACGAGGCCCTGGCGCAGCGCCAGGTGGACGTGATCGACATCTACTCGACCGACGCCAAGATTCGCCAGTACGGCCTGCGCGTGCTCAAGGACGACCTGGGCTATTTTCCGCGCTACGACGCCATGCTGCTGTACCGGCTCGATGCGCCGCGGCGCTTTCCGGCCGCGTGGGCGGCCATCGCGCAACTGGAAGGGCGCATCACGGCCGAACAGATGATCGCCATGAACGCGCAAGTCGAACTGGAAGGGAAAAGTTTCGCCGCCGTGGCCAAAAACTGGCTGACTCCCCCCAAGGGAGCCCAGGGCGCGGCGCGCGCTGGCCTGATGGGCAAGATGTTCGACGCCAGCCTGTGGACCCTGACGCGCCAGCACGTGGTGCTGGTCCTGGCATCGGTGCTGCTGGCCTGCCTGGCCGGCATTCCGCTGGGGATCGTGGCCGCGTTCGCGCCGCGCCTGCGGCAAACGGTGCTGGCGCTGGCCGGCATGCTGCAGACGGTGCCGTCGCTGGCCTTGCTGGCCATCCTGATCCCGCTGCTCGGCATGATCGGCACCGTGCCGGCGCTGGTGGCGCTGTTCGTGTATGCGCTGCTGCCGATCGTGCGCAATACCTGCACCGGCCTGTTGGGCGTGCCGCAGGGCTTGCGCACGGCGGCGCTGGCGCTGGGGCTGGACCGGCGCGCGACGCTGGTCCATGTCGAGCTGCCGCTGGCCTTGCCGGTGATTTTGGCTGGCATCAAGACGGCGGCGGTGATGAGCGTGGGAACGGCCACGATTGCGGCCTTCATCGGCGCCGGCGGTTTCGGCGAGCGCATCACGATTGGCCTGGCGCTCAACGATAACGATATGTTGCTGGCCGGCGCGATTCCGGCGGCGCTGCTGGCTTTGCTGACACAGGGGCTGTTTGAAGCAGGGGAACGCTTGATCGCGCGCCGCCGCTAGCGTTGCGTGGCGCGCACGCAGGCGCCATCGTTTGCGCGGCGTCAAGCACGCCGTTTTCGAGAGGATAATAATTGCTTACAACAAGTTACGGCTTTAAACAGAGGTAAGCAATTGTAAAGGCTAAAGAATTACCGGCAGCCGCCCACTATAGTGAAGCCGTAGATTGACTCCAGTCTCCCCTCCCCATTCGAAAAAAATGGGTTTGCCCACGGTGATTTTAGCCCGTGGGCTTTTTCTTTTCAGGACGCTGCAAGCTTGCCGAGCGCGTCGCCGTCGACGCGGCAGATACGCCAGTCCGGCAAGAGTTGCGCACCCACGCTTTTGTAAAAATTGATGGCGTTTTCATTCCAGTCGAGCACCGACCATTCGAAGCGGCCGCACTGGCGTTCCAGCGCCAGTTGCGCCAGCGCGCCGAGCATTTGTTTGCCGTAACCTTTTCCACGGTGTACTTGCTTGACGTACAGGTCTTCCAGGTACAGGCCCTTGCGCGTGAGGAAGGTGGAGAAATTGTGGAAGAACAAGGCGAAACAGGCCACCTCGCCATGTTCCACGCCGACCAGCGCTTCGCAGGAGGGACGCGCGCCGAACAGGGCGTCATGCAGTTGCGCCTCGGTGGCCACGACCAGGTGTTCGAGTTTCTCGAACACGGCCAGTTCGACGATCATGCCGTAAATATGGGCGACATCGGACGCTTGCGCCGGGCGGATGGTGAAGGTGTTGTCGGAATTCATGGAACCTCGGGAATGGCGGCCAGGCAGGCGTCCGGCGCGGGTTGGGTGGAAGCGGGGGATGCGGCGGCGGGCGCGGGCGCACGCAGCGCCCAGGCGACGCTGGCCAGGCAGACGACCATGCCCAGCCATTCGACCGGGCCGGGCCGGTAATGTTCCAGCTGGATCGACAGCAACACCGAAATGACGGGCGTGACCACGCCGATGTACACGGCTTTTTGCGAGCCGATGCGGTTGATCAGGGTGAAGTAGGCGTTGAAGGCGATGACCGAGCCGAACAGCGACAGGTAGAGCAGTGCCATCCAGTAGCGCGGCGCGGCGGGCAGCACGAATTGCTGGCCGGTCGCAAGCGCCCAGAGGGCCACCATCGAGGTGCCCCAGAACATCGACCAGGCCATGGTCAGCATCAGGTTCGACGATTGCTCGCGCACCTTGGCCACCACCACCGTGCCGGCCGAGCTGGCAATGGTGGCGACCAGGGCCAGCGCCAGGCCGAGCAGGAAGTGGCCGCTGCCGCCGCCCGCGATGTCTTGCCAGGCGCCGGCAATCGAGTGGTAGAACAGCATCGTCACGCCGGCGATGGCAATCATGCCGGCGGCCCAGGTGCGCCAGGAAATCGGCGTGCCGAAGGCGATGCGGCTGCAGATCGGGGTCCAGAACACCATCAGGGCGAACAGTACCGCCACCAGGCCCGACACCAGGTATTGCTCGGACCCGTAAGTGCACACATACGACAGGGCAAAGGTGAAGAACCCCTGCAGCATCACCCAGCGCTGGGCGCGCCACGGCAGGCGCAGCTTGTCGCCGCGCAGCAGGCACCAGGCAAACAGGGTGGCCGCGGCCAGGCCGAAGCGGTACACCACCGATACCGCCGGCGCGACTTCGCCCAGCTGCAAGGTGATGGCAAAAAAAGTGGAGCCCCAGATCAGGGCCGCGATCGCGAAGAGGAGTGGAGATGACATGCGGAAAGTATATGGGCATTCGCAATTTCTTGCCCGTCATCGCCCAAAAACCGTCAGCGCGCGGAACGCTTACCAGGCGAGGTGCAGGCGGCGGTACAGGACGCTCAGCACGAACAGCGGACCGATCAGCAGGAAGCGCAGGTCGTCGAAGAACGAGGGTTTTTTGCCTTCGATCTTGTGGCCGATAAACTGGCCGATCCATGCCAGCACGAAGATGGCCAGCGACAGCGGCAGCACGGTGGCTGGCGGCATCAGGCTGAGCAGGCCCAGCATCACGGCCGACATCGCCAGCATGCCGGCCGCGAACGGCTTCGACAATTTGAAGTAATAGCATAGCGACAGCAGCGTGACGGCCACGGCCGCGAACGGGTGGATCCACCAGACAATCCCGAGCAGGGTGAACACGATCACGGGCACGCAGACGAAGTGGATCACTTCATTGGTATGGTTCAGGTGGCTCTCGCTATATTTGGCGAGCAGGGTATCGATGGCGCGCGGCTGGGTAGCTTGGTCCATGGGAGTCTCCGGATATTGTTGTTGTGGTTGGCTTGCCGGACGATTCTACACCTGTCCGGCGCCCTGCTAGAATCGCTGCCATGAACGATTTCCTGTCTTCCACGGTCGACCCGGACGCGGCACCGCTCAAGCGCTGTTTCGCGCCGGTGGTCGACGCGCACACCCGCATCCTGGTGCTCGGCAGCCTGCCGGGAGAGCGCTCGCTGGCGCAGCAGCAATATTATGGCAACCGCCAGAACCGGTTCTGGATGCTGATGTCGGAAGCCACCGGGGTCGACCTGGTGGCGCTGGACTACGATGCGCGCCTGCAAGCGCTGCTGGCGCAGGGGATCGGCTTGTGGGATGTGGTGGCGCAGGCCACGCGCGAAGGCAGTCTGGACAGCCAGATTCGCGGCCAGGTCGGTAACGATCTGGTGGGATTGGTGGACAGCTTGCCGCAGCTCCGGACGATTGCGTTCAATGGCGGTACGGCGGCGCGGCTGGGCATGAAAGCGCTGGGCGAACACGCGCGGCGCTACCGTATCGTGTCCTTGCCGTCGAGCAGCCCGGCGTATACGGCACCGTATGTGGAAAAATTGATAGTGTGGAAGACGTTGCGTGATGATCTATTGAAATAGACCAGTGCGACCGGGCTGGCACGTTCCGCCCGTGCAAGAGCGATACACGAGTTCCATTCACTTATGCAAATTGCATTGCACAAACAATAATTTTTATCTTGACGCTAGGTTGGCATGCGACTAGCATTTCTCTGCCACCCAAGGTGGTATACCGTTCGATTGAATTTCGCTATTTTTAGAAGGATACGAAAATGAAAAATCAAAATGGAATGAAAACGTTCGCGTTCAAGCTGGCCGAGAAAAAAGCCAAGGAAGCGAAACCCGCACCACAGTGGCAAGCGCGCGACGGCGTGTCCAGCGCCGGCTGCTCCGGTCCTGATGCGCGCGGCGACCGCCGCCCAGGTCGCGACAACGGTATCTATTGCTGACCGATTCGCTGGATAAAAAGCCTTGCTCATCGCAGGGCTTTTTTTCGTCCGCACCCCGCATCCCTCTTTTCATTGGCATATGGCAAACAAGGTTTTGATTGTCAGTAACAGCGCCGACCTGCACGTCGACCTGCTCATTCCCATCCTGCAGGCCAAGGGATGCGCGGCCTTCCGTCTCGATCTGGACGCCTTCCCGCGCGACTATCAAACGTCCCAGTGGTTTGCCGGGGGCGTGCTGCGCCAGTGGATCCGCCACCTGCCCACGGGCGTGACGCTGGACCTGGCCGAGGTGGGCGCGGTCTGGAGCCGCAAGCCGGCCGACTTCTCTTTTCTCAGCCCCGACCTCGGCATCCAGGAACGCATCTACGCCAGGGCCGAAACCGAACAATCCCTGTTCGGCATGCTCTACACCCTCGATTGTTTCTGGATGAGCCATCCGCTGGCCCTGCGTGGCGCCATGTGGAAGGGCGAGCAATTGCAGCGCGCCGCGCGCATGGGTTTCCTCATTCCCGCCTCGCTCACGAGCAATTCGCCGGCCGAGGTGAAAGCCTTCCGCGCCAGTTTTGACGGTCCCATGATTTTCAAGGCATTGTCCAGCCCCAACCTCGGTGGTGACGGCCTGGCCGAGGCCGACCGTGTGAACGCCGGCGTCGGCACCACCCTGGTCGACCAGGCCATGTTGGAACAGCTGGAATCGGTCGGCGAACTGGCCTGCCATTTTCAGCAATACATCCCCAAACAATACGAACTGCGCGTGACCATCATCGGCGAGCGCGTGTTCGCCGCCAAAATCCATTCGCAGGACGACCAGCGCACCGCCATCGATTCGCGCGACATGTCGGCCGCTATCGGCTACGAGGCGACCGTCTTGCCGGACGCGGTGCGCGAGCGCTGCCTGGCATTCGTGCGCAGCTACGACCTGCCTTACAGCGCGCTGGACCTGATCGTCACGCCCGGCCAGGATGTCGTTTTTCTCGAAAATAATCCCGTCGGCCAGTTCCTCTATATCGAGCAGTTGATACCCGAATTCGCGATGCTCGACGCACTGGCCGACCGACTCATTGAGGGGTGCGCATGATCCAGCCAGACCGTTTTGCCATGCAGGTCCAGATCAAGGGGATCGAAGCGCTGCGAAAAAGCCGCGTCCTGGTGTTCTGCGCATCCGATATCGATATGGAGATCCTGCCCGCCTTGTATGACCAGTGCCGCGGGATCGGCCGCGTGCCGCGCCTGGACGTGGTGCTGCAATGCCGTGGCGGCATCGTCAACGCGGCGCGCCGCATCGCGCTGCTGCTGCGCCAGTTCACCGACCACCTGGGCTTCATCGTGCCGTATCACTGCGAGTCATCGGGCACCATCCTGGCACTGGCTGCCAATGAAATCATCGCCGGCGACCTGGCCATGTTCTCGCCGATCGATCCCCACCTGCATGGCGGCAGCGATGAAGACAGCCCCGCCTCCTCGTTCTCGTGCCAGGACATCAAGATGTTCGGCGCCATGAGCGAGCAATGGTTCGGGGTCAGCTCCGACGAGGCGCGCCTGCAATCGCTGGGCCTTCTGTGCAACAGTGTGTTCCCGCCGACCCTGACCGCGTTCTACCGCTCCACCCAGGAAGTGATGCAGATCGGCGAAGAGCTGCTTCGCTTCCAGCTGCCCGGCAAAACCGAGGCATTCCGCCAGGACGTTGTCAAGGAACTGATGTTCGGCTACTACTCGCACAACTACGCGCTGACCGGCGAAGAGCTGGCAAGACTTGGCCTGGCCATCCGGCGCGAACCCGATGTCGAGGAGTGCGCCTGGGCCATCTCGCGCGTCGTGCAAACGATCGTCGGCGGCGGCCTGCGCGAATCGGCCGAAGCACCGTGGAACGATGCATTGCTGGCCACGCGTGACGGCGCCATGCTGCGCAAGCGCCGCAGCGGCGGCTTTTTGCCGCGCTGGAGCCAGCTCCCCGTCTCGCCATGAGCAGCGCGCCCTACCTCGCGGAGATCATCCGCTTCTTCACCGCGTTCTTGCTCGCCTGCGCAGCTCTCGGCAAATTACGCGCGCTGGCAGCCTTCGCGGATAACCTGGTCGACTCCTTCGGCCTGGCCCGGCCGGCGGCCTCGATGCTGGCGCCCGCGGTGGTCGCGGCCGAAGCGCTGCTGGCCGCCCTGATCCTGGCCGGCGGCGGCATCGGCCGCGCCGGCATGGCCGGCGCCCTGGTGCTGTTCGTGCTGGTGACGGCGCTGGTCGGCTATCGCTACGTGGTGGAAGGCAGCGTCAAATGCAGCTGCTTCGGCGAGAGCGAACGGCCGGTGTCCGGCTTCGATTTGCTGCGCAATGGCTTGATCATCGCCAGCATCGGCGTCTGCCTCGCCTTTTCCGGCGACGCCGCTTTCGGCAAGAAAGAGAGCGTGCTGGCCGCCGCGCTGGCGCTGACCGCCACGATCGGCGCGATCGGCTTCCACGATCTGGCCCGCGCCCTGACGCGGAGCGCATGATGGATAGCGACGTCCTGGCCCTGATCCTGCTGCTGCTGGCACTGAGCGTGGCACTGAACCTCAAGCTGTCGCTGCATCTGTCGAAAGTCGTCAATAGCCTGAGCGCAGCCGCCAAGGCGGCGTCGCAGCTGCCGGTGGGCGAAGCTGTTCCGGCCTTTACCGGCAAGGCGCTCGCCGGCGGCGCGCCGGCCGCGCTGGGCGGCGACGGCCAGCCAGCGGTCTTGCTGTTCCTCTCCAGCGCCTGCCCCAAATGCCGCCAGAAGCTGCCGCAGATCGAGCGCCTGGCGCCGCTGGCGCGCGACGCCGGCCTGGCGCTCTGGCTGGTCAGCATCGAACCCGCATGGCGCCTGCGCCGCTTCCTGCGGGCGACTTCGCTCGCTGGCAGCACCCTGCGCGTGGCCGGCGCCGACTACGAGATGCTCAATCCCGTGATGTCCTCGCCATCGTACCTGTTCGTCAGCGCCGCCGGCACGCTCGATGCGCGCGGGATGATCGGCGATGACGACTGGCGCAGTTTTTGCGAACAGATGGACGAGGTGCGGATCGCCAGCGAGGCCAGCGCGTGAGCCAGCCATCGCCCCATCTCGACCGCCTGCGCCTGCTGCGCCCCTTTGCCGCGCGCCTGTGCGCCGGGCTGGCATGCATGGCCGTCACGGTGCTGATCCAGCTGGCTTATCCCAAGGCGCTGTCGTACTTCATCGATAACATCAACGTGCAGAAGGACATGGCCTGGTTCAGCTCACTGGCGCTGATCATGCTGGCCGTGCTCGCGCTGCAGGCCGTGGCGGCCACCGCGCGCTATTACATTTTCGAGTCGACCGGCTACATGATCGTCACGCGCATCCGGCGCCAGTTGTACGCGGCGCTGATCGACCAGCCGATCCGCTTCTACGACAAGCACCATGTCGGGGAACTGAATAACCGCCTCACGGCCGATGTCGACATCCTGCACGACACCCTGACCATGGGCATGGCGGTATCGCTGCGCTGCCTGTGCGTGTTCATCGGCGGCGTGGCGATGCTGCTGACAATTTCGCCGGTCCTGTGCCTGATGCTGGTGTTCTTTTTGCCCGCGACCCTGTACCTCGGCAAAGTGACCGGCAAGGTGTATCGCAAGCAGGCGCGCCTGATGCAGGACGGGCAGGCCGATTGCGGCAAGGTCGCGCACGAACATTTTTCCAATATCCGCCTGGTGCACGCGTTCAGCCAGCAGCGCACCGCGCGCACCCGGTATGCCGGTGCGACCGAACACGCGCTGTCGCTGTCGGTGTCGAGCAGCGCGCTGTTCGCGCTGTTTCGCGGCGGTTCGTCTTTCCTGGTGTACCTGGCGCTGCTGGGCACCCTGTGGTTCGGCGCGCGCCTGATCGGCCAGGGCGCGCTGTCGGTGGGCGACCTGACCGCCTTCATCCTGTACGCCAGCATGGTGACCGAAGCGGCCGGCGCCATCGGCGAATTCTGGAACGCGTGGATGCGCACCATCGGCGCCACCGAATGGATTTTCGAGGTGATCAACGCCGAATGCGCGCCGCCAGCGGCGGCCGCCGGCGAGGTGCACTTGCAGGGCAACCTGGCCTTCAACGATGTGGTGTTCTCGTATCCCGAGCGGCCCGAGGCGCAAGCGCTCAAAGGCATCGATTTTGCCATCGCCGCCGGCGAGACCATTGCATTGGTCGGCGCGTCCGGCGCCGGCAAGTCGACCATCGCGAGCCTGGCCCTGGGCTTTTACCAGCCCGACAGCGGCAGCATCTCCTTCGATGGCGTCGACGCGGGCGCCATGCCGCTGGCCGGCATCCGCAGCAAGCTGGCGATCGTCGAGCAGGAGCCATCGCTTTTTTCGGGCAGTATCTTCGAGAACATCGCGTTCGCAGTCGCCGAACGGGAAGTGACGCTGGACGAGGTGAAGGCAGCGGCGGCTTTGGCCTATGCCCACGATTTCATTTGTGGCTTCCCGGACGGCTACGACACGTTGGTCGGCGAGCACGGCACGCAACTGTCGGGCGGCCAGAAACAGCGCATCGCGATTGCGCGCGCCCTGCTGCGCGATCCGCGCATCCTGATTCTCGACGAAGCGACCAGCGCCCTCGATTCGGCCAGCGAACTGCAGGTCCAGCGCGCCCTCGACACCTTGATGCAAGGGCGCACCACGATCATCATCGCGCACCGCTTTTCCACCATCGTCAAGGCCGACCGCATCCTGGTGCTCGACCAGGGCCGCCTCGCGCAAGAGGGCACGCACGCGCAGCTGGTGGCGCAGCAGGATGGCTTGTACTTCCACCTGATGCGCCAGCAGCTTGCGCGCGCGCAGCCGGTGGCGGCTTAAATCCCGGCCGCCGGCAGCGTTTTGCTGAACTGCGTTACCCCGTTCAGGTCCAGCAGTTCGACCTTCATCGCTTTCGACTGCGGGTCGATATTGACTTCGCCGAAGAACTGGTAGCCGGCAAACGGCGACGAATTCTGCACCGGCGGCGACTTGGAAAACACTTCGCTCGGGCCGAAGGTCATGTCCAGTTTGCCCGGGCCGAAGGAGCCGGCATTCATCGGGCCTGCCACGAACTCCCAGAACGGTGCGAAGTCGGTGAAATGCGCCTTGGCCGGGTCGTAGTAGTGGGCCGCGCAGTAATGCACGTCGGTGGTGATCCAGACCACGTTCGGCACCGTCTTGATGCCCTTGAGCAGACGCGCCATTTCCAGCTCGCGCCCCGAGGCCGGGCCGCTCACGCCATTGGCCACCGCTTCCCACATCGCCACGCCCTTGGCATCCTTGCCGTCGGCCACCTCCAGCCCGATCGGCATGTCCGACGAGATGACCTTCCAGGTCGCCTTGGAGGCCTTCAGTTCGGCGATCAGCCAGTCCACCTGGACCGAACCGAGGATGGCCGAACTGGCGTTTTCCTCGCTTTGCAGGTTGGTGCTGTTGGGACCACGGTAGCTGCGCATGTCGATCACGAACACGTCGAGCAGGGGGCCGTAGCCGATGCTGCGGTAGATGCGCTGGGGTTCGGCCTGTTTGTAATAGCGCATCGGCGCGTATTCCAGGAAGGCGCGGCGGCCCCGTTCGGCCAGGGTGGCGACGTTCTTTTCCTTGTAGCGGGCATCAAACGAGAGGTCCTTGGCGCCGCTGTAGTTGTTGGTCACTTCGTGGTCGTCCCATTGCCAGATCTGCGGCACCTGCGCGGCGAATTTGCGAAAGTTCAGGTCCAGCGTGTTGTAGGCATGGCGCCCGCGGAATTCCTTGAGCGTTTCGGCGACCTTGCTCACTTCCTCGGTGACCAGGCTTTTCCAGACCTGGCCATTTTCAGCCTTCGCTTCGGCCGCGATCGGGCCGTCGGCGTAGACGGTGTCGCCATTGTGGATGAAGAAATCCGGATCGCGCTTGCGCATCGATTCGTACATGCGCACGCCGCCGAAATCGGTGTTGATGCCCCAGCCCTGGCCGGCCTGGTCGCCGCTCCAGTGAAAGCGGATGGCGCGCTTGCCGTCGGCCTGCGGCATGGTGCGGAACTGGCCCGCCACCGCTTCGCTCTCGATGCGGCCGTTGGCCGGGTCGATGTACTTCACGCGCACGAACACGGTCTGGCCGGCGGGCAGGCCGGCCAAGTCGACGCGCGAGGTGAAGTCGGTGGCGTCGGTGGCGTAAGGGCCGACAATGCGGCTGGCGTTGCTGAAACGTTCGCTGGTGTCGTATTCGACGATCATTTGCGCATTGCGGTCGCTGCGGCTCCAGATCACGGCGCGCTCGCCCGTCACGTCGCCGAACCCGATTCCCGATGGCAGCTTGGGCCGTTCGGCGTCGCTGGGGATCACGGCGGGGGCGGGGGAGTCCGAGCTGCCGCAGGCCGACAGCAGCAGCGAACCATTGAGCGCCGTGCCGCCGGCGAGGATGCCGCCGCGCGTGAGAAAACCGCGGCGTGAAAGTGTTGAGGTCATGAAGGCTCCAGTGAACGATGGCTGGAAGTCTGGAGCCTGTTTATGACACGCTGATGAATCGGCGCGGAAAAGTCAGGTCGCGGCCAGTTCGCGCAGCACGCTGGCGCTGTCGCTGATGGTGGCGTATTCGCCGTCCAGGTTGGCCAGCGCCATTGCGTGCACCTCGTCGGCGCTGCGCGCCTGGCCGGCGTAGTCGGTGCAGGCGAAGGCGAAGCAGGCGTCGGCCACCACGGTGGTGTCGAATCCCAGGTTGCCGGCGCTGCGGGCGCTGCCATCGACCGAATTGTTGGTGCTCACGCCCACGATGACGATACGTTTGACGTCGCGCACCCGCAGCCAGCGTTCCAGGGTCGAATGGATAAAGGCGTCGGGCACGTTTTTTTCGACCACGTGTTCATGCGGCAGGGGCACGAGCGCTTCCTGGAATTGTACGCCCGCCTGGCCCGGCCAGAACAGGCTGCCCGGCGTGCGCGAGATGTGGCGTACGTGGACCACCGCCGCGCCGGCCGCGCGCCAGGCTGCCAGCAGGCGCGCGATGCGCTCAGCGGCATCGGGGTTGTTACGCTGGCCGGCGGCCGGATTGGCCATGGCTTTTTGCATGTCGATGATGATCAGGGCGGGCAGGTCGCTGCGCATGGGGGCTCGCTAAGAATGGACGAGCGACGATTATAGGCCGCTGCTTGCCGGGCGCGCCAGCTGCGACTTCTACGTACGCAAACGCATGCTCAGTAAGCGCGCTGGCGGTTGCCGATCTGCGAGCGCAAATAGGCCAGCTTGGCCGAATAGCGTTCGGTGGCCGCGTGGGTGGTGCTGTTGTCGAGCGCCAGCGCCAGTTCGTCGCGCGCAGCCGTGCCTTCGCCCAGGCGCCAGTGCGCGATCGCCAGCCAGAAGTGAAACTCGTGGTTGAAGGGGGCGCGCCGCACTTCCTTGTGCAGCAGCTCGCGCGCCTGGTCATAGCGCGCCTCTGCCAGCGCCTTCATCGCCTGGTGGAACCAGTGGTAGGGCGGGGTCGGCTCCAGCTTGGCCAGGCGCGCCGCCAGCGCCTGCGATTCCTGTGTCTTGCCCAGTTTGGCCAGCACCGGCACCAGGTTGTGCATGGAGATCGTGCTTTCCGGCTCCAGCGTGAGGGCGGCCTTGAACGCGCGCTCGGCCAGCGGATGGTCGCCGTGGCGCTGGTAGATCACGCCCAGCGTGTTGTACGGGGTGGAGAAGGTGGGCAGGTGCACCACCGCCGCGCGCGCCCACCAGTAAGCTTGATCGAGGTGCATGTCGGCCAGCGCCTCGGCCGCGCGGTTATTCATGTACATCGCTTCGATCATGCGCTCTTCGATCGTGTGCGCGTTGAAGCGCGCGCTGTCCGCGGGCGGCAGGAAGTCGATGGTCAGCATGCGCTCGTCGGGCGGGACGCCGCGCGGCTGGACCGTGCGGCGCTTGCCCATGGAGAGGTTGACGTGGGTGCTGGCGAAATACAGGCCGGCGTTGCGGGTCCAGGTTTCGTCGATCATCACGTCCTGGTACTGCACCTCCAGTCCCAGGTGCTTGGCGAAAGCGGACGTCATCAGCACCAGCGACAGGCAGTTGCCCATGCGCGCGTCGAACGTTTCGGCGGCGTTGCGGGTGACGCTGGCATCGTATTCGAGTTTCAGCTCGCCCTTGGTGTAGAGCGCTTCGACCAGGCCGCGCTCGGGGCCCAGCTTGCGTATCAGGGCGGTGAATTCGGGGCTGTCGATGTAGGCGCGCATGGCGGGGCTGATCACGAACAGCTGCTGCGGGCCGACCGGGGACGCCGGCGGCGCGAACGAGGCGTCGCTGAAGACCGCCGGCAGCGGCAGTGGCGGCTGCACGCGCACGCCTGCGCAGCCGCTGCCCAGCAAGGACAGTGCACAGAGGACCAAGCTGGCAAGTAGTTTCATCGTCGCCTCCTGAAGTCGTGCTTTCAGTATCGTCGCCGCGCGCAGGAAAGTCTAGTGCTCGCCGTGGAAGGAATCGTGCAGTTCGTCGAGCAGGTCGGTGATGTCGTCGTCGGACAGGCCGAGGTAGGCGCTGGCGCGCGCGCCGCCCTTGTCCCATTCGAGCGAGCCACCGTGGCCCTGGTACTGCTGGATGGCGCTTTCGGCCAGCAGCGACAGCGCCACCAGGGCGCGCACGGCGTCGTCGGTGGCTTCGTCTTCGAGCACGCTGTAATCCTGGTGGTGCAGGATGGCCCAGGCGACCTCGCTCGACAAGCCCCAGTTGCGCGCCAGCAGGCAGCCGATGGCGGCGTGGTTGGTGCTGTGGCGTTCATCTTCGAGCGCGGTGAAGGGGCGCAGCGGGTCGTTGGCGGCGTCGGCGAAGGTGGCGGCGTAGCCGGGAAAGCGCTGCATCAGCAGCGGCACGCCGGTGTCGCAGAACAGGCCGAAGGTATGGGCCACGTCGGCTTCGCCGATGCGCAGGCGGCGCGACAGGTAGACCATGGCCTGGGCGCGCCGGGTCGACAGGTCCCAGAAGCTGGCCAGCGAGGCGTGGTCGGTGCCGATGGTGCGGCGCGCCAGCAGGCCGGTCATCAGGGCGGCTACTTGATTGATCCCAAGAAACAAAATCGCTTGCTCGATCGACTTGGCCTTGCGCTTGCCGCCGTAGAAAGAGGAATTGGCCAGCTTGAGCAGCGCCCCGGACATGCCGACGTCGCTGGCGATGATGCGTCCGATGGTGGCCGGCGACGGGTCTTCCGACATCAGTTCGCGCTGCAGGTCGGCCAGCAGGCTCGGACGCGGCGGAATCCGGATCGACTTGATCAGGGCGTCGACCGGGTCGTCGGAGGAGGTGGCGAGGGCGGCTGGGTTGCTCATATGATATCGAGGATTAGTTTCCGTGCGGAATTTCTTGCAATGCATCACTATAAACCAGTCTGCCCGGCTGTGCCTGATCTTGTGGCAAGCAAAAAAGAATCTTTCTTCAGTGTTGGCGCGGCGTCACACATTGCGCGCCATTGTGGCAAGGTAGAATTGTTTCTCATGAAAATGCAGACAAAGACACCGTTGGCGGGCATCGATTTTCATGCGCCGTCGCAGGAGGTGGCGCGCCAGCTCATCGGCGTGGTGCTGCTGGTCGATGGCGTGGGCGGGCGCATCGTCGAGACCGAGGCCTACGACCGCGACGATCCGGCCTCGCACAGCTTTTCCGGTCCCAGCGAGCGCAACCTGGCCATGTTCGGCCCGCCCGGGCATGCCTATGTGTACCGCTCGTATGGGATGCATTGGTGCCTCAATTTTGTCTGCCGCGACGATGGCCATGGCGCCGGGGTGCTGATCCGCGCGCTCGAACCCCTGGCGGGAATCGGCCTGATGCGCGAGCGGCGCGGTCAGGACGATGTGCGCCTGTTGTGCTCCGGGCCCGGCAAGCTGTGCCAGGCACTGGGCGTGACGCGCGCCCACAACGCGCTGGCGCTGGACGCGCCGCCGTTCGCGCTCAGCACACCGGGTGAACCGGTGCTGGTAGTGGCCGGGCCGCGCATCGGCATTTCCAAGGCCATGGACGTGCCCTGGCGCTTCGGCCTGGCCGGTTCGCGCTTCGTCAGCAAGCCGTTCCGCTGAGCCGGGCCACGTTGAGCCGGGCCACGTTGAGCCGGGCCACGCTGGCCGGGCCACGCTGGCCGGGCCACGCTGGCCGGGCCACGCTGGCCGGGGCGCGCCAGCCCGGCTCAGAGCGCGCGCCTTCCCGCTGCCGCGCGTGCCGCCGGCGACAGCCCGCGCGCGCCCACCGCCCGCATCTTGCTCGCCGCCGCGCGCCGCTCGGCCGGCTCGCGGTACTCGGCATCGGGGTCGCCGTGCAGGGCGGCATGCTCGGCATCCTGCGCATCCGCCTGCTCGTCGTGCTCCGGATCGACATCGATCTGGAAGATCGATACCGCCCGCGACAGGTTCACCGTCTGCTCGTGCAAGCTCTCGGCCGCCGCCGCCGCCTGCTCCACCAGCGCCGCGTTCTGCTGGGTCATGGCATCCATTTGCCCGACCGCCATATTGACTTCGGCAATCCCCTCGGCCTGCTCGGAACTGGCCAGGCTGATGCGCTCGATGATCTCGTTGACCTGCTTGACCGAGGCGACGATATTGCCCATGCTGCTGCCCGCCTCGTTGACCGAGGCGCTGCCGCCATCGATGATGGCGACCGAGGCCGCGATCAGGGTCTTGATTTCCTTGGCCGCCGCCGCCGAACGCTGGGCCAGGGTGCGCACTTCGGCTGCCACCACGGCAAAGCCGCGCCCCTGTTCGCCGGCGCGCGCCGCTTCCACCGCCGCGTTCAGCGCCAGGATATTGGTCTGGAAGGAAATGCCGTCGATCACGCCGATGATGTCGACGATCTTGCCCGAGCTGGCCTTGATCTGGGCCATGGTCGTCACCGCCCGTTCGACCGCCTGCCCGCCGCTCGCGGCCAGGGTGGCGGCGCTCGATGCCAAGTCGTTGGCGCGGCGCGCATTGCTGGCGTTTTCCTTCACCGCCAGGGTCAGGGTTTCCATCGCGCTGGCGGTCTGTTCCAGCGAACCGGCCTGCATTTCGGTGCGGCTCGACAAGTCCAGGTTGCCGGTCGCGATTTCCTTGGAGGCGGTGTCGATCGAGTGCACCGAGGTCAGCACGGAGCGCAAGGTCTGGTTCAGGTTGGCGATGGTGTGGTCCAGGGCGCGCGAGGTATCGGCGATTTCATCGCGCCCGCGGTGCGGCGTGCCCACCGTCAGGCGCCCCTCGGCCAGTTCGCCCACCACCTCGGCGATGGCGCGGATATCGGCCAGCATGCCGCGCCGCACCAGCATCGTGGCCAGCAGCGACAGGCCGATCGAGAGCAGCACCAGGGCCGCCATGGCCCCCACCAGCGAGCGGAATTGTTCGCGCGCCTCGGCGTAGGCGCGCTCGGCCATCGTCTGTTCCAGGGTCGCCAGCTGTCCCAGGCTGGCGCTGAGCGCGACGAAGTCCTTTTCCGCCTTTTGCATCGAGTTGGTGGCGATCGACTGGTCCATCTGGGCCATTTCGATGGTTTCCAGCACGCCCTTGCGGTAGGCCGCCAAGGTGACGCCGGCCGCATCGAGCAGCTTTTTCCCGGATGGGTCGGCGATGCGCGCCAGCGCCGTCAGTTGCCCGGCGATGGCGCTGTGCTTGTTGCCGATGTCGGCGGTCAGCGCATCCACCCGCGCCTTGGCGAAGCTGCCGTTGATCCAGGCCAGCAATTGATAGATATTCGCATGCGCATGCTTGGCGTCGCCGGCGACGTCGGCCGCGGCTTTCTGGCGCGTGGCGTGCACCAGCACCATTTTTTCCAGTGAAGCGTTCTGGCGCACCATGCCATACCAGGCGCCCGCAGCCACCAGCATCAGCAAAATCAGCACCAGGGCGGGGGCGAGCAGCAGCTTGGGCCCGATACGCAGTTTGTTCAGCATGCCTTACTCCCGAAAAAACGTTGCACGGACGGCAGATGCCGCCCGTATCGTCCATGTTTTAGTTCTTGTAAATGCCCGCTTCCAGCACCACATCGTCGACCCGCTGGATGTAGGTGGTTTTCGGTTCGATCTTGCCGTTGGTGGGGTTCTTGTACTGGTAGTCGACCCAGCCCTTGCCCTTGGACTGGCCCAGGTTGATGATGTCGCGGCGATATTTCTTGCCGCTCGCATCGGGCACGTCGGTCAAGTCCTTGCCCACGATCGAAGGATTGATCGGGTGCGCCAGCACGATCCCGGTTTGCAGGTCGCGCATGTCGATGTACAGCTCGCCCTGGACGAAATCCTTGTCCTTGGCATTGATGCGCTTGACCATTTCTTCCTTGCCCTTGGCCTTGATCAGGGCGACGCCGCGCTCGACCATGGCGATGGCGTCTTTTTCGGTGGGCTCGGCGGCGCAGGCGGCGCCGGCGGCGAAGGTGAAGCACAGGGCGGTGGCGGTCAGCAGCAATTTCATGGCAAATCCTTTCAGGAAGGGAGGGCTGTTGCTTAGGTGCATTGCGTAATCTACGCCCCCGCCCACGTCGTCGATTGCGCCATGTCAAGGCCTGCGCGATGGATGCGCGCACGCCACACTTCAGGCCGCTTGCGCGGGCACAAGAACACGCGCGCCTCCTGATGTTGATTTACGGCAATTTCATTCCGTAGGGCAAGCATATGATGACTTTCTGCCTTCCCACCCTGTACAGGAGCCCGTCGTGACCGATCTTTCGCCCCCTAAATTCAAGCCCTACACCCGCCAGTCGGTCGCCAATGCGCGCCAGTGGAAATTCATGTCGCCCGAGCTGCAGGAAGCGGTGGAGGTGGTCTCGCGCGTGCTGCCGTTTCGCACCAATGACTATGTGATGGACCAGCTGATCGACTGGAGCAATATTCCGGACGATCCCATCTACCGCCTGGTGTTTCCGCACCGCGACATGCTGCACCCCCAGGAATATGCCCGGCTGCGCGAGCTGGTGCTGTACAAGAAGGATGAGACGGCCATCAACCAGCTGGTGCATACGATCCGGATGCGCATGAACCCCCATCCGGCCGGCCAGATGACCCACAACGTGCCGCGCGTAAACGACGCACCGCTGCGCGGCCTCCAGCACAAGTACAAGGAAACGGTGCTGTTCTTCCCCAGCGCCGGCCAGACTTGCCACGCCTACTGCACCTTTTGCTTCCGCTGGCCGCAGTTCGTTGGCATGGACGACATGAAGTTCGATGCGCGCGAAACGACCGAACTGGTGTCTTACCTGGCCACCCATCCGGACGTGACCGACGTCCTGATCACCGGCGGCGACCCGATGATCATGAATACCCGTTCGCTGGCCGAGTTCATCGAGCCGCTGCTGGCGCCCGAGCTGGCGCACATCCAGAACATCCGCATCGGCACCAAGTCGGTGGCCTACTGGCCGCAGCGCTTCGTCACCGACCGCGATGCCGACGACCTGATGCGTTTATTCGAGAAGGTGGTCGCGTCGGGCAAGAACCTGGCCATCATGGGCCACTACAGCCATGCCGTGGAGTTGCGCAACGAGATGGCGCAAAAAGCGGTCAAGCGCATCGTCTCGACCGGCGCCACCCTGCGCATGCAAGGCCCCCTGATCCGCCATATCAACGAAGACCCCGCCAGCTGGGCCGAGCTGTGGACCACGGGCGTGCGCCTGGGGGCGATTCCCTACTATATGTTCGTCGAGCGCGACACCGGCCCCAGCGAGTATTTTTCGCTGCCGCTGGCGCGCGCCCACGAGATCTTCCAGTCGGCTTACCAGATGGTGTCGGGCTTGTCGCGCACGGTGCGCGGGCCGTCCATGAGCGCTTTCCCGGGCAAGGTGGTGATCGATGGCGTGGTCACCATCAATGGCGAAAAACTGTTCGCCTTGCAATTTTTGCAGGCACGCAATCCGGACTGGGTGCGCAAGCCCTTTTTCGCCAAGTTCGACGAGAAGGCGACCTGGATGGACCACCTGGTGCCGGCTTTCGGGAAGAGCAAGTTCTTTTTCGAGAGCGAGGACGATGGCGCCGGCCATGCGCCGGCCGGCAAGGTGATCCCGATCACGACGGCGCAGCGGGCCAGCGCGGGCGGCTGCGGCAAGCAGACCGACGCCGCCTGAGGCTGGAGAAAAGCATGATGCGATCTGCGCAGCAGCAGCGACTGTCCGGCCTGGCCGTGTTTTTCTCCGTGTTCCTGCCGTTTGCGCTGGGACATTACCTGTCCTCGCTGCTGCGCACCGTCAACGCCGTGCTGGCGCCCAATCTGGTGCAGTCGCTCTCGCTCACCTCCGGGCAGCTGGGGCTGCTCACCAGCGCCTTTTTCTTTTCCTTCGCGCTGGTCCAGCTGCCGGTCGGCATCGCGCTCGACCGCTACGGACCGCGCAAGGTGCAACTGGTGCTGATGCTGCTGGCCGGCAGCGGCGCCCTCATGTTCGCGCATGGCAATAGCTTCGCCGAACTGGTGGTGGCGCGCGCCGTCATCGGCTTCGGGCTGGGCGGTTGCTTCATGTCGGCCGTCAAGTCGATTTCCGGCTGGATCGCACCGGAGCGCCTGCCCTCGGTGCACGGCTACCTGATCGCGGTGGGCGGGCTGGGGGCGGCCTCGGCTACCCTGCCGGTGCGCCTGGCGCTCCAGTTCACCGACTGGCGCGGCCTGTTCGTCCTGCTCGGCGCGCTGGCCGCCTGCATCGGCCTGCTGATCTGGCTGGTGACCCCGCGCGCCGCCAGCGGCGCGCCCAAGGCGCCGGCGCCGACCCTGCAATCGATCCTCGATGTCTACCGCGATCCGGCGTTTCGCAAGACCATTTCGCTCATGCTGGTGCCGCACACCGTATTTTTCGGCCTGCAAGGCTTGTGGATGGGACGCTGGCTGTCCGACGTCGCGCATTTTTCCGATGCCGCCGTGGCGTATTTGCTGTACCTGAGCATGGCCGCCGTGATTTTCGGCGCCATCGCGGTCGGCATGATCACCGAATTGGCCGGGCGGCGCGGGGTCAAGCCGCTCGATGTGGCAGCGGTTGGCGTTGGCCTGTTCGTGCTGGTGCAGATCGGTATCGTGCTCAATTTCAAGCCGGGCTTCCAGACGCTCTCGGTGCTGTTTACCCTGATCGGCACCATCACCGGCATCGAGTATGCGATCGTGGCCCAGAGCATGCCGCCCAGCCTGACCGGGCGCGCCGCCACCTGCCTCAATTTGCTGATCTTCATCGGCGCCTTCGTGGTGCAGGCCGGCTTCGGCCAGGTGCTGGGCTTGTGGCAGGCGAATGTGCTGCACCAGTATCCGGCCAGCGCTTACCAGGCCGCCTTCGGCATCCTGGTGCTGTTGCAGCTACCCGGGCTGGTGCTGTATGTGCGGCGCCGCGGCAGCGTGGCGGCCAGCGCGCGCGCGCAGGGGCACGGGGAGGGCGCGGCGGTGGCCTGAGGGACGGGCCGCCCCGCCTGCGCTACAATCGCGGGCGACTTTACGCCTGTCCCCTTTGAAAGACTACAACATGAAACTGGTTCGTTACGGCCGTCCCGGCAAGGAAAAACCCGGCTTGTTCGATGAAGAAGGCCGCCTGCGCGACCTGTCCGGCGTGGTTGCCGATATCGATGCCTCGCTCCTGTCCGACAAGGCGCTGCGCAAGCTGGCCAAGATCGATTACAAGACCCTGCCGCTGGTGCGCGGCAATCCGCGCCTGGGCGTGCCGCTCAAGGGCGTGGGCAAATTCATCGGCATCGGCCTCAATTACGCCGACCACGCCGCCGAAACCGGCGCCACGCCGCCGCTGGAACCGATCGTGTTCATGAAGGCCATCAGTTGCCTGTCCGGCCCGGACGACCCGGTAATGCTGCCGCAGGGTTCCAAAAAAACCGACTGGGAAGTCGAACTGGGCGTGGTGATCGGCACCCGCGCGCAGTATGTGACGGAAGAAGAGGCGCTCGATTACGTGGCCGGCTACTGCGTCGTCAATGACATCTCGGAGCGCTCCTTCCAGCTCGAACGCGGCCCGCAGTGGGACAAGGGCAAGGGCTGCGACACCTTCGGCCCGGTCGGCCCGTGGCTGGTCACGCGCGATGAAGTGATCGACGTCCAGCGCCTCGACCTGTACCTGGAACTGAACGGCAAGCGCATGCAGACCGGCTGCACCGAGACCATGATCTTTAGCGTGGCCCAGATCGTCAGCTACCTGTCGCGCTTCATGACGCTCGAACCGGGCGACATCATCGCCACCGGCACCCCGCCGGGCGTGGGCATGGCGCGCAGCCCGCGGCGCTTCCTGAAAAAAGGCGACACCTTGCGCCTGGGCATCGCCGGCATCGGCGAGCAGCAGCAGGACGTGATCGCCTGGGCGGGCTGATCGGCGCCACCACGCGCCGGGCGACACGCCAAGGCGGTATTTTTATTGTGCGAATGCATAGCTTGGTTTAAGCATGACTTTTCATTAGATTCTGTTGCGAATATAGGCACACCATGCAGACCAGTACGCCGGGAAACCGGCATGCCGGCCTGCATGGCCCTGTTTGCGCCATGCGGCTCCCTCTCCTTTCAATCGACAGAAGAAAGAGACCATGACCAGCTATCGCACCCCTCTCCTGCTTGCCCTGGCAAGCTGGGCGGCAACCTTGCCCGTCGCCGCACAGACCATTCCCAACGGCAGCTATCAACTTTCCTGCAACAATATTTTTGTCATCGGCGACCTGCTCAGGGCCAATTGTAAAAGACTCAGCGGGGCCCAGCAGGTCACCACCATGGACAAGGTCGATGCCTGCCTGAACGCGACCCGCCAGTACGGCGACATCGGCAATATCGACGGCAACCTGGTGTGCCTGCCCGACTTGCCGCGTCCCAACCTGGCGTTTGTGTTTCCCAAGCCCGAGACCCAGCTGAACCAATGGATTTTCGGTGCTAACGAGAGCCAGATCCAGCAGCACGCCTGGGGACTGTGGGCCGGGCTGACCCAGCCGGTCGGCACGATCGACGGCGCGCTGGTGCGCGCGTTCGAGACCTGGACCTCGCCGTCGAACATCATCTTCCGCAGCGCGCCCGAGCGCCAGCGCGAAGAGGGCAAGCGCGGCCCGTTTCCGCGTCCCACGCTGGACCTGCACCTGCCGCGCCAGTTCCAGCATGGCCACCGGCGGCCGCTCAAGAATGCCACGGCAGGCACGCTTGACGCCACGTCCAAGGAGGCCCGGCCCGACACGGAAATCCTGGTGTCGGTGGCGTACAACCCGCCGGCCGCGCAACATGCGATCAGCAACCGCCTGTTTTATGAAAGCACGCTCAAGCAGCTGATGGCGAACGGCTACAGCGAGCTGCCGAATTTTCCAGCAAATGCGATCGCGATCAAGCCGGTCTTCAAGATTATTCCCAAGAACGTGGCGCGCGGCATCTACAGCTTTCCGGGCTGGCCCGGGCCCGCTGCCGCCAAGCCGGACAGCGGCTTTGGCGAAGCGGACTGGAACAGCTGCGTGTACGTGGATGTCAACCGGCCGAGCGGCATCGGCGGCAACAGCAACGATGCCGGCTGCAATAACCGCACCCCCGCCAACACCTTCTATCTGAGCGACTTCATCCATAGCCGGATCAGCGCCGACAATGCGGCCTTGCTGTCGGCCCGCCTCAACCAGCCGGTCAGGGCCGGCGACATCGCGATCCTGGTCGGCATGCACGTCACCACGCGCGAAAACAAGATGTGGACCTGGCAAACCTTCTGGTGGTCGGCCAATGCCGACCGTCCATTCGCGCCCAGTTCGTCCGCCATCGCCGGCGCGCGGCCGATCGCGAACCTGGACGGCGCGGCGCGCCACTATGCGATGGCGCTGGCGTATTCCACCGTCTCGCCGGCGCAGCCTATCACCGGCGGCAAGAATGTCGGGACGCCGGTGTATGGCTACAACCCGTATCTGGAAGCCGGTTTCGGGCCGGAGGTGTTTGCCGGCATCAGCCGCCCGATCAATGGCGCGATCAACGCCAACACCGGAATGCAGTCGAACTGCATGACCTGCCACAACATGGCGGCCTACGTGCCGGCGCCGAAACCCGTCATGCCGTACGCCAGCGATTTTTACATGAGCATCACCGACCCGCTGTTCGACGGCACGCTGCGTTCCGACTTTTCGTGGACCATCGTCGACATGATCGTCAAGACGCCGGCCAACTAGGCTGGCCGGCAAGGGGGCGGCGCCGTAGCGGACGCCGTAGCGGACGCCGTAGCGGACGCCGGCTGCCGCTTCAGTCGAGGGCGGCGGCGATGGCGTCCGACAGGCGCGACACGATCTCCGACAGGTCCGCTTCGGTCGCGATGAATGGCGGCGCCAGCAGGATATGGTCACCGTGCACGCCATCGATGGTGCCGCCCATCGGGTACACCATCAGGCCATTCGCCATGGCCTTGTTCTTGACCGAGGCGTGCAGCTTGCGCGCCGGGTCGAACGGCTGCTTGCTGTCGCGCTCCTTGACCAGTTCGAGCGCCAGCAGCAGGCCGCGGCCGCGGATGTCGCCCACGTTCGGATGCGCGCCGAATTCGGCCTGCAGCATGCGCCGCAGCGATTCGCCGCGCAGGCGCACCGCCGCCAGCAGGTCGTCGCGCTCGATCACCTTTTGCACCGCCAGCGCGGCGGCGGCGGCCACCGGATGGCCGATGTAGGTATGCCCGTGCTGGAATGCGCCGCTGCCCTTGCGCAGCTGGTCGACCAGGGCGCGCTGGGCCAGCACCGCGCCGATCGGCTGGTAGCCGGCCCCCAGTCCCTTGGCGATGGTGATGATGTCGGGCGCGACCCCATCCTGCTCGATCGAATACATGGTGCCGGTGCGGCCCATGCCGCACATGACTTCATCGGCGATGAACAGGATGCCGTAGCGGTCGCACAGGCTGCGCACGCCACGGAAGTAGCCGGGCGTGGGCGGAATCGCGCCGCCGGTCGCGCCCACCACCGGCTCGGCCACGAAGGCGATGATGGTGTGCGGGCCGGCCGCGTGGATCTGTTCGTCGAGTTCGCGCAGCAGGGCGCTGGTGTACTGGTCCTGGGTCTGGTCCGGCAGGCGGTCGCGGTATTCGTAGCAGGGCGCCACGCGCGTCACGTCGATCAGCAGGGGCGCGAAATGGCGCCGCCGCCACTCGTTGCCGCCCACGGCCAGCGCGCCCAGCGTGTTGCCGTGGTAGCTCTGGCGGCGCCCGATGAATTTGGTGCGCTGGGTCTGGCCGGTTTCGACAAAATACTGGCGCGCCAGCTTCATCGCCGTTTCCATCGCTTCCGAGCCGCCCGAGACGAGGTACACTTGGCTCAAGCCTTCCGGCGCGCCGGCGGTGAGGCGGTCGGCCAGTTCCTCGGCCACGTCGGTGGTGAAGAAGGCGGTGTGGGCGTAGGCGTTGCGGTCGATCTGGCGGTGCATCGCGCTCAGGATATCCGGATGGCCGTGGCCGAGCGAGGACACCGCCGCGCCGCCGCAGGCATCGATGTAGGTCTTCCCCTCGCTGTCGCGCACCAGCATTCCCTGGGCGCTGACGGCAACCGGCGGGGTTTGCCGGAGATTGCGGTGCATCATGTGACTCATGGCTTCCTCGTCGCTGAAATGGTTGATGCTTGACAATAAGCTGAGAACGGCGCGATTCTTTTGATTTATCCCCGGGGCTGTGCGAATATTTTTACCCACGGCAATAAATGCAACAGAGAAAAGGCAAGCACCATGATCGACCGACTCGGGCCGATGGCTGCGGAACAATTAACGGCCGCGCAGCAAGCGGCGGCGCAGGCCATCATCGACGGCCCGCGCGGGGCGCTGTACGGGCCGTTCGTGCCACTGCTGCGCAGTCCGGAGCTGATAATAGACGGGCCATCAATACATGATTTACTTGGCGACCATCGCTCCCAGTCCAAGCGCAAGGAGGTCTACTCAGGTAACGGCTTGGCAGGCGACACTGGGACAGCCGTCCGCGCCGCATGAATCGTCGTCGCCAGAAAGGTGTAGTAGCCGTTGATGCCTGCCAGGTCAATGACGCCCTGCCCGCCGACGCGTTTCAGCGCCGCCAACTAGGTGCGCCACCAGCTCGCTATTGAGCGTGACGGCGAAAGGCACCAGGCCCAGGGCTTGGTCGCGGCGGCGCTGCTGTCATTGGGTAAGGGATTGCTGTCGTACCGGACGGACAAATCGCTGTTGCCCGTCGTTTTAAGTAAAAAAAGCTGCTAATATTAATGAGAACCTGCAAGGTTCACCGGGCCAGAATCGGGCTCCATGACGCCAAACCGGAGGGGACATTATGAAGATTTTTTTCAAAGCGTTAGCGATGTTTGTTCTTGCCATCGGCATGCAAGCCGGCGCCGCCGCGGAAGAGAAACGCACGCCGGAGGAAGCAATCGCCATGGTAAAAAAAAGGGTTGCGTATTACAAGGAAGTGGGCCGTGAAAAAGCTATAGCCGCATTCAATGACCCCAAAGGGAAGTTCGTCGACGGCAGCCTGTATATCTTTGCCTACGACATGAAGGGCATCAACCTGGCCAGCCCCAATCCAAAAATTATTGGCCGCAATATGTATGAAGTGAAAGACCAGAATGGTGTGCGCACCGTCAAGAGCTACATCGACGTGGCACAACAGAAAGGCAGCGGCTGGGTCGATTTCGTCTGGCCCCATCCGCAAACGGGAGCGCTGCAACCGAAGTCGGCCTATATTGAAAAGGTCGACGATATCCTGATCGCTTGCGGCATCTACAAGTAAGGCAATCCCAGCACGGCGGTCCCCACGCCGTGCTCCAAACCCAACTCAGAACCGGTGGCGTACCCCGGCCGCGAAGCTGCGGGCACGCGACGATGCGGTGATCTTGTCGGACATGAAGATCGTGTATAAGTCGGTGCGCTTGGACAGGTTGTGGTCGTACCCAACACTGAGCGTATCGCGTTTGAGGTCTGCCGCGAGCAAGTTGCCGCCACGTTCGGTATTGGCATAGCCGACCAGGATGGCGCCGCTGGCGGTCGGCACGCTTGCCCCCAAGGTAAATGTCTTGTCGTCCATCTCGCGGGCGGCGGCGGCATCGTCATTGTTTTTTCGGTAAGTGACGAATGCCTTAAGCACCGAAAAATCGTAGCGTGCACCCAGGTAGAAGCCGGTTTGCTTTTCAATGCTGCTGTAATCGTTTGGCGCTTTGGTGGCGTCGAGGATCGGCAGGCCCCCATTCGGATTACTCACCCGCACGGTATGGTAGACCGCGGTCAAGCCGAGCGGACCATTATTGTAGTAAGCGTTGACTGCGACGTTCTTGTTGCTGCTCTTGCCGGCTTGCTCGCCCGGCGCATAATAGAAATTGAACTGGAAGTTATTCACCACCGGCGTGGAATACTGGATCTGGTTGCTCCAGCCGCTATCGCCAGCCGTGGTGGCGACCCATTTGCGCGCACCGACAGTTCCGGCCGGCACGTAGGTGTGCAGGATCAGCGGGGAAAACTGGAAGGAATCGCCGAAGGGGTTAAATAGCACGGCAGGCAGGAAACTCGGCGCGCTGGTGCGCCCCACCGTGATTTTTCCGAAACTGCCCGACAGCGCGAGGAAGGCGTCGCGCGAGAACAGGTTGTCGCCGCCGAAGCGTCCCGAGGCGCCGGTGTCGGCAAGGAAGAAGCCGTTGAGCATAAACTCGGCTTTCAGGCCGCCGCCCAGATCCTCGACGCCGCGAAAGCCAAACCACGAGGTCGACATGCCGCCATTTTGCACCACCGTGCGGCGTGCAGGTTCACCGCTATACTGCAACGATCCAACATACTGATCGACCAATCCACCGATTGTTACCGACGACTGGGCAGATGCCCCGCCTGCCGCCAACATCAGAATACCGCCCCATACCGCCTTTGCCGTTTTCGACATCTCAATATCTCCTCAGTATTTTTGTCATCGAGATCCATTGCACTTGGAAGCTGGTGGTCCGGCAGCGAGGTGTTCGGCCGGAGCCACTGAGTCCAGTATAGCGTCGTCATGAACACACATTTTCGGGGGCCATGAAATTTTTTCATGAATCTGCACACCTCGAAAAAGCAAAACAAAGTACGATGAATTTAAAATCAATTTTGCTATGCATTTGCGAAATATTTCCGCCTTTGGGAACATTCTTTGATGAGAGAAAGACTAGGCCCCATCCCCTTCGAGCAGCTCGCGCCGCAGCAGCAGGCCGTCGCCCAAGCCATCATCGACGGCCCGCGCGGGGCGCTGTACGGGCCGTTCGTGCCGCTGCTGCGCAGCCCGGAGCTGATGGAAAGCGCGCAGCGCATGGGCGAGTACCTGCGCTACCGCAGCGCGATCGGCACGCGCCTGTCGGAAATCGCGATTCTGGTGACGGCGCGCGAGTGGGACCAGCAGGTCGAGTGGGCGATCCACGCGCCGATTGCCGAGCGCAGCGGCATCGAGCCGGGCATCGTCGCGGCCATTGCGCAGCGCCGCAAGTCGCCTGCGATGCTGGTCGATGAAGCGCTGGTCTACGATTTTTGCGTGGAGCTGCACAGGAGCAAGCGGGTCAGCGATGTGACGTATGCCAACGCGCTGGCGCTGTTCGGCGAAAAAGGTGTGGTCGATTTGATGGGGATCAATGGGTACTACACGTTCCTGGCGATGGTGATGAACGCGGCGCAGACGCCGGCGCCGGTATCGACGGCGGCGCCATTGCCGGAGTAGTGGCGGTCACGCCGGTCAAGGTGGCAGGAGGCGGACTCAGGTACCGTCGTCGGCGAATTCCCGAAGCACGGTGATGGAAAACGCTGACTCGCCGAACTGCACTTTCTGTTGTTCGGGATTCAAAGGTTTGCCCCTCAGGGTTAAATGAACTCTTCCGCCCACCGGAAGAATTTCCCGGTCGTCAGGTATTGCGGTGGCAGCGATTTCTTTCCGCAGCGTGGCCGCTGCACGCTTGTAAGCAACAAGCTCGTCTGTTTGCTTGACGCCGTCGTCGGCAATCTCTCGAAGCACGCTGTCGGAAAACTCTGATTTTCCGAACAGGGCGAAGGCCTGCTCAGAGGTCAGCGGCCTGCAGCGCGGGAAGTGAAAGACGCCGTTCACCGGAAGAATTTCGTTCTCGTCGCGGACAGCTGTGGCAGCGATTTTTTTTCGCAGTTCGTCCGATGCACGCCTGTACTCGGCGAGCTGTTCTGCTTGCGCTTTGGTAAGTGGTTTCATGGCGTTCACCTCAAGTAGGATTGCTTTGGTGATTGCAACGGTGGCTAAAAATCCGCCAGGGTCGTCCAAAGGTAGTTTATCAAAGTCGACCACGATCGACTGGTCGGGCTTACATCAAACTGCATCGGACGCCCACTGCCGCAGGCGTCCCACCACGCCGGGGTGCATGCGACGACTTCCTGTACCGTGCGCAACCCATGCATTGACACAACGGGATGCCTGCTCATTTCGGCGGCGTTCACAGGCGCGTCGAAACCGAATTTAGGCCAAACGCGATATCCGATATACGCGTCGGGATCGTTCTGGTGCAGAGGTCCCCGTCCTGCGGCGTAAAGCTGGATATGATCGAAGCCGAGACGGTAGGCGGTGACCGCCATCATGCCAAACGCAACGGTGCAAAGTCTGGCTGGTGCATCCGGGCGCAGCATCATCCTGCCGATATGCAAAGCGGCGCACCAAACGCCAGGCGTTTTTTCCAAGGAGAAGATAACGACACTGTTTTGCTCACCGTCCGGGACGAAGGAATTGACGAAATGGATCTTCGTGCCCGCCGGTGCGTTGCCATCCTCGTTCACTTTGAGTACCCTTACCGTTGACCTGTCCGGTATCATAAAAAGGTGCGCGCTCGTTTCGGTATTCAGTCTGACTGGCTTGCGACCTTTTAGTTCCAGCCAAACGCCATCGAAACTGTTCCCCAGCCAGTCATGCAGTTCGCCCCGGAAGTAACTCCGTGCGATGTCGTGGTCGAGCAAAAGCGATTCGATTTTTCGTATATCGTGCTCGTCGCATCGGAGGTCGATGGTCATGATCCGGGACGTCGGAGTTGGCAACGTTGTAAAGTACTTTGCGGTGGAGACTGCCTGCGGTGGGCAGTGAGCGTGCAGACAGCGTACGCGGCATCGTTACGCGGGCACAGGCCGCTCCGACCTTAAGTGACGACGACTGTGTACGTCTCAACGATTGCTCCGGAATATTGAACTTTTGCAGCCCCGGTGGCCGAAAGAACGAGGTAGATGAAATTCGATCGTGTATTGACCGTCAACGTTTTTTACGACGGCAATTTGCTCGGCATCGCCGAGCTGGACGGCGTTCCGCATATTTATGCGAACGGGTATATATGTATGGCCTGGAAGACCGTGACGAGGAAATTTATTACTTGTCACCGATTGCGCCTGAGCTGCTGGCCCTGGTGATGGAAGACTGGGCCATCTGGGTGCGCTATCTCGCGGCCAGCGGAACCCCGGAAGCGGCCGATGCAAGGCATCCGGCGCTGGCGCGCGATCGCGCAAGGCATGACGCGCTGGAACTGGCCATCGGCGACAAGCTGGCGACCGACCCCGACAACCGAAAGCGCTTCAAGGCCGCGTTCTGGCCGCCAGCGTCGCCGCCCGACCCGCACGCCTTGTGGGACGGCCAGCGCGTCCAGTGGCGGCCGGTGCGCCGCACCGGCCGCGATGCACCGGCCGCGCCGGATGAGGTAGCGCCGCGTTAAGCGAGCGCTTCCTTCGCCGCTTCTTCCGGCGTCAAGCCATCGTAGAACTGGTCGGTAAACCACTCGACCTGTTCCTCGATATGGTCTTGCGCCTGCTTCTGGGTTGCGCCGCCGGCCACCAGGAAGCCTTCCACCTCGATGCACCAATGGATCAGCGCCAGGGTTTCTTCGTCGAGTTCTTCTTTCTTGGCCATGGTGTTACCTCTTTCAGCGTTGTTGTCCAAGGACGGATGATAACCGATCACTCGCCGAGGTCGGTCACCATGCCCCACTTGCCAAACTCCGGTTCGAACTCCGCCAGGGTCAGCTGCCCGACGCTGGTAAACGCGCCGATCCGGTCCAGGGTACCCGCCGCCAGCCGGCGCGCCAGCAGGACGGCGGCCATGCACGGAATTTCCGGGCCATGATCGTGATCGGCGGCGATGTGCCAGGCGCGCTGCGCGCTCTTGCCATTGGCGTCGAGGCCGCGCACCCGCACCACCATCCCGCCCAGCGACGAGCCGAGGAAATTCAAGCCGTCGGCGGCGCGGTTGAGCAGGCCGGCCAGGCGTTCCGGACGGGGCACCAGCCCAATGCGGCGCAAGCCCGCCAGCAGTGCCATGCCGCGCTGGCTCACGCCAATTTCGAGCGCGGCGCGGAACATCACCGACTGCACGCCCGCATAATGGGCCGGGAACAGTTCAAGGTCGGGAATGTCGCACAGCGATGCCAGGCGCGGGCGCAGGCGCGCGTACGCCACCGTTTTGGGAGCCGCCCAGCCCAGCTGGGTGACCCAGCGGCCATCCTGCCACACCTGGATCGGGGCGCCGCAGTAGCTCAGCACCGCCGCCATGGTCGCCACCCCGCGCGGCGCGGTCTGGGCCGGCGCGATGCACATGTCGATGGAGGAAATAGTGCGCCAGCCCGCCGTCAAATGGTCGACCACGGCCGACGACATGGCCGGCACGCTGCTCGCGCCCGTGATGGCGATGCGCTGTTGCTGGCGGAAGGCGCCGTCCAGCGCGGCCGGAAAGTCGCACACGAAGCGGCGCCCGTCGGCCAGGTCGATATAGTGGGCGCCAGCGGCCGCCGTGGCCAGCGCGGTGCGGTAGTCCTGCTGCTGGAAAGGTCCTGCGGTGTGGATGACGAGTTCGGCGCCGAGGGCGCGCAGCGCCTGTGCCAGGTGGGGATCGTGGATATCGATGCGCGCCGCGCCGGTGCCGTGCCCGCAGGCGCCGGCCAGGGCGCTGGCCTTGTCCAGGTCGCGCCCGGCGACGATCAGTTCGATGCCGGGGCCAGGCGCCAGGGCGCGGCAGATGCGGGCGCCGAAGTTACCGTACCCGCCGAGAACGACGGTTTTCACCTTGGGTCGATCAGGCCGCGAGGCCCTTGGCCAGCAGTTCGGCAACGACTTCGTTGAGGTCGGCGTTGCCTTCCTTGGCCAGGGTTTGCAGTTGCAGCACCAGGTCGCTGTTGAGTTTGACGGCGAACGGGACCAGGCCCAGGGCCTGGTCGCGCTTGCGCTGTTCGCGGCGGTCGACGGCGGCGTTATCGGCGTTGCCGAAGCCGGCTGCGCCAGGGGCGACCATCTTGCCCATCAATTTTTTGGCGTCACTCTTTGCCATGCCGGTTTTTTTCATTGTCTGCCTTTGCTATCAAAGAACGCATTCTACGCTCTCTGGGGCAGACGGACTCACTTGCACGGCTTGGCAGTTTGAATCAGGCCAGGACTTTCTTGAGCCAGACGCCGATATCGTCGATTTCTTCCTGGCACAGCGAGTGCTGCATCGTGTAATCGTGCCATTCAAGCTGGTATCCCAGCGACTTGAGCAGGTCGCGTGAAGCGATCGCACGGGCGATCGGAATCACGCCGTCGTGCTGCCCGTGCACCTGGAAAATCGGGGTGCCCAGGCTGGCTTCCGAGCGCTCGGCGGCGATCTTGTCGGCCAGCGGCACATAACCGGACAAACACATCAGTCCGGCCAGCTTTTCCGGATGGCGCAAGCCGGTCTGCAAGGTCATCGCGCAACCCTGCGAGAAGCCCGCCAGGATGATGCGCGAGGCGGGAATGCCACGCGCCTTTTCGCGCGCGATCAGGGCTTCGACCTGCAATTGCGAGGCGCGCAGGCCGGCTTCATCTTCGCGCCGGCCGATGTCGGCGTTGACGATGTCGTACCACGAGCGCATCACGTAGCCGCCGTTGACCGTCACCGGCATCGTGTTGGCGTGCGGGAAGACGAAGCGGATGCCGGGCAAGCCTTTCAAGTCGAGCTCGCTTACCAGCGGCACGAAGTCATTGCCGTCCGCGCCCAGGCCGTGCATCCAGATGATCGCCACCGTCGGGTTCGGGGCGGTTTCGATTTCGATGTTGTCTAACAGTTTGCTCATGCGTTCATTTTCGGTAGGCGGCGCGGGACGCTGCGCCGATTTCGGCCGGAATGCCTTGCATACGGCCGGGTTGGTTTCCATATACGGACCGCCGATCAGGTCGACGCAGTAGGGCACGGCCGCGAAAATGCCGCCGACCAGTTGCTTGCCGTCTGCATCTTTAAGACCTTCGAGGGTTTCCCTGATCGCCTTCGGCTGGCCGGGCAGGTTCATCACCAGCGCGGCGTGGCCGTCGATCTCGCGGATCACCGCAGTCTGGCGCGACAAAATCGCGGTCGGCACGAATTGCAGGCTGATCTGGCGCATCTGCTCGCCGAAACCGGGCATTTCCTTGGTGCCGATGGCGACCGTGGCCTCGGGCGTGACGTCACGCCGCGAAGGGCCGGTGCCGCCCGTGGTCAGCACCAGGTGGCAGCGCGCCACGTCGACCAGTTCGACCAGGGTCGCTTCGATGCGTGCCCGTTCGTCGGGAATCAGGCGCGTTTCGATGCGGTAAGGGGTGGTGAGGGCGCTGGCGAGCCAGTCGGCCAGCGCCGGCAAGCCCTTGTCTTCGTACACGCCGCCGCTGGCGCGGTCCGAGACCGACACCAGGCCGATCACCAGTTCATCCGCCAACTGCGTGGCATTACTCGTCGTCGGACTCGTCATCGATCGGCTCGCCGTCTTCGTCCTCGTCCGCAGGCTTGGCCGCGGCCTTGCCCTTCTTGTTGATGTCCTTGAGGATCTGGAAGATCTCGCGGTAGGCCTTGGGTGGCTTGTTCTCGGCCTGTTCCTTGCGCGCGTTGCGGATCAGGGTGCGCAAGTGCTGCACATCGAGTTCCGGGTTTTCTTCGAGCAACACGGTCAGGGCCTTGTCGTCGGCCAGCAGCTTTTCGCGGCGGCGTTCGAGCGCGTGCAGGGCGGCGGTGTCGGCCTTGGACATGCCTTTCCAGCTATCGATGGTGCGCTGGATGACGGCCACTTCTTCCTCGTCGAGGGTGCGCATCTTCTTGCCGACGAATTGCATCTGGCGACGCCGTCCCTCGTGGTTGGTGATCAGCTGGCAAGCCAGGATCGCATCGCGCACGTCTTCGGGCATGGGAACGCGCTTGACGCGGTCGCGCGCTTCGGCGACCAGTTCTTCGCCGAGCTTTTGCAGCTCGCTCATCTGGCGCTTGAGTTCGGACTTGGAAGGGCGTTCGTATTCTTGCTCGAACTCGGACGATTGGAAGCCGCAGGCGCCCCGGTTTGGATTTGGCATGATATGGTTCCGATAGGCGTAAAGCCGATCAGTAAAAACTGTAAACGACTGCTATCATACCCGTTTAACCGGACAGCCGAAGAAAACACCACATGAACGACTCCGTCTTTATCCACACCCAGGATCAGCTGCAGCAGCTGGCGCGCGACGTTTTGGCCTTTGCCAAGGAGATGGGCGGCACCGATGCAGCCGTCGACATCAGCGAGGGAAGCGGTCTGTCAGTGTCGGTCCGGCGTGGCAAAATCGAGACGATCGAGCAGAATAAAGACAAGGGCATGGGCGTGACCGTGTATATCGGTCAAAAACGCGGCAATGCCAGCACCTCCGACTTTTCCCCGGCAGCGCTGCGCGCCACGGTGGATGCGGCCTACAACATCGCCCGTTTCACGGCCGATGACGACTGCGCCGGCCTGGCCGATGCCGACATGCTTGAAATGAAGCCGCGCGACCTGCGCCTGTGCTATCCGTGGATGATCTCCACCGAAGAAGCGGTGGTGCTGGCGCAGCGCGCCGAAGCGGCCGCGTTCGACGTCGATGCGCGCATCACCAACAGCGAAGGCGCCAGCGTGCACGTGCAGCAATCGCACTTCGTGTCGGCCAATTCGCGCGGTTTCGCGGGCGGCTATCCGTTTTCGCGCCACACCCTGTCGGTGGCGCCGATCGCCGGCAAGGGCGCCAGGATGCAGCGCGACGACTGGTACACCTCGGTGCGCGATCCGAACAAGATGGCCCAGCCGGAGGCGGTCGGGCGCTACGCCGCCGAACGCGCCCTGGCGCGCCTGAACGCGCGCAAGCTCGATACGCGCACCTGCCCGGTGCTGTTCGAGGCGCCGCTGGCGGCCGGCCTGCTGGGCGCCTTCGTGCAAGCCACCTCGGGCGGCGCGCTGTACCGCAAGTCGACCTTCCTGCTCGATTCGCTGGGACAGCCGGTGTTCCCTTCGCATATCCAGATCCTGGAAGACCCGCACGTGATCGGCGCGGTCGGCTCGGCCCCGTTCGATGAAGAAGGCGTGCGCACCGTGCGCCGCAATGTGGTCAAGGATGGCGTGGTGCAGGGGTATTTCCTGTCCTCGTACTCGGCGCGCAAGCTGGGCATGAAAACCACGGGCAATGCGGGCGGTTCGCACAACCTCACCATGAGCTCGACCCAGACCAAACGCGGCGACGACTTCGCCGGCATGATCAAGAAAATGGGGCGCGGCCTGCTGGTCACTGAACTGATGGGCCAGGGCACCAACTACGTGACCGGCGACTATTCGCGCGGCGCCTCCGGTTTCTGGGTCGAGAATGGCGTGATCCAGTATCCGGTCGAGGAAATCACGATCGCCGGCAACATGAAGGATATCTTCCAGCAGATCGTTGCCATCGGCAATGACACTCTCATCCGTGGAAACAAGCAGACCGGATCGATCCTGATCGAAAACATGGTCGTGGCCGGCAGCTGATCGCCGCTGACGCCTTTGCGCGTGTGCACCTTGTGTCCACGCGAAACACCCCTCCCCATCCTGTAAGACTGCTGTAAGATAAATTGCATTGCATGCTTGCCTAGACGCAAATACACTAGCCTTAGCACCATGACACTGGTGGTTTTCCCGTGATGTAAACACTTCAGGAGACACAGACATATGGAACGTCGTTCCTTTATTAAAAAAGCGGCAGTCGGCGCTGCAGCCGGCGCAGTCGCCGCACCGGCGCTGGCACAGTCGCATCCGACCATCACCTGGCGCCTCGCCAGCAGTTTTCCAAAATCACTGGACACCATTTTCGGCGCGGCCGATATCCTGACCAAGCGCGTTGCGGAACTGACCGGTGGCAAGTTCACCATCCGCTCGTTCGCGGCCGGTGAAATCGTCCCTGGCCTGCAAGTGCTCGACGCGGTCCAGGCCGGCACTGTGGAAATCGGCCACAGCGCGTCCTACTACTACTTCGGCAAGGACGCCACCTTCGCCTTCGACTGCGCGGTCCCGTTCGGCCTCACCTCGCGCCAGCATACGGCCTGGTACCAGGAAGGCGGCGGACGCGAACTGACCCGCAACTTCTTCAAGGGCTACGGCATCGTCAACTTCCTGGGCGGTAATTCCGGCACCCAGATGGGTGGCTGGTTCCGCAAGGAAATCAAGTCGGTGGAAGACTTGAAGGGTACCAAGATGCGCGTCGGCGGTTTCGCCGGCAAGGTACTCGAGCGCCTGGGCCTGGTGCCGCAGCAATTGGCCGGTGGCGACATTTATCCTGCACTGGAAAAAGGCACGATCGACGCGGCCGAATGGGTCGGTCCTTACGATGACGAAAAACTGGGCTTCTACAAGGTCGCGCCGTATTACTATGCGCCGGGCTGGTGGGAAGCGGGCGCGAGCTTCTCCTTCTACGTGAACATGAAGGAATGGGAAAAGCTGCCCAAGGAATACCAGGCCGCGCTCGAATGCGCCACGTATGAAGCGCACATCGGCATGCAGGCCGAGTACGACGCCAAGAACCCGGCGGCGCTGGCGCGCCTGCTCAAGAACGGCGTCAAGCTGCGCACCTTCTCGAAAGAGATCATGGATGCCTGCTACAAGGCGGCGCAGGACGTGATGAACGAAGAAGCGGCCAAGAATGCCAAGTTCAAGACCATCTACGAGCCATGGAAGCGATTCCGCCAGGACCAGAACATGTGGGCCTCGGTGTCCGAAGCGGCCATGGTGGAGTACATGATCAAGGCCGGACGCAAGTAAAACCCCTTCGCTCCCTGCGCGGGAGCGGTGCTCAAGGCCGGGCGAAGCGAACAGCTTCGCCCGGCCCTGTCATTTATTGAAACGACCATGAAAACAATCCTGTTCCTTGCCCTGATCGCCGGCGGCGCCTTGTATGCCTACAAAACCGGGCGCCTGTCCACTGGCGGCGGCGCTGCGTTCGACAAGGATGGCAAGCCGGCCGTGATGCTGTTCACCAGCGCCGAGTGCGGCGACCATTGCGACAAGATACGCAAGGAATTGAAAAAGCGCGTGCCGGCCTTCCAGGAAGTGGTCCTCACCGAGCCGGATAACAAATACCGCGTGGACGCGCTGCCCACGGTCATCGCCGGCAAGCGGCGCAGCGTCGGCGACGATGTGCATGCCCTGGCCGGGATGCTCGGCGAAGTGCTGGGCAAGGATGCGCTGACGCGGCGCGAACGCATCGTCATGGCCAACCATTTCGATGCGCAGGACAAGCCAAAGGTGGTGCTGTACGGGACCAAATGGTGCGGCTACTGCAAGGCGCAGCGCGAACTGTTCGAGGAAAAGAAGATCCCCTTCGAGGATGTCGATGTCGAAGCATCGGAAGCGGGCGCAATCGCCTACAACGCGCTCGAAGGCAGCGGTTATCCGCTCACGTACGTGGGATACCGCCGCTTCGGCGGCTACAAGGAAGCCGAGATCCTGGCGGCCGTCGACGAACTGACGAAAAAGCCGCAAGCCAATCTGCGCTAGGCCGCAAAGGGCGTCCTGCCAGGGCAGGCACGCCCCCTTGCATCAGAAGCGGTAACCGGCGCCCACGGCGATCAGGACCGGATCGATCTTCACGGTGCTGGCCTTGGCGCCCGAGATCATCACATCGCTGCGGATAGTGATGCGCTTGATGTCCAGGTTGAGCGACCAGTTTTTATCGATCCTGAAATCGACCCCGGTTTGCAGGGCCAGGCCCACGCTGTGGTTTTCCAGTCCGCCCGCACCGCCCAGCAGCTTGACCTGCGAAATGCGCGTGTAGTTGATACCGGCGCCCAGGTAAGGCTTGAACTGGCCGATCGGGTTGAAGTGGTACTGGCCCAGCAAGCTTGGCGGCAAGTGCTTGAAGGTGCCGATCTTGGCGCCATCGAGCATCACGTCATGTTTTTGCGGATAGGTCAGCACCAGCTCGGCCGCGAAATTGGGCGTGAAAAAATAGCTGACGTCAACTTCTGGAATGGTTTTGTCGGACACCGAGATGCGGTCCGACGCACCGGCGCCGCCGACCGGCGTGGCCTTGTCGGCCGGGTTCAGGTGCGCGGCGCGCGCGCGCACCAGCCATGGTCCGTCCTGGGCTTGGGCATCAACGGCGATCAGGCCCAGCATGCTCACTGCGACTGCTAACAATTTGCTCTTCATCACTACTTCCTTCTTCGTTTGTCATTGGGTATGGAAGAAGTTTATTGATTGGCTTCAACTAAATCGTTGATGTGAATCAAAAAAATGAAGCAATGGCGAAAAGCAGTATCGCATCAAGCCGGATGGCGCAGCGCTTGCAGGATCGGTTGCAGCACGGCGGCGCCCAGGCGTGCGCTGCGCGCGCCGTCCCAGCCGCAAATCGGATCGGGATCGTTGGCGTTGTCCTTGAACGGCAGCTCCAGCGTCAGCGACAGGCAGCCGAAGGCGTGCGTGATATGCGGCGAGCCCATGGTGATGGTTTCGTCGGTGTAGGGCGAGTCGCCGTAACCGTGCACGTCCTGGAAGTCGGGGCTGGCGATCTTGAAGTCGTCGGCGAAGCGTTTTTCCTGCGCGGCCTGCTCTGGCGTGAAGGTTGGCAGCGAGTTGCTTCCAGCCACGAACACGTAAGGCAAGCCTTCATCGCCATGCACGTCGAGGAACAGGTCGCAGCCGGTTTCCTTCATCTTGTTCTTGACCACGAACACTTCCGGGCTGCGTTCCATGGTCGGCGTATTCCACTCGCGGTTGAGGTTGGCGCCGGCCGCGTTGGTGCGCAGGTTGCCGCGCACCGAGCCGTCCGGGTTCATGTTCGGCACCACGTAGAACACGGCTTCCTTGAGCAACTGGCGGCCGAAGGCGTCGGCCGGGTCGAGCAGGGCGTCCAGCATGCCCTCGACGAACCACTCGGCCATGGTTTCGCCCGGATGCTGGCGCGCGATGACCCAGACTTTTTTCTTCGCTGCCGGGTCGCCGATCACCAGGACGTTCATGTCGCGCCCTTCGACGCTGCTGCCCAGGTCGAGCATGCGCACCTGTTTGGAGAGCTGGGCGCGGTCGAGCAGTTCCAGGTGGCGTTCCCACGAGTAGGGCTCGAAGTAGGCGTAGTAGACGCTGTCCATCTCGGGCGTGTGGGTAATCGCCATCACCTCGCCATCGAAGCTGGTGGGTACGCGGAACCACTCCACGCGGTCGTAGCTGGCCATGGCCTGGTAGCCTTCCCAGCCGGCCGGATAGGCGCTCTTGCCGGCGTTGAGGAAGCGGATCGTGCACGCCTGGCCCTGCGCGCCTTGCAGGCGGAAGTAGAACCACTGGGTGATGTCGGCGCTGGAATCCTTGCGGATGTTCAGGTCGATCGAGGAGGCGCTGGTGGCGCTCACGATATCGATGGCGCCGGCGTCGAACCGGCTGCTGATTTTGATAGACATGGTGTGTCCCTGGCTGGTGAATGAGAAGCGCGACAGCTTTGCGCGCGAGGCGTCATGATACGCCTTCGGATTCAACACGGTTAACAGGGCGAAAATCGCCCTGTTTGGGTTCTATGCTGATGTTTTGAACACACCGAAGGAGAACAGCGATGAAAAAGACCTATCACGGCAGCTGCCATTGCGGCGCGGTACGCTACCAAGCCGATATCGACCTGAGCCAGGGTACCGGCAAATGCAACTGCACCATCTGCAGCAAGACGCGGGCGTGGAACGTGGCGATCAAGCCTGAGGCGTTCCGCTTGCTGGCGGGAGAGGAGCAGCTGAGCGATTACCAGTTCGCGACCAGGAGCGTGCATCATCCGTTCTGCCGGCAATGCGGCGTGCGCTCGTTCGTACGCGGGTATGTGGAAGAGATCGGCGGGGCGTTCGTGTCAGTCAATGTGGCCGCGCTCGACGACGTGACGCCGGAAGAGCTGATCGCGGCGCCGCTGAAGTATGCGGATGGCTTGCACAACAACTGGTGGAATGTGCCGGCAGAGACGCGGCTTTTGTAGTATCCCGGCAGATCGCGCAGACCACCGTCATCCGCGCCCCTTGCACCGCCGTTCCTGCCAATGGCGGGAATGACGGTGCAAGGCCCAACTCAGCAATCGTAATTGATGCTATCGCGCGGATACGCCATCGGATTGCGGATCGCCTCCAGGGTCAAATCCACATCGAGCTCCGGCCAATACACCCGTCCGGTGCTCACGCACTTGACCCGGCAAATCTGCGCAATGGTCGCGTGCTCGAAAACCGGAAACTCCACGAACGGCAAGTACAACTCTTCCTCGCCACACTGCAGCCAGAAGCCGTGCGGGCTCAGGCTCGTCACGTCGGCGCAGGAAAAATAGATGCCATCCATAATCAGTCCCCGGTAAGCGACGCACCCAGGCAGGGTCACCGCATCGAAGGTATCAAATGCGCCGGCCGATTCGTTTGACCTGGCGCAAATGAGCCCTAAGCTACTTTCTTCCTATCGAAATCATATAGTTCTGCATCACTTGCTCGGACACCGAGGCCCACATGTTCTGGTCCTGGCGGAACCGCTTCCAAGGATCGTACACCTTTTTGAATTTGGCGTTCTTCGACGCTTCCTCTTCCATGACCTGGGTCGAGATCTTGTAGGCCTCGTCCATGATCGCCTTGGAGAAGGTGTGCAGCTTGGCCCCGTTCTTGATCAGGCGCGCCAGCGCGGCCGGGTTCTTGGTGTCGTACCCGGCCTGCATCGTCACGTGGCATTCGTAACTGGCCACTTCCACCGCCGCCTTGTACTGCGCCGGCAGCTTTTCCCATTCCTTGATGTTGATGTAGAACGACAGCTGCGGCCCGGCTTCCCACCAGCCCGGCGCGTAGTAGTGCGGCGCCACCTTGGCCAGGCCGAGCTTTTCATCGTCGTACGGACCGACCCACTCGGCCGCGTCGATCGTGCCTTTTTCCAGCGCCGCGTACACGTCGCCGGCCGGAATCTGCTGCGGCACCGCGCCCATGCGCTCCATCACGCGGCCGGCGAAACCGGCGATGCGGATCTTCATGCCCTTGACGTCTTCCAGGCTCTTGATCTCCTTGCGGTACCAGCCACCCATCTGGGTGCCGGTATTGCCGGCCATGAAATTGACGATGCCGTAGCCCTTGAAGAAGTCGCGCATCAGTTCACGCCCGCCGCCCTGGTCGAACCAGGCGGTCTGCTGGCGCGAGGTAAGGCCGAACGGCATCGCGCAGTCGAACGCGAAGGTGGCATCCTTGCCGAAGTAGTAGTACGACGGCGTGTGGCCCATTTCGACCGTGCCCGCCTGCACCGCGTCCATCACCTGCAAGCCCGGCACGATGTCGCCGGCGGCGAACTGGCGGATCTGGAAGCGCCCGCCGGTCAGTTCCGCCACGCGCTTGGTGAACGCCTCGGCAGAACCGAAGATGGTATCGAGCGACTTGGGAAAGCTCGACGCCATGCGCCATTTGACTTCAGGATTGATTTGCGCCAGCGCCGGCGCGGCAATGACGCCGGCGCTGGCGCCCACTGCGCTTTTGGTGAGGAAGGAACGACGTTGCATGACAGTCTCCGAGTTTTTTGTAATGTGGCTGAGGGACGTGGGCCCAATTGTAGCCTCTTGTACGCGCAAAAGTTGCGTGTAATTGTAGCGTCGCTATCGCGGCCCCGGCCACGCATTTTGCGCCTCGCCTGGCGCCTCGCCTGGCGCGTCGCCTGGCGCGTCGCCTGGCGCGTCGCCTGGCGCGTAGCCATCAGCCAGCCCGCCGAAGCGCTGAAAGAAGCCGGCGTCGGCCTGCGGTGCGCCATCGTCCTCGCGCCGCAGGGTGGCCATGATGTGCGCTTCCGCGCCCGCGTAGGTACGCGCATACACGGCGCGCGCCAGTTCGTAGGCACTGCTGCCTGGCCACGGATCGGGCAGCAGTTCGATCGGCAGCATCGGGTCGTGCAGCTGCACGCGCCGGTAGGCATGGACCAGCAGCGTGCGGATCACAAACGCCTGCTCGGGCGCGAGCGCCTCGTCGTTTTTCAACAGGTCCAGCAAGGGCGCGAAGCGTTCGATGAAATGGCGGTAGCCCTGGACCACGCCGGACAAGTCCCAGCCATCCTGCACCAGGTCCTGCAGCGGCCTGCCTGATACGCCCGGCAGCGCGCTGGCCCGGCACACAAACAGCTTGTCCTTCACGCCCACGCGCGCGAGCAGTTCTTCGAGAACGCCGGCGTTGCTGGCCGGGTGGCCGAACATGCCGGGTGCGATCATGGCGTAGCCCTCCCACAGCATCTCCTTGCGCAGCAGTGCGCGCTCGGGCGCGTCGATGCTGCCGGCGCCGGAGAGCACCAGGGTCCAGTTGCCGTCCCAATGCGCGGCCAGCGGTGCGTAAATACGCCGGTTGGCACGCTCGAAGCGGGGCAGGGCTTGCGGCAGGATGGCGTAGGAACTGCGGCGCCCGTCGCGGTTGGCCACCAGCCAGCCTTCCTGCGCCAGCCGGAATACGCTGGTGCGCAGCAGGCGGTCGTTGACGCCAAACGGCGCCAGCAATTCAATCAGGCTGCCGAGCCAGATGGTGCCGCCGTGCGGGGCGATGGCGTCGCCGAAGATGGTCATCACAAGGGACTTGGAACGGGGCGGATCGCTGGCGAGAAAGTCGGCAATCCATGCTGTGCTGGTAAATTGTTTCATGGGTGCATGGTCTGGCGCGCTGGGGTGATTGTCAAGCAAAGCAGCCGTTTACTTTAGCGCGTGTTGGGCGCAGCATGGTTTTTTTGCTATCGATTCTATTCCGATGAGATACGAATATACAATGCGACTCAATTAAACTGTGTACATCTTATTTTACGTATCGTATTATCGGCCGATCGCCTTTGCAATGGGAGCAGCACCATGTATGCACAACTCGTAGAAACCGGCCTCAAGAAAGTCCAGAGCGCCGAAGACATGGATGAGCAGGAGCGCGAGTTCCAGGCGCGCATCGATGCCGGGGTCAAGATCGAAGCCAAGGACTGGATGCCCGAGGCTTACCGCAAGACCCTGATCCGCCAGATTTCCCAGCACGCGCACTCCGAAATCGTCGGCCAGCTGCCCGAGGGCAACTGGGTCACGCGCGCCCCCACGCTCAAGCGCAAGTCGATCCTGCTGGCCAAGATCCAGGACGAGGCGGGGCACGGGCTGTACTTGTATAGTGCGGCCGAAACCCTGGGCGTTTCGCGCGACGAACTGCTGGCCGCCCTCCATTCGGGCAAGGCCAAGTATTCGAGCATCTTCAATTACCCGACCCTGTCGTGGGCCGACATGGGCGCGATCGGCTGGCTGGTCGATGGCTCGGCCATCATCAACCAGATCCCGCTGTGCCGCTGCTCGTACGGTCCGTACGCGCGCGCCATGATCCGCGTCTGCAAGGAAGAATCGTTCCACGCGCGCCAGGGCTACGACATCATGATGAGCCTCGCGCAGGGCACGCCCGAACAAAAGGCGATGGCGCAGGATGCGCTGAACCGCTGGTGGTGGCCGTCCCTGATGATGTTCGGCCCGTCGGATGCCGAATCGGTCAACAGCGCGCAGTCGGCGCAGTGGCGCATCAAGCTGTTCTCGAACGACGAACTGCGCCAGCGCATGGTCGACCAGACCGTGCCCCAGGCCGAGTACCTTGGCCTGAGCGTGCCCGATCCCGACCTCAAGTTCAATGCCGAGACGGGCCACTACGAATTCGGCGAGATCGACTGGAGCGAGTTCCAGAATGTCTTGAAGGGGAATGGCCCGTGCAACCGCGAGCGCCTGCGCACGCGCGTGAAGGCGTACGACGACGGCGCCTGGTTCCGCGATGCGCTGGTCGCCTATGCCGACAAGAAATCGGCGCGCGCTGCCGCCTAGCCCCACCACACCGGAGAATAAACATGAGTAAAGAATGGCCCCTGTGGGAAGTCTTCATCCGCAGCCAGCACGGCCTGGCGCACAAGCACGTGGGCAGCCTGCACGCGTCCGACGCCGAAATGGCGGTCAATAACGCGCGCGACGTCTACACGCGCCGCAACGAAGGCGTGTCGATCTGGGTCGTGCGCGCCGCCGACATCGTCGCCAGCAGCCCGGGCGACAAGTCGGCCCTGTTCGAGCCGTCCAACAGCAAAGTCTATCGCCACCCGACCTTCTTCCCGATGCCGGAAGAAGTCAAGAACCTGTGAGCGTGCCTGTGGACCAGAAAATCGAATACCTGCTGCGCCAGGGTGACAACGCCCTGATCCTGTCGCAGCAGCTGTCCAAATTGTGCGGCAAGGGGCCGGCGCTCGAAGAAGACATGGCGCTGACCAACGTCGCCCTCGACCTGCTCGGCCAGACCCGCATGTGGCTGACCTACGCCGGCGAACTCGAAGGGCGCGGCCGCACCGAAGACCAGCTGGCCTTCCTGCGCGACGCCCATGAAATGCGCTGCTGCCTGATGGTCGAACAGCCCAACGGCAATTACGCCGACACCATGGTGCGCCAGTTCTTCTTCGATACCTGGCACTACTTCCTGATGCAGGGGCTGGCCAAATCGCTTGACGCGCGCATCGCGGAGATTGCCGAAAAATCGATCAAGGAAATCACCTACCACCTGCGCCGCAGCGGTGACCTGATCGTGCGCCTGGGCGACGGCACGCCAGAAAGCCACGCCAAGACCCAGGCTGCCGTCAACGAACTGTGGATGTACAGCGGCGAGATGTTCCTCTACGACGCCATCGACATCGCCATGGTGGAGCAGGGCGTCGCGCCCGCCGCCGAGGGCTTGCGCGCGGCCTTCATCGAGCATGTGTCCGACATCTTCGCCGAAGCGACGTTGACGATGCCCGATCCGGCGGCGTGGATGCAGCGCGGCGGCAAAACCGGCCGCCACAGCGAGCACCTGGGCTACATCCTGGCCGAAATGCAGTTCCTGCAACGGTCGTACCCCGGGGCCGAGTGGTAATGAGCACGCAGCCGGCCAGCACGGAACAGGTCTGGGCCTGGCTGGGCGAGGTCAGCGACCCCGAGATCCCGGTGATCTCGGTGGTCGACCTGGGCATCGTGCGCGCGGTGGCGTGGGACGAGGCCACCTGCGTGGTGACCATCACGCCGACCTACTCGGGCTGCCCGGCCATGACCGTAATCGCCGACTCGGTGCGCGACGCGCTGCACAGCCACGGCGTGCCCGAGGTGCGGCTGGTGAACCAGCTCTCGCCGGCGTGGACCACCGACTGGATGAGCGACGCCGGCAAGGCCGCGCTCAAAGGCTACGGCATTGCCCCACCGGCGCAGCAGGCGATCGACATCAGCGGCCTGCATTCGGGCGTCAAGCGCGTGGCGGCGCCGAAGCTGGTCGTCATCTGTCCCAATTGCGGTTCGGACCATACGGAACTGACCAGCCAATTCGGCTCGACGCCGTGCAAGGCGCTTTACAAGTGCCTGGACTGCCGCGAACCGTTCGATTATTTCAAGTGCCACTGAGTTATCACTAAGGCCAGCTATGAGCAAATTTTATCCACTGACCGTCGCCAAGGTGCGCAACGAAACGCGCGACACCATCGCCGTCACCTTCGCCGTGCCGGACGACCTGGCCGCCAGCTTCGCCTACCAGCAGGGCCAGCACCTGACCCTGCGCGCGCAGATCGGCGACGAAGACGTGCGCCGCTCCTACTCCATCTGTTCGGCGGTGCAGGACGGCACGCTGCGCGTGGCCATCAAGCGCACCCCGGGCGGGCTGTTTTCGAGCTGGGCCAACGAGCATCTCCAGCCCGGCGCGGTGCTTGACGTGATGCCGCCGATGGGGCACTTCAACGTGCCGCTGGCGGCCGATAACGTGCGCCACTATGTCGCCTTTGCGGCCGGCAGCGGCATCACGCCGATCCTGTCGATCATCAAGACCACCTTGCTTACCGAGCCAAAAAGCCGCTTCACGCTGTTCTACGGGAACCGCGCCTCGTCGTCGGTGATCTTCAAGGAAGAACTGACCGACCTCAAAGACAGCTTCATGGAGCGCCTCAACCTGGCCTATGTGATGAGCCGCGAGCAGCAGGACATTGACCTGTTCAACGGCCGCATCACCAAGGAAAAGGTCGAGCAGTTCATCAAGCACTGGATTCGCATCGACGATATCGACATCGCCTTCATCTGCGGCCCGGAAGACATGATGCACGGCGTCTCGGCGGCGCTCCAGGAAGCCGGCATGCCGAAGCAGAATATCAAGGTCGAGCTGTTCGCCGCCAGCATTCCCAAGCACCAGCACAAGCCGCGCCAGTTCGACGCGCTGGTGCGCCACGAGACCGAGGTCACCGTCATTTTGGACGGCAACCACACCAGCTTCACGATGGACAAGGACAAGGAATCGATCCTCGACGCCGGCCTGCGCGCCGGCATCGACATGCGCTACTCGTGCAAGGGCGGCGTGTGCTCGACCTGCCGCTGCAAGCTGCTCGACGGCAAGGTCGACATGGACGCGAACTACGCGCTGGAAGACTACGAAATCGCGCGCGGTTTCGTGTTGAGCTGCCAGAGCTTTCCGGTGACAGACAAAGTCGTCGTCGATTTCGACCAGCACGAATAATCCAACCCACAATCGAACACACAACCCCAGGACGCGCCATGAACTACGAAAACATCAAGTTCCAGATCGGGCACGGCATCGCCACCCTGACCCTGAACCGCCCCGACAAGCTCAATAGCTTCACGCAGGCGATGCACCTGGAGGTGCGCTCGGCGCTGGCCGCGGTGCAGGCCGACCCCACGGTGCGCGTGCTGCTGCTCACCGGCGCCGGACGCGGCTTCTGCGCCGGCCAGGATTTGTCGGACCGCGCGGTCGAACCGGGCGCCGAAGGCGTGGACCTGGGCCACTCGGTCGAAACGTACTACGCACCGCTGGTGATGACCCTGCGCTCGCTGCCGATGCCCGTCATCTGTGCCGTCAACGGCGTGGCCGCCGGCGCGGGCGCCAACCTGGCGCTGGCCTGCGATATCGTCATCGCCGCCAAATCGGCCTGCTTCGTCGAAGTGTTCTGCAAACTGGGCCTGATCCCCGACACCGGCGGCACCTGGCATCTTCCGCGCCTGGTCGGCCACGCGCGCGCCATGGGCATGGCCATGCTGGGTGAAAAAATCCCGGCCGAACTGGCCGAGCAATGGGGCTTGATCTGGAAGGCCGTTGCCGACACCGCCCTGATGGACGATGCGATGGCCATGGCCGAACACTTCGCCGTGGCCCCGACCAAGGGCCTGGCCTTCACCAAGCGCGCGCTCCAGGCCAGCTACGCCAACACCCTGCCCGAGCAGCTCAAGCTGGAAGGCGACATGATGCGTGAACTCGGATACAGCCACGATTACCGCGAGGGCGTGACCGCCTTCATCGAGAAGCGCACGCCGCACTTCATGGGGGAATGAACATGGCAGCACTGGAACAAGGCAGCATCGTCGCCGTCATCGGCAGTGGCGCCATGGGCGCGGGCATCGCGCAGGTGGCCGCCGCCGCCGGCTACGTGGTCAAGCTGTTCGACACGCGTACCGGCGCGGTCGACAAGGCGATTGCCGATATCGGCAAGGTCTACACCACGCTGGTCGAAAAAGGCCGCATGAGCGGCGAGGCAGCCATCGCCGCGCGCGCGCGCCTGCACAGCGTGGCGACCCTGAAGGAAGTCGGCGACGCCGCTCTCGTGGTCGAAGCCATCGTCGAAAACCTCGACGTCAAGCGCATGCTGTTCGCCGACCTGGAGAACGTGGTCGGCGACGACTGCATTTTGGCGACCAATACCTCCTCGATTTCAGTGACGGCGATTGGCGCGCCGCTGCGCCGCCCGCAACGCCTGGTCGGCATGCACTTCTTTAATCCGGTGCCGCTGATGGCGCTGGTCGAAGTCATCAGCGGCCTGGCCACCGATCCGGCCGTCGCCGAGATGGTGTACGCCACCGCCACCGCCTGGGGCAAGAACCCGGTGCACGCCAAGTCGACGCCCGGCTTCATCGTTAACCGCGTGGCGCGCCCGTTCTACGCCGAAGGCCTGCGCCTGTTGCAGGAGCAGGCCGCCGATGCCGCCACCCTGGATGCGGTGATGCGCGACTGCGGCGGTTTCCGCATGGGCCCATTCGAACTGATGGACCTGATCGGCCACGACGTCAATTTCTCGGTCACGCAGTCGGTGTTCAACGCCTACTTCGGCGACCCGCGCTTTACGCCGTCAGTGCTGCAACAGGAGATGGTCAACGCCGGCTTTTTCGGCCGCAAATCGGGGCGCGGCTTTTACCAGTACGGCGAGGGCGCTGCCAAGGCGGCGGCCAGCCAGGAGGCGGCGCATGCGCGTCCCGAAGTGGTCAGCATCAGCATCGACGCCGACGTGCCCGACACCGTGACGCATCCGCTGGAACAGCGCCTGGCCGGCGCCGGCTTCACAGTCGGCCACCGCAAGCCGCTGCCGAATGCGGGCGAAAACGAAGCGCCGGCCTTTCACTGCAATGGCGCCGCCATCTTCCTGACCGACGGACGCAGCGCCACCGAACGCGCCAGCGCCAACCGCCATCCGGACACGGTGCTGTTCGACCTCGCGCTCGATTACGGCAAGGCGACCCGCATCGCCCTGGCGCGCGCGGACCAGTGCAGCGACGCCGCTTACAACGCGGCGGTCGGCCTGTTCCAGGCGGCCGGCTTCGTGGTCACGCGCCTGGACGACGTGCCTGGCATGGCAGTCATGCGCACCGTCGCCATGCTGGCCAACGAAGCGGCCGACGCCGTCAACCAGGGCGTGTGCACCGCCCCGGCGGTCGACATCGCGATGCAAAAGGGCGTCAACTACCCGCGTGGGCCGCTGGCCTGGGCGAATGCGGTCGGCATACCGCACATCGTAAGCGTGCTGGCCAACCTGGCCGCCGCCTATGGCGAAGACCGCTACCGCGTCTCTCCGCTGCTGCGCCGCAAACTCGCCAATGGAAGCGGCTTCTGACCCATGCAAATTGACCCTCAAGCGCTGGCCGAACTGGCCGGCCAAACCATGTTCGAGCGCGATCCCGCCAGCCAGGCGCTCGGCATGCTGCTCGCCGAAATCCGTCCCGGCTACGCGCGCATGACGATGCCGGTACGCGTCGACATGCTCAATGGCCACCAGACCTGCCACGGCGGCTATATCTTCATGCTGGCCGACAGCGCGTTTGCCTTCGCCTGCAACTCGCACAACCTGAACACCGTGGGCGCGGGCTGCACCATCGATTACCTGGCTCCGGGCCGCGAAGGCGACCTGCTGACGGCGGAAGCGACCGAACAGGCATTGGCCGGGAAAACCGGCGTCTACGACGTTACCGTCACCAACCAGGATGGCCGCAAGGTTGCCCTGTTGCGCGGCAAATCGCATCGCGTGGCCGGCAACGTGGCCGAACTGGCGCAATAAGGAGAACACCATGGTCCAGCGCACGCCCGCTCCCGGCGACCTCGAAGCAATCGAACGCGCCAGCCGCGACGAACTGCAGGCGTTGCAGCTCGAACGCATGAAATGGTCGCTCAGGCACGCCTACGACAACGTGCCGCACTACCGCGCCGCGTTCGATGCCGCCGGCGTGCATCCGGACGACTTGCGCACCCTGGCGGACCTGGCCAAATTCCCCTTCACCGACAAGAAAACCCTGCGCGACAATTATCCCTTCGGCCTGTTCGCGGTTCCGCGCGAGAAAGTGGTGCGCATCCACGCCTCGTCCGGCACCACCGGCAAGGCGACCGTGGTGGGCTACACGCAAAAGGACATCGACACCTGGGCCAACGTGGTGGCGCGTTCGATCCGCGCCGCCGGCGGGCGCGCGGGCGACATGGTGCACGTCTCGTACGGCTATGGCCTGTTTACCGGCGGGCTGGGCGCGCATTACGGCGCCGAGCGGCTGGGCTGCACCGTGATCCCGATGTCGGGCGGGCAGACCGAAAAGCAGGTGCAGCTGATCTGCGACTTCAAGCCCGAGATCATCATGGTCACGCCCTCGTACATGTTGAACATCATCGAGGAATTCACGCGCCAGGGGCTCGATCCGGCGGCGTCGTCGCTGAAGGTCGGCATTTTCGGTGCCGAGCCGTGGACCGACGCCATGCGCGGCGAAATCGAACGGCGCGCCGGTATCGACGCGGTCGACATCTACGGCCTGTCCGAAGTGATGGGGCCGGGCGTGGCCAGCGAGTGCATCGAGAGCAAGGACGGTCCGGTGATCTGGGAAGACCATTTCTACCCCGAGGTGATCGATCCGGACAGCGGCGAAGTGCTGCCCGACGGCGCCGAGGGTGAACTGGTATTCACCTCGCTGACCAAGGAAGCGCTGCCGATCATCCGCTACCGCACGCGCGACCTGACGCGCCTGCTGCCGCCGACCTCGCGCGCGATGCGCCGCATGGGCAAGATGAGCGGCCGCTCGGACGATATGCTGATCATCCGCGGGGTGAACGTATTCCCCAGCCAGATCGAAGAACTGATCCTCAAGATGCCGCTGCTGGCGCCCCATTACCAGTTGGTGGTGTCGCGCGACGGCCATCTGGACAAGCTCGACGTGGTGGCGGAACTGCGCGACGGCTTACACAACCCCGCGCAATCGCAGGACGCCGTGGCGGCCCTGGCGCGCGAGCTTGAACACCGCATCAAGACTTTCGTGGGCGTGACCACGCGGGTGAAGCTGCTGCCGGCCAACGGCATCGAGCGCACCCTGACCGGCAAGGCCCGGCGCGTGATCGACCAGCGCCCGAAATCATCGAATTGAATCAAGGAGCACCTGTGAGCAAACTGACCGACGCCTTTATCTGCGACGCCATCCGTACCCCGTTCGGCCGCTACGGCGGTTCCTTGTCCGGCGTGCGCGCCGACGACCTGGCGGCACTGCCGATCGCCGCCCTGATCGCGCGCAATCCGGGCGTGGACTGGACCGCCGTGGACGACCTGTACTTCGGCTGCGCCAACCAGGCCGGCGAAGACAACCGCAATGTCGCCCGCATGGCTGCGCTGCTGGCTGGGCTGCCGCCCGAGGTCCCGGCGAGCACCATCAACCGCCTGTGCGGCTCCAGCCTGGACGCCGTCGGCATCGCCGCGCGCGCCATCAAGGCCGGCGAAGCGAATCTGATCATCGCCGGCGGCGTCGAAAGCATGACGCGCGCGCCTTTCGTCATGGGCAAGGCCGACAGCGCGTTTTCGCGCGCGGCCAAGATCGAAGACACGACCATGGGCTGGCGCTTCATCAACCCGCTCATGAAAGCACAATACGGTATCGATTCGATGCCGGAAACGGCCGAAAACGTGGCGAAGGAATTCAACATCAGCCGTGCCGACCAGGATGCATTTGCCCTGCGCAGCCAGCAGCGCTGGGCCGCCGCCCATGCCGCCGGCGTGTTCAAGGAAGAAATCGTCGCCGTCACCATCCCCCAGAAAAAGGGTGACGCGCGCGTGTTCGACACCGACGAACATCCGCGTCCCGACACCAGCATCGAGATGCTGGCCAAGCTCAAAGGCGTGGTCACGCCCGACGGCAGCGTCACCGCCGGTAACGCCTCCGGCATCAACGACGGCGCCTGCGCCATCCTGATTGCTTCCGGCAGCGCCGCCGAACGCTTCGGCCTGACGCCGCGCGCGCGCATCGTCGGCATGGCCATGGCCGGCCTGGCGCCGCGCATCATGGGCTTCGGGCCGTCGCCGGCGACCAAAAAGGTACTGGCGATGACGGGCCTGGCCATCGGTCAGATGGACGTGATCGAGCTCAATGAAGCCTTCGCCGCGCAGGGACTGGCGGTCACGCGCGACCTGGGCCTGGCCGACGCCGCCGCCCATGTGAACCCGAACGGCGGCGCGATCGCCATCGGCCACCCGCTGGGAGCCTCGGGCGCGCGCCTGGTACTGGCCGCCGTCAACCAGTTGCACCGCACCGGCGGGCGCTATGCGCTGTGCACGATGTGCATCGGCGTCGGGCAGGGCATTGCCCTGGTCATCGAAAAAGTATAAGGTGCGCGCCATGGTCAAGGTCTACGCAATCAACGGCGTCACGCCGGTGGTCCATCCGAGCGCCTACGTGCATCCGAGCGCGGTGCTGATCGGCGACGTGATCGTCGGTCCACGCTGCTACATTGGCCCGCTGGCATCGATGCGCGGCGACTTTGGCCGGCTGATCCTGGAAGAGGGCGCCAATTTGCAGGATACCTGCGTCATGCACGGCTTTCCCGGCGAAGACACGGTGGTCGAAGCCGATGGCCACATCGGCCACGGCGCCGTGCTGCACGGCTGCCGCATCAAGCGCAATGCCATGGTCGGCATGAATGCCGTCGTGATGGACCGCGCCGTGGTGGGCGAGGAATCGATCGTCGCCGCGATGAGTTTTGTGAAGGCCGGCATGCTGATCCCGCCGCGCAGCATGGTCATGGGCACGCCCGCGCGTATCATGCGCGAACTGACGGACAAGGAAATCAGCTGGAAAAGCTTCGGCACCAGGCAGTACCACGACCTGGCGATCCGCTCCATGGAGACGATGCGCGAGGTCGAGGCATTGACCGAACCGGAGCCGGACCGCGCGCGTATCGAGCTGGGTCCCGGCATGCACGCCCCTAAAGAATAAAACAGAGAATTTGGAGAAGACACAATGCAAACCATATCTACCCTGCAAAGCCTGATCGGCGGCCGCTGGCTTGGCGCCGAAGCATCGGTGCCGCTGCACAGCGCACTCAATAACAGCCTGATTTACCACACCCACGCCGAAAAAATCGACTTCGACGAGGCAGTCACCTACGCGCGCAGCACCGGCGTGCCGGCCTTGATGTCGCTCGACTTCCAGAAGCGCGCCGCCTGCCTCAAGGCGCTGGCGCTGTACCTGATGGAGCGCAAGGAAGAGCTGTACGCGATCTCGCACCTGACCGGCGCCACCCGTCCGGACAGCTGGGTCGACATCGAAGGCGGCATCGGCACCCTGTTCGCCTACGCCAGCATGGGCAGCCGCGAACTCCCGTCGAGCAATGTGCTGCACGAAGGTCCGGCGCTCGCCCTCGGCAAGAACGGCGGCTTCGCCGGCACCCACATCCTGGTGCCGCGCGGCGGGCTGGCGGTGCACATCAACGCCTTTAACTTCCCGATCTGGGGCTTGCTCGAAAAATTCGCACCGAGTTTTCTCGCGGCGATGCCGTGCATCGGCAAGCCGGCCACCGCCACCAGCTACCTGACCGAAGCCGTGGTGCGCATGATGGACGATTCCGGCCTGCTGCCGAAAGGCGCGCTGCAACTGGTCATCGGCAGCACCGGCGACCTGCTCGACCGCCTGACCGGTGCCGATGTCGTCACCTTCACCGGTTCGGCCGATACCGCCGCCAAGCTGCGCGTCAACAAGAACCTGATCGCCCACTCGGTGCCGTTCACCGCTGAAGCGGACTCGCTCAACTGCGCCATCCTGGGACCGGACGTGACGCCAGACGATGTGGAGTTCGACCTGTTCGTCAAGGAAGTCGCGCGCGAAATGACCGGCAAGGCCGGCCAGAAGTGCACCGCGATCCGCCGCATCATCGTGCCCAGGCAGCACGTGGAAGCGGTCGGCGAACGCCTGCGCGAGCGCCTGGCCAAGATCGTGGTGGGCGACCCGTCGGTGAAGGAGGTGCGCATGGGCGCGCTGGCGTCGATGGACCAGCACCGCGACGTCAGCGAGCGGGTCGAGATGCTCGCGCGCGGCAATGAGATTTTGTTCGGCGCCAAGGATGGGTTCAATCCGGTGGGCGAGGGTGCGGCCAATGGCGCCTTCTTCTCGCCGACGCTGCTGCTGTGCCGCGACGGCATGAACAACGATGCCGTGCATGATATCGAAGCCTTCGGCCCGGTCAGCACGATGATGACGTACTCAAGTCTGGACGAGGCGCTGGCGCTGGCCGCGCGCGGCAAGGGAAGCCTGGTCAGCACCTTGGTGACCAAGGACACGGCCATTGCGGCGCGTGCGGTACCGGTGGCGGCGGCCACGCACGGCCGCGTACTGGTGCTGGAGCGCGAAGCGGCGGTCGATTCGACCGGTCACGGCTCGCCCTTGCCGCAGTTGAAGCATGGCGGGCCGGGACGCGCCGGCGGTGGCGAGGAGCTGGGCGGCATCCGCGCGGTGCGCCACTTTCTGCAGCGCGCCGCGGTACAGGGTTCGCCGACCATGCTGGCGGCGATCACGGGCGAGTACGTGCGCGGCGCGGCCGTGCGCGAGGAGGCCCTGCACCCGTTCCGCAAGTATTTCGAGGAACTGCAGATGGGCGACTCGCTGCTCACGCACCGGCGTACGGTGAGCGAGGCCGATATCGTCAACTTCGGCGGGATTTCGGGCGACTATTTCTACATGCACTTCGACGAGATCGCGGCCAGGGATTCGCAGTTCGGCAAGCGCATCGCGCACGGCTACTTCGTGCTGTCGGCGGCGGCGGGGCTGTTTGTGTCGCCGGCACCGGGGCCGGTGCTGGCCAACTACGGGCTGGATAATCTGCGGTTTATCACGCCGGTGGCGATTGGCGACACGATCCGCGCGCGGTTGACGTGCAAGCGCAAGGTCGATCGCAACCGCACCGATGACAAGGGCGTGGGGCAGGGCGTAGTGGCGTGGGATGTGCAGGTCACCAATCAGAATGATGAACTGGTGGCCAGTTATGACATTCTGACGCTGGTGATGAAGAAGGGGTGATTGGCGCGGAACACCGCTACCTTTCGCGCCGTCGTTTCTGGCAGTGCCAGGAACGACGGAGCTACGTTGGCCGTATTAAACGAAGCCTAAGTTACGCGTACTGGCGTTGTAATTCCCCAGATTCGGCAGCAAGGCCAGCAATTCGCTGTTCGACACCCCCAGCCACGCGCCCATCGTGGCGGCGAACTGGTCGACCGAGGTGGTCGGCAGCAAACGCCCCTGGCCGACATCATCCGGTCCGCCATTGGCCACCACCGGCGCGGTGCCGTAAAAGCGCTTGCCCTTGACCGCGCCACCCATCACGAAGTGCATGCTGCCCCAGCCATGATCCGATCCGTCGGCATTGCCGGCCATCGTGCGGCCGAAGTCGGAGGCGGTGAACGTCGTCACTTTCTCCGCCACGCCCAATTCCACTGTCGCCGCGTAAAACGCTGCCATCGCGTCGCCCAGCTTGGTCATCAGTGCCGGGTGATTGGTCAGCATGCCATCGTGCGTGTCGAAGCCGCCCATGGAGACGAAAAACACTTGCCGTTTCGCACCCAGGGTCGGACCGGCGGCGATCATGCGCGCGACCAGTTTCAGCTGGTCGCCCAGGTTGTTGGCGGCCGGGAACGCCGTTTTCGGCGCCGGCGTCGAGCTCAGGGCCCCGGTCAGCACTTCATTGGCTTCGATCGAGCGCCTGCCGATGCGGTTGTATTCGTCTTCCAGCACGTGGCTGCGCTGCTGGGTCATCAGCGTGCGCAGCGCCGCCGAGGATGTTGTCGAACCGAACAGCGGATTCTTGAGTCCCGCCAGCGGCACCGAGCCACTGGTCGACACCTGGTATTGCACCGCCGTATTGCCCGACAAGAACACCGCATTGCTCGACACATTGATGCAGGTAAAGGTCGAATTCGTATTGCTCGCCTGGAACAGATCGCCAATGCGTCCGCCCCAGCCCGAGGTGGCGCCTTCCGGCGACGACGACTGGAACACCGATTGCTGGTCGTTGTGCGAAAACAGTTTGGGCGGCAAGCGAACGGACTTGTTGGCGAACTGGAGCTTGGTGGTGGGCTGGACCAGATTGCCCACGTTCAGCATCACGGCCAGTTTTCCGTCGTTAAACAGCGGTACCAGCGGCGCCAGCGTGGGAGCGAGCGCGTACTGGTGCGCGAAGCCGGCCGAGTCCAGCGGCACCACGGTCGGGTTCAGCACGGTCGCGGCCAGCGCGGTGCGGCTGTGCGCGAAGCTGGGACGGAATGACTGGTATTTCGCGTGGCTGTCGGGATCGTAGGGCGTGACGGTATTGGCATAGTCGTTGCCGCCGTACAGAAACACGCACACCAGCGCCTTGTAGTCGGTGGCCGTGGCGGCACTCGCCTCGGCCATGGCGGCGACGTTGATGGCCCACGGCGCGGCAACGCCGGCAACCGACAGGGCCGAAGCGCGTTGTAAAAAGGCGCGGCGCGATGCATTGGTTCCATTTTTATTTTGCATGGCTGCTCCTATTTCTGGACGATGAATTCGGGGGATGCCAGCACCAGTACCAGGGCGGCGTAAATGCGGTTCAGGCGGGCGGGGTCGGTGCCCTTGGGCATGGAGTCGATCCCGCCCTTGATCAGGTTGACCGTCGCCGGCGCCAGCTGGCCCGCCACCAGCACCAGGTTCAGCTCGGTCACGAGCTTGTCCGCGACATCGGCCAGGGGCAGCAGGGCGCTGTAGTTGGCCTTGACGTCGGCCACGCCTTTGCTGACCACCGTCTGCATGTAGTTGACATAGCCGACCACGGTCGATTCATTGGTGATCTGAAACTCCGGAGCGACCATGCGCGCAGCGGCAATGGCGCTGTTGGGCGGCACGTAGCCCGGACGGAAGAAATTGAATACCGTTCCCGAACGGCCGGGACTCTGGCCCAGTCGGGTGCCGGGGTCGGATGTGTTGCCGATCGCCCAGGCGTCGGTCGGCGAGTTGGCCTTGAACGCACGCGCCCACGCCGTGAAGCGCAGCACCGGTTCGCGCAGCTTGCCGAAGTTGGGATCGGTCAGGCGGCTGGCGCTGCGCGCTTCGGTATCCAGCAGGATGGCGGAAACGACCTTGGCCAGGTTGCCCTTGACGCCGTTATTATCGCTGTTGAACACGGCGCTGACCCTGGCCACGTAGGCGGGCGAGGGATTGCTGCACACCAGGCGCTGGATCAATTGCTTGCCGATGAACGGGGCCACGTTCGGATGGGCAAAGATGGTGTCGAGCGCGCGCGTCAGGCTGGTCAGGCCGTCGATGCCGGCGGCGATGCTGCTTCCCAGGAAGCTCTTGACGCTCGTGTCATGCCGGCTGGCCGTCAGGCTCATCGGGCGGCGCTTGTATTCCGGCGTATTGTTGTCGGCGCCGGCCATGTCGTAGTTCCAGCCCGTGAACACGCGGGCCAGGCCGGTGATATCGTCCAGGGTATAGGTTTCCTGCTGCAAGCCGCCGCTGAGCTTGGGCGTGCCGTCGTTGTTCAGCTGGACCAGGCCGATGGTGAACAACTGCATGACTTCGCGCGCATAGTTTTCATCGGGCAGGGCACCGGTGGTGGGATTGACCTTGACGTTGCCGCGATAGGTCAGATACTCGCCCATCGGTGCGCTCAGCGATACCCGCTGGAGCAAGGTGCGGTAGTTGCCGAAGGCGTGGGCTTCCAGCAAGTCCATGTGCGCGGCGCTGGAAAAATTACTCCAGCTTGCGTTGAAACCGCTCAGGGAAGCGACCAGGATTTCGGACAGCGCCAGGGTGACGCGCTGGCGCAGGGTATCGGGTGAGAACACCATCTTGCGCCAGAACGCCGCATCGTGGCCGGCTTCGGAGTTCTTGAATTCGACGGTGTTCAATTTCTTGGAGACCAGGTAATCCCAGCGCGACTGCGAGCGCGGCATGGCCATCTGGTCGTTGATCCAGCCGGCGTAGCCGAGCTGCTGCACCCGGGCGATTTGCTCGCGCGTGGCACCCATCGACGCCTGCGCCAGGAAGCGCGATGCTTCTGCGAGGCCGATTTTTTCCACCGGCGTGGGCGTCGGGGTTGGTGTCGGCGTCGGCGTTGGTGTTGGCGTTGGCGTTGGTGTTGGTGTTGGTGTTGGCGTCGGTGTAGGCGTCGGTGTAGGCGTCGGTGTTGGGGTCGGCGTTGGCGTTGGCGTTGGCGCGGTCGGCGTCGGCGTTGGCGTCGGAGCGGTCGGCGTCGGAACAGTCGGGGTTGGCGTTGGCGTCGGAACAGTCGGCTTCGGCCCGGTCGGTGTCGGAACCGTCGGTGTCGGAACCGTCGGTGTCGGAACAGTCGGCGTCGGAACCGTCGGTGTTGGAACCGTCGGCGTCGGAACGGCCGGTGTTGGAACAGTCGGTGTCGGAACGGTCGGCGTTGGCACTACCGGGGTCGGAACTGGCGTGGGCACCGGGGCCGGCATGGTCGGCGTGGGCAAAATCACAGGCGGCGTTGCCACCGATGGCAGGGTTGAGCTGACGCTGCCACCACCGCTACTGCCACCGCCGCAGGCGGCCAATACGGTGGTCGACAACAGCGCGGTGGCCGCCGTGGCCAGCGACACGCCGCCTATTTCTTCATTTCCAGCAACATCAAGCTGGATGGTTGGGGTCTTGTCGTCCAGATCGACATCAGCGATAGCTGCGTCGAGTACTTGTTGTTCTTGCATGAAATTATCCCGGGATGTCCACAACCAGAGATAGTAGATGATTAGCGGAAACAAATAAACGCGAAGGTTTGTTTATTTTGTAACAACCCAGTGTTTTTCTACTTCTTTGCAACACTGTTTCATGCGGGGAGGGTCGAAAGCGAGGAAGTCTGACTAGCCGGCAAAGGAAATTGTATTATTTCAAATGCACTATTTCACAATTGCATTTGGCGCCGGACCACCATCGCGGTGCCCGGCGCGCAGGGCAGCTTTAGCGGGCCATGCCGAACGGATCGTCGATGGTGTGGGCCGGTTCCGTGAACCACTTCGGTCCCGTCTCCGTCATATAGAAGTGGTCTTCATGGCGCACGCCGAATTCGCCCGGAATGCAGATCATCGGCTCGTTCGAAAAGCACATCCCGACATCGAGCGGCGTGCTGTCGCTGCCGACCAGGTAAGGCCACTCGTGAATATCCATGCCGATCCCGTGGCCGGTGCGGTGCGGCAGGCCGGGCAGCTTGTAGCCGGGACCGAAGCCATTCGATTCGAGCGAGACACGCGCCGCCGCATCGACCTCGCGGCACGGCACGCCCAGTTGCGCCGCCGCGAACGCGGCCAGTTGCGCCGCCTTCTCCGCATTCCACACGAAACGCTGGCGCTCGCTGATCTCGCCGAACACATAGGTGCGCGTGATGTCCGAGATGTAGCCATGCACCTGGCAGCCGGTATCGATCAGCACCACGTCGCCCGGCGTCAGGGTCTGCGCATAACTGACGCCGTGCGGATAGGCGGTCGCCTCGCCGAACAGCACGATGCAAAAATACGAACCCGGCGCACCCACCTTGCGGTGCGCGCGCGCGATGAAGTCGCTCACCTCGACCGTGGTGATCCCCTCATGCAGGATGCTGGCGGCGGCCTTGTGCACTTCGAGCGTCATGTCCTTCACGCGCTGCATCAGGGCGATTTCGGCGGACGACTTGCGCGCGCGGCAGAACGCCGTGACCGTTTTGGCGTTTTCCAGCGCGTAGCCCGCCGCCAGTGGACGAATGCCGTCGGCGATGAAGAAAGCGGCGCTCTCGCAAATGCCGATGCGTGGCGGCGCGGCCGCATCGGGACCGATGCCCATGCGTTGCAACACGTCGATGAACAGCTGGTAGGGGCTCTCGTGCTCCTCCCAGCAATTGACCTTGCCCTTGACCAGCATGAAGTCGGTCAGCGAACCTTCCTCGAACACCGGCGCAATGTATTCAAGGCTGCCTGTGGCTGGCAGGATCGCGCCCACCATGCGTTCGCTGGCATACCACTTGGTGCCCGTGAAGTAGCGCATGTTGGTGCCCGCGTTCAGGAACACCGCGCCAATGCCCTGGTCGCGCATGAAGGCCTGGGCCCTGGCGATGCGCTGCTCGTGTTCTTCCTTGCCGATCGGGGTCATCCCGCCGGTCATGTCGGACAAGGCGGCCAGCGCCTCGTCCATGCTTTTTCCACCAATATTCATCGCGCTCATTTCTTTTTAGGGTCAGGGTCGGTATCGGTCGAGAAGTTCAGCTCCGGGGTGCTGTCTTCCTCTTGCTTGTCGGCGCCGTCGGCGGGAAGCTTGAGCGCTTCCGCTTCGGCGGCCGGGGTGTCGATGTGCAGCTCGAGGTCCTCTTTCATGTCGACCTTCGATTCCACCGACACCAGGTGCGGGAAGGCGATGATCAGGCCGACCATGATCACCTGGATCACCACGAACGGAATGGCGCCCCAGTAAATGTCGGATGTCTTGACCTCTTTCGGTGCCACCGAGCGCAGATAGAATAGCGCAAATCCGAACGGCGGGTGCATGAAGGAGGTCTGCATGTTCACGCCCAGCAGCACGCCGAACCAGACCAGGTCAACGCCCATCTTGTTCGCCACCGGCCCGACCAGCGGCACCAGGATGAAGGCCAGCTCGAAGAAATCGAGGAAAAAGGCCAGTACGAAAAACATGATGTTGACGACCAGCAGAAAGCCATTCACGCCGCCCGGGAGGCTGGTCAACAGGTGCTCGACCCACAGGTCGCCGTTCACGCCGCGGAACACCAGTGCGAACACGGTCGATCCGATCAGGATGAACATGACGAAGCAGGCCAGGCGGGTGGTCGAATTCATGGCTTGCTTGAGCAGGCTCCATGACAGGCGGCCGTTCAGCATCGCCAGCAGGATGGCGCCCATCGCACCCATGCCGCCGCCTTCGGTCGGCGTGGCGATGCCGACGAAGATCGTCCCCAGCACCAGGAAGATCAGCGCCAGCGGCGGCACCATCACGAACACCACGCGGTCGGCCATGCGCGAGAGCAGGCCGAGTTTCAGGCGGCGGTTAAGCACTGCGAACGCAAATGAGGCGATCACGCCCACGGCGGTGGAATAGATCCCCGCTTCGTCCGGGGCCAGTTGCGGGTGGCTCGCACGCAGCACGGCGGCGACTGCGAACGCGATCGCCACCGTGCTGGCGACCATGGCCAGCAGCGAGCGCGCGCCGCTGTCGCCGTTCGGCTCGCCCAGGTTGCGTGCTTCGAGCGGCAGCGCCGGCACGTGCGTGGGCTTGAAGATCGACAGGGCCAGCACATAGCCGGCGTACATCGCGGTGAGCAGCAGGCCCGGGATGAAAGCGGCCTTGTACATGTCGCCCACCGATTGGCCCAGCTGGTCGGCCATCACGATCAGCACCAGCGATGGCGGGATGATCTGCGCCAGCGTGCCGGAGGCGGCGATCACGCCGGAGGCGATGCGCTTGTCGTACCCGTAGCGCAGCATCACCGGCAGCGAGATCAGTCCCATCGAGATCACCGACGCGGCCACCACGCCGGTCGTCGCGGCCAGCAGCGCACCGACGAAAATGACCGCGTACGCCACACCGCCGCGGATCGGGCCGAATAGCTGGCCGATGGTGTCGAGCAGGTCCTCCGCCATCCCCGACCTTTCCAGGATCAGGCCCATGAAGGTAAAGAAGGGAATCGCCAGCAGATTTTCGCTGGCCATGATGCCGAAGATCCGGTTGGGCAGCGCCTGCAGCAGTTCGGGCTTGAGCAAACCCAGTTCAATGCCGACCAGGCCGAAAAACAGGCCGTTGGCGGCCAGTGAAAATGCGACCGGAAAACCGGATAGCAAGAAGATGACCAGCGCCCCAAACATGATGGGTGCCAGATTGGCGATGATGAATTGTTCCATGTGTCCCTGACCGAAGTGGCTGTGCGTGCTGCGCTAGGTGATCTTGTTGGCGGCTTTGATGGCGTCGATTTCGTCCTGCGGCGTGACCACCTGCTTGCTGAACGAACTGGCGTCGATGCGTCCGGCCAGGAAGGCGATGCGCTTGATGATTTCGGAGACGCCCTGCAGGACGATCAGCGCAAAGGCCAGCGGCACCAGCAGTTTGGCGGGCCAGACGATCAGGCCACCGGCATTGCTCGACATTTCGCCGCTTTCGATGGAAATGCGGGCGAAGGGAATGCCGTACCAGAGGATCAGCAGCGAGACGGGCAGCAGGAACAGCAAATAGCCGAACAGGTCGATCCAGACCTGGGTGCGCTTCGAGAAGTGGCCGACGATGACGTCGATGCGCACATGCTCGTCGCGCTTGAGCGTATAGGCGGAAGCGAGCATGAACATGGCGCCGTACAGGTACCACTGGATTTCGAGCCAGCCATTGGAACTGGTATGGAAGATGTAGCGGACCAGGGCATTGCCGGCGCAGATGAGGACGGAGGCCAGCAGGGCCCAGCTGACGACGCTGGCGATCTTCTCATTGAGAGTGTCGATCGCGCGCGACAGCGGGATGAAAAGTGACGTGAGCATGGTGCTGGTATCTCCAGTAGTTTCAAACAAAATGTTCAAAAACAAGCACAGTCGCCGGCGTCTGCTGCGCCGGTCGACTAAAAACAGGTCACTGATGGTGCCGCGCCTACCCGGCCAGCTGGGCGCGCACGCGGGCAATCGCCGCGCGCACCTGGCGCGGCGCGGTGCCGCCCACATGGTCGCGCGCCGCCACCGAGCCTTCCAGCGTCAGCACCGCGAACACATCGTCGCCGATCAGGTCCGAAAACTCGCGCAGCTTATCGAGCGACATCTCGGACAGGTCGCATTTGAGGTCGTCGCAGGCCCGTACGGCGCGCGCCACGGCTTCGTGGGCATCGCGGAACGGCAAGCCTTTCTTGACCAGGTAGTCGGCCAGGTCGGTCGCGGTGGCGTAGCCCTGCAGGGCGGCGGCGCGCATGGCGTGCGGCTTGACCGTGATCCCGCCGGCCATGTCGGCAAAAATGCGCAGCGTGTCGACCAGCGTGTCGACGGTGTCGAACAGCGGCTCCTTGTCTTCCTGGTTATCCTTGTTGTAGGCCAGCGGCTGGCCCTTCATCAGGGTCAGCAGGCCGGTCAGGTGGCCGTAGACACGGCCGGTTTTACCGCGCGCCAGTTCCGGCACGTCCGGGTTTTTCTTTTGCGGCATGATCGACGAACCGGTGCAGAAGCGGTCGGCGATGTCGATGAAGCCGACCCGTGGACTCATCCAGATCACCAGTTCTTCGGACATGCGCGAGATGTGCGTCATGATCAGCGCGCCCGCGGCGCAGAACTCGATCGCGAAATCGCGGTCCGAAACGGCGTCGAGCGAGTTGTGGCAGACGTCGTCGAAGCCGAGCGTGCGCGCCACCCGTTCGCGGTCGATCGGGAAGGTGGTGCCGGCCAGCGCGGCGGCGCCCAGCGGCAGGCGGTTGACGCGCTTGCGGGCGTCCTGCATGCGTTCGACGTCGCGCCCGAACATTTCGACATAGGCCAGCATGTGGTGGCCGAAGGTGATCGGCTGGGCCACCTGCATGTGGGTGAAACCGGGCATGATGGTGTCGGCATGCTGTTCGGCCAGGTCGGTCAAGGCCAGGCGCAGGCCGTTGAGCAGCACCACGATGTCGTCGATGGCGGCGCGTACGTACAGGCGGATGTCGGTGGCCACCTGGTCGTTGCGCGAGCGTCCGGTATGCAGGCGCTTGCCGGCGTCGCCAACCAGTTCGGTCAGGCGCTTCTCGATATTGAGGTGGACGTCTTCCAGGTCGAGCAGCCACTCGAAGCTGCCGGCCTCGATTTCGGCCTTGATCTGGGCCATGCCGCGTTCGATTTCGGCACGGTCGGCGGCGCTGATGATGTTCTGGGCTGCCAGCATCTCGGCATGCGCGAGCGAACCGGCGATGTCGAACAGGGCCAGGCGTTTATCGAAAAAGACGGAAGCGGTGTAGCGTTTGACGAGGTCGGAGACAGGTTCGGAAAAGCGCGCCGACCAGGCTTCGCCCTTCTTTGAAAGTTGTGCGGTCATGTGAAGAGTTCCTTTGCGTTACCTGATTATAAACAAGGAAAGCAGGCTGCGGGCAATTCCTGTTGGGGGTTGCACAGCTGTTCCGAATTCGCGCGCGGCCCTTGCGCTCGCAGCGAACGAAGGTAGAATTGTTTCTTTTAAAGGGATGCGCCCAGCCATGTCCAATTTACAGATCAGTACCGACCGCTCGCAGCTCGACGTTCCGTTAATTTATCGCTTCCTCAGCGAGCAGTCGACCTGGGCCATTGGTATTTCGCGACCGGTAGTGGAGCGCGCGATCGAGAACTCCCTGTGTTTCGGGGGCTACGTGGACGGGCGCCAGGTGGCGTTTGCGCGCGTGATCACCGATTTTGCGACTTTTGGTAACTTGGTGGATGTGTTCGTGATTCCCGAGTACCGTGGGCGCGGGTATGGCAAGGAGCTGATGAAGGCGGTGTTGGCGCATCCGAGCTTGAAGGGCCTGCGCAGGCTGATGCTGGCCACGGGTGATGCGCATGCGCTGTATGCGCAGTTTGGATTCACGTCGCCGCAAAGGCCGGAGTCGCTGATGGAGCGGTATTTCCCGAATATCTACGTCAGTTAACGACTCTTTTCATTGGTTCGGCGAAGCGCACCACATTTAATACCGCTATTTTATGAACCGTCGTTCCTGCCATTGGCAGAAACGACTTCCCGCGCAGGCGGGAACCTCATTCTGTGCTGTAGCCGCAGGCTAAACTACGGACTTGGGGGGAACGCATGCGTTCCCGCCTGCGCGGGAACGATGAAGGTCAACTCCAGTTCATCAAGCACGGCGGAATCAGCAACAGCAGCGCCATCACAAAATACGCCAGTTGCAGCGGCACCATCCACTTGGCCCAGGTCAGCCACGGAATGCGCGCCAGTGCCAGCACCCCCACCGTCACGCCCGAGGTGGGAATCATCGGCAAAGTCAGTTCCCCCAGCTGGAACGCCAGCACCGCGGTCTGGCGCGTGATGCCCACCAGGTCCGCCAGCGGCGCCATGATCGGCATGGTCAGCGCGGCCTGTCCCGTGCCCGAGTGAAGAAAGAAGTTAATCACCGTCTGGATGACGAACATCTTCTGCGCCGCGAACACCGGATTGGACGATTGCACCAGCGGCACCAGCGAATGCAGCATCGTGTCGATGATCTTGGCATCCTGCGCCAGGATCATGGTGCCGCGCGCCAGGGCGATCACCAGCGCGGTGCCGACCAGGTCGCGCGCACCGTGCAGGAAAGCGCCCACGAAGGCGTCGCTGTCGAGCCGCCCGATGACGCCGACCACGATCGCCATCACCAGGAACAGCGCGGCGATCTCGTTGATGTACCAGCCGTACTTGATCACGCCGACCACCATCGCCGCCATGAAGCCGACGAACAGCAGCAGCACCGTGCCGTGGGTGAGCGTCATGCCGGTCAGGTTGCCGAGGGCGGCGCCGTCGCTTTCCTTGCGCTTGTCGAGATCGAGCGCGTAGGTGGGGCTGCGCGTCGGATCCTGCTTGATGCGCGCCGCGTACCACATCAGGAACGCGATGGTGAGCGCGGTCGCCACGAACCAGACGATCAGGCGGTAGCCCACGCCCGAGAACATCTCGATCCCGGCGATATTCTGCGCCACGCCCACATTAAAAGGATTGAGGAAGGCGGCCGCGAAGCCCACCTGCGCGCTGAGAAAGGGAATCGACACGCCGATGACCGAGTCGTAGCCCAGGGCCAGCGCCAGCGGCACGAAAATGAGCACGAACGGAATCGACTCCTCGCTCATGCCGAAGGTGGCCCCGCCCAGCGAGAAGATGGTCACGAACACCGGAATGAGCATCGCCCGCACGAAGGCCGAATGGGTATGCGCGCGCGCCACGCTGCGGATCATCGCGTCGAGCGCCTCGGTCTTTTGCAGCACCGCGAACGCGCCGCCGACGATCAGCACGAAGCCGATGATCTGGGCCGCTTCCTTGAAGCCTTTGATGGGCGCCATCATCAGCGCCACGAAACCTTGCGGATTACTCTGCACGTAGTGGAAGGAAGCCGGATCGATGCGTGGCTTGCCATCGACCAGCACCGTCTCGTACTGGCCGCCCGGCACCAGCCAGGTGGCCACGGCGATCATCGCCAGGATTAAAAACAGCAGGACGAAGGTATTCGGGATGCGCAGTTTCATTGGCTCAGCAGCTTTCCGGCGCGGAAAGCCACTGGTCCCGCGATCTTGCCGACCGCCATGCCGCGCAGCAGATGGCGGTGCGCGGTGCGGGCGAAGAACACGCCGTCGACACTGCAGCGCAAGGTCGTGGTGCGGCCGCTCACCGGCTCGACCAGGTCGGCGATGGCGTCGCCGGCCCTGACCTTTTCGCCCAATTGTTTCAGGAACACCAGCACGCCGGCATGCGGCGCGGCGATCGGCTCCACGCCTTCGAGCGGGGTCGGTGCGCACAGCGGTTCGGGCAGCTCGGGCGGCGCCACGGCCAGCACGCCGGCATGCGCCAAAAACTGCAGCAGGGCGTGCGCGTCGCGCTGGGCCAGTTCATAGCTCACGTCCATCTCGCCGCGCAGCTCCACGGTGGTCGACAGGCAGGCCGGCGGAATCGGAAAGCCCGGTCCGAAGTGCGCCGCCAGGTCCCACCACAGGCGGCTGCAAGCTTCGTCGAACGGTTCTTCGCCCGCTTCGAGCGCCAGCAGTACCGCGTGCGCCTGCATCAGCGCCGACAGCGGCGCCACCGCCTCGGCCAGCGGGGTGCCTGCATATATATGCAGCACCGCTTCGTTATCGCAGTGCAGATCGAGCACGATGTCGGCATCGATGGCCATCCCCAGCAGGATCTTCTTGAGCGCATCGGCATCGGTTTTCGGCTGCCAGGCGCCGACCGATTCGCGCGCGTGGGCGCGGATCAGGGCCACATTGGCCTCGGCGTCGGGGCCGAGCAAGCCTTCGAGCGAGGTTTTCAGGTCCTCGGCCACGTGCTTGTAGGCGCGGTTGAAATTGGTACCGGTCGACAGGTCGAAGCGGCCGAAGGGCGCGCCGTGGATGGCCTGGGCCAGGCCGATGGGGTTGGCCGCCGGGACCAGGATGATCTCGCCGCGAATGCTGCCGGCCGCCTCCAGCGCCAGCAGTTCGGTGCGCAAAAACTGCGACACCAGCATGGGCGGCACTTCGTCCGCGTGCAGCGCGGCCTGGATATACACCTTCTTGCCGGTGCCCGGCGTACCGAAATGGAAACTGGCCAGTTGCGAGGACATGCTGCTGTCCTCCAGGGAGATGCGATGGGTTTGTGCTTGCATGGTCGTGACCGTTAAATGACGTTAGCGGAAGTGTGGCATAAAAAGCCGCCGCCGCGCCGGCTGCATTTCTGGAATACGACATAATATTTCTGCGCGGGGTATCATCTTGCCTTCACATAACACCGGCTGCGTGCTCCGCCGCCCGACCTACCGAATAAGGAAGAACCACCGATGCTGAACCTGGCCCGCCGATACTTACAGTTCCTGTTCCTGCTCCTGCTGGCGGCGGGCCAGGCGCAGGCCGCCGCACCGGTTCCGGCACCGGTTCCGGCCCCGGTCCCGGTTCCGGCCCCGGTTCCGGTTCCGGCGCCCGCCGTGCCGCAAGGTGGGCCGAAAGGCTCGCTGGTGATCATCGGCGGCGCGCTGCGCGGCGAGAACGCGGCGGTGTGGAAGCGCATCGTCGAACTGGCGGGCGGTCCGGGGGCGCGCATCGCCGTCTTCGGCTCGGCCTCGGCCAGCCCCGACATCGCCGGCAAGAACAACGTCGAAGTGCTCAATTCCTACGGCGCCGATGCCTTTTTCGTGCCGGTCGCCGTCAAGCTGGAAGGCGTCGACTACCGTGTCGCGGCCAACGATCCGGTGCTGGCCGACGCGGTGCGCCACGCCGACGGCGCCTATTTCGTCGGCGGCAACCAGGCCCGCATCATCGAAGCGCTGCGCAAGAAGGATGGCAGCAGCAGCCTGGTGCTCGACGCGCTGTGGTCCATGTACCGCAACGGCGGCGTGATCGCCGGCACCAGCGCCGGCGCGGCGATCATGAGCAGCACCATGTTCTACGATGTCAATTCGGTGCTCTCCACCCTCAAGCGCGGCGTGGCCGACGGCATGGAACTGGCGCCGGGCCTGGGCTTCATCGGCAAGGACGTTTTCGTTGACCAGCACTTGCTGGTGCGCGGGCGCTTCGGGCGCATGCTGCCGGCCATGCTGGCCAAGGGCTACAAGATGGGGCTGGGGATCGACGAGAACACGTCGATGATCATTCACGGCAACCGCGACGTCGAGGTGCTCGGCTACAAGGGCGCGCTGCTGATCGACCTCAATAGCGCCACCTCGACGCCGGGCGACTTCAATGTCAGCAATGCCAAACTGAGTTACCTCGATAACGGCGACCGCTTCAATCTGTTGAGCGGAGTATTTACGCCATCGCGCGAAAAGCTGGCCAACAAGCTCGATCCGGCCGCGCCGTACTACCGTGGGCCGCTGTTTTTTGCCGATATCCTCGGTAACACGACGGTGGTGGACCTGATGCACCGCCTGATCGACAGCGACCAGACCGACGCCATCGGCCTGACCCTGGGCAGCCCGCGCGACCTGCAGCCGGAACTGGGCTTCGAGTTCCGCTTCAGCCGCACCAAGGACAGCATCGGCTATATGTCGGCGATTTCGGATACCTACTCGGTCTTCAACATCCGCCTCGACGTGCTGCCGATCCTGATCCGCCAGCCGCTGTACCAGTATAAGTAAACGCTACAGGTAGCGCACCCACGCCCGGCCGCTGGTGCGCTTGTAGTGCCCGAACCAGCGGCACGGGTAGTACAGCGCCGCGATCACGGCCAGCGCCCACACCCACACTTCGCCGATCCCGCCCGCCTGGTGCGCCTGCCCGCCTGAGACGGCCGCCGTCAGGCCGCGCAGCGCGAGCAGCAGATACAGGTGCGCCAGGTAATAGAATAGCGGCACCGCGCCGAAGGTGGCGCAAAAGGCCACCACGCGCCGGTTCGCCGCTTCCATCCATGCCAGTGCCAGCATCCCCACGCCGAGCGTCATCAGGAGGAAGTTGAGCGAGGGCGGATACTTGGTCAGGTTCAGGAACGCCATCGCCGTGTGCAGCAGGTCGGCCTGCACGGTCCACGGCCGCGTCTCGCCATAGATGTTAAAGCCGCGCAGCAGCGCAAGCAGCAGCAGGCAGGCCGCGCTGGCGAGCAGCAGGATGCGGCGCCGCGCCGGCGCCTGCACCGTGGTTGAAAACAGGGGACCGGCGGCGTAGCCGAGCAAGATCACCCCGATCCACGCCAGCAGCGGATAACTGATCTTGACGCGGGTCGCGCCCTCGCTCACCAGGAAGCCGCGCTGCTCCAGCAGCGTCCACGCGGCGTGCGCCAGGCTGCCCGCTTCCAGTCCGGGAAAGGACAAGGCATTGTGGCCGGCCACGATCACGGCGCCGAGCAGTGCCAGCCAGCGCAGCGGCACCTTGTGCAGCAGGGCCAGCGCGATCATCGACAGGCCGATCACCCAGATCACCTGCAAGTACAGCACCGGCGGCGGAAAGCGGCCCGACCACGCGAAATTGACGAACACCAGTTCCAGCACGATCAGGAACAGGCCGCGCTTGAGCAAAAAGCCGCGCGGACTGCGCGGGCCGGACGGCGGATTGGCGTACAGCCAGGCCGACAGGCCGGTGAGGAACACGAACATCGGCGCGCAGAAATGCGCCGCCATGCGGCTGAAAAACAGCGGTGGCTCGGTCGTGGCCAGGTCCATCGGGTCGCCGACCTGGTGGTGCAGGAAGAAGGTTTCGCGCGCGTGGTCGAGCGTCATGATCAGGATGATCAGGCCGCGCATCGCATCGATGGCGGCGATGCGTTTGGATGGCGCGGGTGCGATGGCGGTCATGTCGGCTCTTAAAAGCTGTAGCTGGCCGTCAGCGTGGCCGCGCGTTCGGTGCCCGGTGCCACCCACATCTGGCTGTACGAACTGGCATACCAGGTCTTGTTAAACAGGTTATCGATATTGAGCGCGATGCGCAGCTTGCGGTGCGGCGCGTAGGCCGCCACCAGCTTGACGGTGCTGTAGGCGGGCAGTTCGAAGCTGCTCGATGCGGCCACGTCGCCCATGCGCTTGCCCACGTAGCTGGCGCCGGCGCCGGCGCTGGCCTTGGCCTCGCCCAGCCTGAAGCTGGACACCAGCAGCAGATTGGCGCTGTGGCGCGCCACGTTCGGAAAGCGGCTGCCGGTAAGGATCGTCTTGTCGCCCCTGGTGACGGTGGCGTCGGTGTAGGCGTAGGCGGCCGACAGCTGCAGCTTGCGCGCCACGGTGCCGGCCACGTCCAGTTCCAGGCCGCGGCTGCCGACTTCTCCGGCGGGGATCGCAAAGTCGGTATTGGCGGGGTTGGTCGTCAGGACGTTCTTCTTGTCGATCTTGTACAGCGCCACGGTGCTGCTCAGTTTTCCGTCGAGGGCGTCGATTTTCGCGCCCAGTTCATACGACAGGCTCTTTTCCGCCTCAAATGCGCGGTTGTCGATGCTGATGCCGCTGTTCGGGCGATAGGCACGCGCCGCACTCGCATACAGCGATAGCGCCTTGGCCGGCTGGTACACAATGCCCGCGCGCGGGCTGCTGGCGTGCAGGCTTTGCGCGCTGCCCGTCTTGAGCCGGTTGTTGGTGACGGTTTGAGCGGCGCTGTCGTAGCGAATGCCCAGCAGGGCTTTCCACTGGCTGCCCAGGTCAATCTGGTCCTGCGCATAGACGCCGTGCGCGCGCTGGCGCTCCAGCGTGTCGATCGACAGCGTCAGCGGATCGGCAACGGCGCCGTAGACCGGCTGGAAAATATCGATCGTGTACGGATTGGCGCTTGACGGATTGCGGCGCAGCTGCACGCGGCGGTCGTCGAAGCGGTAGGCGTCGACGCCGAACAGCACGCTGTGGCGCAAGGCGCCCGTGCCCAGTTTTCCGAGCAGTTCGACCCGGCTAGAGGTGTCGGTGGCCGAGAAATCGCGGTGGCGGCGCTGGCGCCGCAAGGTGCGGCCGTCGGCCAGCAGGTTGTTGGCTTCCGTCGAAAAGCCGCTCAGTTCACTGTCGCGGTAGGACAGGCCCGATTGCAGCGACCAGCCGCCGTCCAGGGCGTGCTGCACGAACAGTTGGTGCCCGAGCGACTTGACGGTGGTGCGGCCATCGCCAGGCTCGCCCAGGAAGCGCGACGCGGGAACCGCACCGAGCTTGCCGTTCAGCGCCGGCACGCCACGGTCGAACGGCGCTTTTTGCTGGCTCGCTTCGATCTCGTAGGAGACCGTGGTGTGCTCGCCCGCCAGCCACACGAACGAGGGCGACAGCAGCAGCGTGTCGCGCCGGCCGCTGTCGCGAAAGCTCTCGCCCTGCTGCCAGGCGGCGTTGACGCGGTAGGCCAGCGTCTCGCTCACAGGGCCGGTGACGTCGAGCGCGGTGCGCCAGGTATTGAAGCTGCCGGCCGCCGCGCTGATGCTGCGCTCCTGGACGAAGCGCGGCTTTTTGGTGACGATGTTGACCGTGCCTCCCGGCTCGCCGCGCCCGTACAGGGCGGCCGACGGGCCTTTGAGCACTTCGATCGATTGCGTGTTGGCGGTGTCGCGCAGGCCGTTGTAGCCGCGGCTCGAACTGAAGCCATTGACCAGGAAATCGGAGCCGAAATTGGGGTCGCCCGTGAAGCCGCGCATGGCGTAGCTGTCCCACAAGCCGCCCAGGTTACTCTGGCGCGCAATGCCGCTGGCCAGGTCGAGCGCAGCGGCCAGGGTGCTCACGCCGGCGTCGCGCAGGACCTCGCTGGTGAGCACGCGCACGCTTTGCGGCAGGTCCTTGAGTAGCGCATCGGTCTTGGTCGCGCCGGTGGCCGACAGGCTGCGATAGTGCTCGCGCTGGCCGCCGATCACCACCTTGTCGATCGGCTCCGGCGCGGCGGTGGCGGCCAGCGGCGCGAGGCTGGCGAGGAGGATGGCGCTGGCGGTCGGGATGTGCATGCGTGGGATTTCTTCAGGCGTGGCGGAGCCGGATAGGGCAAGATATTAATGCAACTGAGTTGCCATAATAGGTCGAATACCTCTTTAATGCAATAGGCTTGCGTTAGCCGCGTGACTGATGCGGCACCGGTTTTACTTTTTGGCGTTACACACCTGGCACACGCCCTTGATCAGGAAGTCGACCTGGTCGCTGGTGAAGCCGTCGGGAAGCGTGATCTGGGCGGGCAGGGCGATGTCGGTAAAGCAGGTCACCATCTCGCAGCGGGTGCACTGGAAGTGCGCGTGCTGGTGTCCGTGCTGGCCCGCGCCGGCGTTGAAGCGCCACACCTGGTCGGCGCCGGCGATGCGGTGCACCAGTTCGTGCTCGCTCAGCCATTCCAGCACCCGGTACAAGGTCACGGAATCGAGCGCCGCGCCGGCCAGGCCTTCCTGGATGTCGTGGTGGGTCAGGGGCTTGTTCTGCGCCAGCAGATACGCCAGCACGCGCGAGCGCGGCTTGGTGAGGCGCGCGCCGGTGTCACGGATCAGTGATTCAGCCTGGCTTTCAATCGTTGTGTACATCGTCGCTGGGATTCCAAGGGAAGCGACATGCTACCACGGCGCCGCGCGGGTCCTGAACGCTATGCCGATTACGCTCTTTTGCGCCGTCCGGGGCGGGTTTACAATACAGCACGACCCACGCTTGCAAGGAAACCGCCATGCCGCTGTCCCCCCTCCGTTTCATGCGCCGCGCCGCCGGCCTGCTGGCGCTGGCCGCCGCCGCCCAGGCCCACGCCCAGCCGCCCGCCACCGTCCGCGTCGACTATCAGCACAGCGGCAATGCCCTGTCCGACCAATACGCGCTCGAACGGGTGGTGATCGAACCGCTGCCGTGGCCCGGGGACCTGTCGCAAAACGTCGACACCACCAACCGTGGCCAGAACATGGTCGAAGTGGTGGACGCCAAAACGGGCGACCTGCTGTATTCGCGCGGCTTCTCCACCATTTTCGGCGAATGGCGCACCACCGAGGAAGCGATGCGCATCAGCCGCGGCTTCGAGGAGTCGGTGCGCTTTCCGGCCTTTGGCAAACCGGTGCGGGTGCGGGTGCTCAAGCGCGACGAGCGCAATCAGTTTTCGGTCGCCTGGAGCGTCGAGGTCGACCCGGACGCGCCGGATGTGGTGCGCAAACAGGCACCGGCACCGGCCAAACCGATTCCGATCCGCGTCAGCGGACCGTCCCCGGCCAAGGTCGACCTGCTGGTCATGGGGGACGGCTACACCGCCGCCGAGATGAAAAAATTCGAGGCCGACGCGCGCCGCCTGGCCGATCATCTGTTCACGGTGTCGCCGTTCAAGGAGCGCGCGGGCGACTTCAATGTGTGGGCCATCGCGGTGCCGACCGCTGAGAGCGGCGTGTCGCGTCCATCGACCGGCGTGCACCGCGCATCGGCGCTGGGCACGCGCTACGATATTTTCGGCAGCGAGCGCTACGTGCTCACCTTGGACAACCGCGCGCTGCGCGACATCGCCCAGCATGCGCCGTACGAGTTCATCGAAATCCTGGTCAATAACGATACCTACGGCGGCGGCGGCATCTTCGGCCAGTTCAGTACCGCGGCGGCCGGCAACGACTGGGCCAATTACCTGTTCGTGCACGAATTCGGCCACCATTTCGCCGGCCTGGCCGACGAGTATTACACCTCGCCCGTGGCCTACCAGTCGAGCGCCGGACGGATCGAGCCGTGGGAGCCGAACGTGACCGCGCTGCGCGACCCGGCCAAGCTGAAATGGCAGCGCCACGTCAAGGCCGGCACGCCGCTGCCGACCGTCTGGCCCAAGGCCCAGTACGAGGACTATGCGCGCGCCTACCAGAAGCGGCGCGCCGCGCTGCGCGCCGCCAACCGGCCCGAGTCGGAGATGAGCGCACTGTTCCACGAAGACCTGACCCATACCAATACCCTGTTCGCCAAGGCCGCGCACCGGCACGACGTGGGTGCCTTCGAGGGGGGCAATTACGAGGCGAGCGGCTACTATCGGTCGGAAATGCAGTGCCTGATGTTCGATCGAAGTGAAAGATTCTGTAACGTCTGTAACGATGGCATCACCACCATCATCGATTTATATGCAGGGAAGAGGGCGGGGAAGTAGGCGTAAGGCCTGCAACGGCGGGCGATCTGGAATTTTCTTGTCCAGTTCGCCTGGTTGGAAGTTGCTTTTGGTTAGCTCTGGAATGCGTGCGCTAGCGCACAGACCCAGTGTGCCGCAAGACATATTCTGGATGCCGTTCCTTGACGAAATATAAAGTTGAGAACGATAGATGGCGACGGACTCCGGTCCAAAACGTCCACGGATAAGAAACCCCCAACCAGTCTTCTAAAAGGTACAACCATGAACAAATTACTCCTTACCCTGATCGCCGGCCTGTTCGCTACTTCGGTTTATGCACAAACGCCAGCTGCTACGCCAGCCGTTGTCAAAGCTGAAGCGACCGCCAACAAGGACATCGCCAAAGCCGAAGCCAAGGAAGCCAAAGTAGTTGCCAAAGCCGACGAAAAAACCACCAAGGCTGCCGCCGACGCTACCGAGAAAAAAACCAAGGCGCATTCGAAAGCGGTAAAAGCCCACGCGGAAGCGAGCACCGACGTCGCCAAGGCTGATCCGGAAGACAAAATGAAAGCCGAAGCCAAGGCCGAGAAAAAAGTCGCCAAAGCCAATCTGAAAGCCGAGAAAAAAATGATCAAGGCCGACGAAAAAGCGGAAAAAGTGGCTGTTGAAGCTGGCGCCGACAAAGCGACCGCCGCGGCAAAAACCCACGAAACCAAAGTGGAAGCCGCTTCGGACGTGAAAAAAGCTGCTGCCAAGCACTAATCTATGCGCCCTGCTTGCAGGGTGATGGAATGAAAACGGGGTAAGTATTGCCTGACCGGGGTCTGACCTCGGTAGGCAATACTTACCCCGTTTTTGTTGTTGGCCACCCCGCCCAGCGTTCCTGCTTCCGTCATTCGCGCCGGGTGCCGCCCTGGGGCGGGAAGTCATTTCTGCCAATGGCAGAAATGACGGAGGTGCGCCGGAGGAGCGCTACTTAGCCAATCGGCGTGAGCGTCATGACCTTGATCCTGGCCACCAGCGCCTTGCCCTTGCGTGCGCGCTTGCCGAAGTGGACCGCCAGGCCCGAGGCCGACAAATCGACCGCGCGCGGCTTCTCGCCCGCCCAGGTCCCGTGCACCGTCACGCCTTTTTGCGAAATCGGCTGCACCGCCAGCAGTTTTTCCTTGTCTTCCAGCTCGATCAGGGTCACGCCGCGTCCGCCGTTGGTCAGCGTCTTGAGTTCATCCATCCCGAACACCAGCAGCTTGCCTTTTTCGGTCAGGCAGGCCACCGCGCTGGCATTGGCCGCGATCACGCGCGGCGGCAGCGGCTGCGCGCCATCGTCGAGCGTGATGAAGGACTTGCCGCCCTTGAGCCGGCTGACCATGTCGCCCGCCTTGGCCGCGAAACCATAGCCCGCGTTCGACGCCATCAAGAGCACGGTCTGTGCGCTGCCCGCGAAATAGTGCAGGATGCGCGCGCCGCCCGACAGGTCGACCAGCGTGGTAATCGGCACGCCATCGCCGCGCGCCCCCGGCAGCGCCGCCACCGGCACCGAGTACACCTTGCCGTTGTCGCCGAAGCCGAGCAGGTTGTCGATGGTGCGGCACTCGAAGGCCGCATACAGCGAGTCGCCCGCCTTGAAGGTGAACTGCGCCACATCGTGGCCCACGCCGGTGCGCGCGCGCACCCAGCCTTTTTCGGACACGATCACCGTGACCGGCTCGTCGACGATTTTTTGCTCGGCGGTGGCGCGCTGCGCTTCTTCGATCACGGTGCGGCGCGCATCGCCGAACTGCTTGGCGTCGCTTTCGATCTCGCGGATGATCAGGCGCTTCATGGTCGACGGATTGTCGAGGATGTCGCGCAGGCTGACTTCTTCCTTGCGCAGTTCTGCCAAAGCCTGCTGGATCTTGATCGTCTCCAGGCGCGCCAGCTGGCGCAGGCGCAGTTCCAGGATATCCTCGGCCTGGATGTCGGAGAGGCGGAATTCGGCGATCAGCGCGGCCTTCGGCTCGTCCGAATTGCGGATGATGTGAATCACCTTGTCGATATTGAGCAGGACCGCTTCGCGTCCTTCGAGAATGTGAATGCGGTCGTTGACCTTGCCCAGCCTGAAATCGGTACGGCGGCGCACCGTCACGAAGCGGAAATCGATCCACTCCTGCAGGATTTCGCTCAAGCCCTTCTGGCGCGGCCGCCCGTCGCCGCCGATCATCACCAGGTTGATCGAACTGGACGACTCAAGCGAGGTATGCGCCAGCAGCATCAGCATGAATTCAGCCTGGTCCTGGTTCTTCGATTTCGGCTCGAATACCAGGCGCACCGGCGCGGCGCGGCCGGATTCGTCGCGAATCGTATCGAGCGAGCCCAGGATGGTCTGCTTGAGTGCCAGCTGTTCGGGCGTGAGCGCCTTTTTCCCCAGCTTGATCTTGGGGTTGGTCAGCTCCTCGATCTCTTCGAGCACCTTTTGCGACGACACGCCCGGCGGCAGTTCCGACACCACCGCCTGCCACTGGCCGCGCGCCAGCTCTTCGATCTTCCAGCGCGCGCGCACCTTCATCGACCCGCGTCCGCTGGCGTACATGTCCGAGATCTGCGCCGGCGGCGTGATGATCTGGCCGCCGCCCGGGAAATCCGGCCCCGGAATGAGCGTCATCAGTTCGGCGTGGGTGATCTTGGGATTGCGGATCATGGCCACGGTGGCGCGCGCTACTTCAGTGAGGTTGTGCGAGGCGATTTCGGTGGCCAGGCCGACCGCGATGCCGGAGGCGCCATTCAACAGTACCATCGGCAGGCGCGCCGGCAGGGCTTTCGGTTCGGCGTGTTCGCCGTCGTAGTTGGGCTGGAAGTCGACCGTGCCTTCATCGATTTCTTCGAGCAGCAGCTTGCCGATGGGGGTCAGGCGCGCTTCCGTGTAGCGCATCGCCGCCGCGCCGTCGCCGTCGCGCGAGCCGAAGTTACCCTGGCCATCGATCAGCGGATAGCGCAGCGAAAAGTCCTGCGCCATGCGCACCAGCGCGTCGTAGATCGACTGGTCGCCGTGCGGGTGCAGTTTTCCCATGACGTCGCCGACCACGGCGGCCGACTTGCTTGGCTTGGCGGTTGCGCTCAGGCCCAGTTCGTTCATCCGGTACAAGATGCGGCGCTGCACCGGCTTCTGGCCATCGCACACGTCGGGCAGGGCGCGGCCCTTGACGACCGAGACGGCGTAATCGAGATAGGCGCGCTCGGCGAAGGTCGACAGCGTCAGCGTTTCGACGTCTTCAGGTGGCGGCGGTGGAGGTGGTTCAAACAGATTCGATTGTGAGGACATGTACGTAGGTGCTTATGAAAATTGAGTGTGTTTGTTTGGGTGTGCGGCGGTCGATCCCGCGCGCGGCAGGGGCGGGGCTCAGCGCGACCATCCCCGGCCCTGGACGACGGCTACCCACCGTTCGACGATATCGGCATCGAGCCTGAGGTCGAGCATCTCGCCATGGTAGCAGTGGACCAGTTCAAGCAGTTCGCGCATGCGTTCCGTGAACGCGGCATCGGGATACCTGCCGATGACGCCGCGCGGGTCGCCATCGAGCAGCGCCCGCACCACCTCGTCCTCCAGGGCCAGCTGGCAAAAGTGCGCGTACGAGCGCTGGGCGCGCAGGCGCGCCAGCATCATGCCGGTTTCGTCTGGCATCTGGCGCCCCACGAAACTGGCGTCGTCGACCCAGCCGAAGTGCACTGCCATCGCTTCGCGGAAGTCGTCCTCGCAGCCTTCGCCGGCGCAATACTGGACCGCGCACTCCTCGAAGCAGTCGCGCACCTCGATATTGAGCAGCTCCTCGCCGGCGAACAGCTGTGCCAGCCGCTGGCGCGTGTCCTGGTGCGCGCGCGTCAGGAATGCGGCCCAGACGCGGCGCGCTTCCACCACGGGCGAAGCGGGTCCGGTCCCCGCGATCGGGACGGGCAAGGGCGGCGGCAAGCGATATTGCTCGGGTTCCGGCTTCGGCTGCGACGGATCGAATTCATAAAAGGCGGTGTAGACGGGTACGTCCTGCGGCGCTTCCTCGCGCGCCGGCGCCGCATCCGGGTCGAATGCGTAGGCCGCCATGTAGACCGGCGGCTCGTACTCCGTCTCCGGCTCCGGCTGGCGCGGGGCGGGTTCCTCGTCCGGCCAGTCCATGTCATGCGCCTGGCGCGCCAGCTGCAGCGCGGCCTGGTAGGCATCGTTGAGGATCTGGAAGGCGACCGGATCGTCTTCCGGACGGGTCACCTTGAGCATGGCCGCGTAGGCGCGCTTGATGGCGCGCTCATCGCGGCTGGCCTTCATTCCGAGCACGCTCCAGACGTTCATAGGAAAGAACTCCCGCCAAGGTCGCGCATGACGCGCGTGAGCGTCTCGCGGGCGCTGCGCATGGCCGATGGCTGCTGCGTATTGAGCACCGCCGTGAAGGCCGCGATGTGCTGCGCCAGGTATTCGCGCTCATGGCCCAGCAACTGCTCGTAGAGGCGGTCGGCCTGCGCCACCAGGGTGCGGTTTTCGATCTTGTCGCGCGGGTGGATTTTCAGTTCGCTCAGTTCGGCCAGGCGCTTTGCCACTTCGGCCTGGGTCATCACGCCGGCATTTTCGGTGATCACCAGCGTGTGCTTTTCCTGGGTCGGCAGCACCGTGATCTCCGCTTCGAGCACGCCGCTGATATCGTAGGTGAAGCGCACGTCGGCGCTCACTTCGCCGGCGCGTTTCGCCTCGATCGGGAAATTGAGCTTGCCGAGGAAGACGTTGTCCGACACCCGGCGCGACTCGCCCTGGTACACGTGCACCACCAGTTCCTTCTGGTAGTCGTTGATGGTGGTGATATTTTCCACGCGCGAGACCGGCACCGTCGAATTGCGTTCGATGATCGGCAGGTAATGGCCGCCCTCGTATTTGTTCGGGCCGATTTCGCGCGCCACCGAAATGCCGAGCGAGTAGGGCGCGACGTCGGTCATCACCACTTCGGAGAGGGCGGCGTCGCGCGCCATCAGGCCCGCCTGCACCGCGGCGCCGAGGGCGATCGCCTGGTCGGGATCGAGGCTGATCGACGGGAAGCGCCCGAACATGCGCGCGGCCAGCTTGCGCACCAGCGGCATGCGGGTGGCGCCGCCGGCCAGCACCACCGTATCGAGTTCGGATGCCTTGATGGTGGCGTCGCGCAGGGCGCGTTCGACCGGGGTGCGCAGGCGGGCGATCAGGTGGTCGCACAGCAGCACGAACAAGTCCTCGGTCAGCTCCCAGCTGTATTCCTGGCCGCCCATGTGGTAGGCCATGCGCGTGCTCAGGCTGTCCGACAGTGCGCGCTTGGCGCGTTCGGCTTCCGCGCGCAGGCGCTGGCGCTGGGTGCCGGTCAACTCGGTGCCGTCCAGGGCCTTGGACAGGCCGCTGCGCGAGAGGAAAGCGTCCACCAGCACGCTGACAAAGTCTTCGCCGCCGAGGAAATTGTCGCCGGCGGTGGCGCGCACTTCCATCACGCCCTCGAACAGGTCGAGGATGGAGACGTCGAAGGTGCCGCCGCCCAGGTCGAACACGAGGAATTTGGTTTCGCGCTTGGTGTCCTGGATGCCGTAGGCCAGCGCCGCGGCGGTCGGTTCGTTGAGCAGGCGCTCGACGCGCAGCCCGGCCAGCTGGCCGGCCACCCGGGTCGCCTTGCGCTGGGCGTCGCTGAAGTAAGCGGGCACGGTGATGATGGCTTCCTCGACCTTTTCGCCGAGCCAGGCTTCGGCGTCTTCCTTGAGCGAGCGCAGCACCATCGACGACAGCTCCTCGGGGCGGAACTTGCGCGCCCCGAGCTGGGTTTCGCGTTCGCTGCCCATGTAGCGCTTGAACATGGCCGCCGTCATATGCGGATGGGTTTGCAAGCGCGCGCGCGCCGCTTCGCCGGTCAGCACGGTGCCGTCGTCATCCATGCCAACGCAGGAAGGCGTGAGAAAGCTGCCCAGTGCGTTCGGGATGAGGTGCGCCTTGCCGTCGCGCCACACCGCCGCGAGACTATTGGTGGTGCCCAGGTCGATGCCGATAATCATGGTTCAGTGTCCGTTTGCGCTGCCGCAAACCGGGGTCTGACCTCTGATTCGAAATATTTCTAATCAGAGGTCAGACCCCGGTGTTGTGACATTTCTAATCAGAGGTCAGACCCCGGTGTTGTAACAAATCAGATGTCGGCTTCAGTTTCGTTGCCGTGCTCTTCGATCCAGGCGCGGCGGGCCGCGGCTTCGCCTTTGCCCATCAGCATGTTGAAGCGCGCCGAAGCATCGATGTGGCTGAAGTCGCCCAGCGATACCGGCAGCAACCGCCGCGTGTCCGGGTTCATCGTGGTTTCCCACAACTGTTCTGCGTTCATCTCGCCCAGGCCCTTGAAGCGCGAAATGCTCCAGCTGCCTTCCTTCAAGCCTTCTTTCAGCAGCTTGTCCTGGATCGCCACCAGTTCGCCATCGTCGAGCGCGTACAGCTTCTGGATCGGCTTCTTGCCGCGCGCCGGAGCGTCGACCCGGTACAGCGGCGGGCGCGCCACGCAAATGTGACCGGGCGCGAACAGGGCCGGGAAGTGCTTGAAGAACAGGGTCAGCAGCAATACCTGGATGTGCGAGCCGTCCACGTCCGCATCCGAGAGGATGCAGATCTTGCCGTAGCGCAGGCCCGACAGGTCGGGCGTGTCGCCCACGCTGTGCGGGTCGACCCCGATCGCCACCGCGATGTCGTGGATTTCATTGTTGGCGAACAAGCGGTCGCGGTCGGTTTCCCAGGAGTTGAGCACCTTGCCGCGCAGCGGCAGGATGGCCTGGAATTCCTTGTCGCGTCCCATCTTGGCCGAACCGCCCGCCGAGTCGCCCTCGACCAGGAACAGTTCGTTGCGCGCGATGTCGCTCGATTCGCAATCGGTCAGCTTGCCGGGCAGAACCGCCACGCCGGAAGACTTTTTCTTTTCGACTTTTTGCAGCGAACGCAGACGCGACTGGGCCTGGCGGATCACCAGTTCGGCCAGCTTGCGGCCGTACTCGACGTGCTGGTTGAGCCACAGTTCGAGCGGCGGCTTGGCGAAGGTCGAGACCAGCCGCACCGCGTCGCGCGAGTTGAGGCGTTCCTTGATCTGGCCCTGGAACTGCGGATCGAGCACTTTGGCCGACAGCACGAAGGAGACGCGCGCGAACACGTCTTCCGGCAGCAGTTTCACGCCTTTCGGAAGCAGCGAATGCATCTCCACAAAACTCTTGACCGCGCCATACAGGCCGTCGCGCAAGCCCGATTCGTGGGTGCCGCCGTTCGAGGTGGGAATCAGGTTGACGTACGATTCGCGCACCACCGCGCCTTCTTCGGTCCACGCCACCACCCAGGCCGCGCCTTCGCCTTCGGCAAAGCCGTCGGTTTCGCCGTTCGAGTACTGGGCGCCTTCGAACACCGGAATCAGGGTTTCGCCGCTGGTGCCTTGGGCCAGCATTTCATTGAGGTAGCCGCGCAAGCCTTCGTCGTACTTCCAGGTCGTCACGTCGCCCGTCTTGGCGATGGTGAGCGTGACCGTCACGCCGGGCAGCAGCACCGCCTTGGAGCGCAGCAGGCGCGCAAGCTCGACCTGCGAAATCGCGGGCGAGTCGAAATACTTGGGGTTCGGCCAGGCGCACACGCGGGTGCCGCTCTTCTTGCCGTCGCGCGGCGCCGGGATCGATGCCAGCGGCTCGATCACGTCGCCGTCGGCGAAGGCCATCTTGTGCAGGCCGTTGCCGTTGTCTTCCTTGCGCCAGACCGTGATTTCCAGGCGCGAGGAGAGCGCATTGGTGACCGAGACGCCAACCCCGTGCAAGCCACCCGAGAAGGCGTAAGCGCCGCCCGAACCCTTGTCGAATTTGCCGCCCGCGTGCAGGCGCGTGAAGACGATTTCCACCGTCGGCACGTTTTCTTCGGGATGCAGGCCGACCGGAATGCCGCGGCCGTCGTCTTCGACCGTGATCGAGCCGTCCACGTTGACCGTCACGCCGATGTTCTTGCAATGCCCGCCGAGCGCTTCATCGGAGGCGTTGTCGATAACTTCCTGGATGATGTGCAGCGGATTTTCCGTGCGGGTGTACATGCCCGGACGCTGTTTGACGGGTTCGAGTCCCTTGAGGACCCGGATGGAGGATTCGCTGTAGTCGGATGCAGGTTTTTTGGTGGCCATGTCTAAGTTCTTTATGCGGATGCCTGCGCATTCTATCTTGTCGGACGGAAAAGGAGATAAATTGACTTGGATGAATGTGCTTGCCAGCCCGGGCGATTGTGGTTAGATTTGTACGCACACCAAGAAGTGTGTATAGAAACATTCCATAAGTTAGCAAAAATGCATGCAAAAAGGCAATTACTGAGCGTTCGCCTGTTGGGCTTTCCTTCCGCCGAGGGATCCGAGCTGGGGACGGCGCTCGCGCATCCCCCGCGCGACGGGCCGTCGTATTCTTGCTTGCTCGGCGATAGTTTGCAAGATCCGGACCTGGTCATTGCCAACGGCGACGACCTGAGCGCCCTGGCCGCCTTGCTGGCGTGGCAGCCGGACCTGACCCGTCCCGCTCTGGTGATCGGCTCGGCCGGGATGGAGTTTCCCTGCGCCCAGCTGGCGCGGCCGCTCGACATGTTCCAGATGTTCAAGCTGCTCACCGACATGGGGCGCAAGCGCGCCGACGCGCTGACCGGCATGCTGGCGCCCGAGGCACCGCCGGTGCACGAGCGGCGCCGCCGCATCCGCCTCGATCTCGACATCACCGATCCGCTCGATTTCGTCAAGATGCGGCGTGTGGCGCCGAACGGCGCGGTGCTGATCGTCGACAAGCGCGGCGCGCTGCGCGACCATGTGGCGCGGCTGCTGTCGGCGCACCAGGTGTCGGTGGAGTGGACCGAGAGCGCGGCGGCGGCCGTGCGCCTGTGCGCGGAGACGCCGGTGTCGGTGGTGATGATCAATACCTCGACCCCTGGCATCGATCCGTATGCGCTGTGCAGCGAAATTAAACAGCAGGAAGGCGCCGACCGCATCGCCGTGGTGCTGCTGGTGAACCAGGCCTCGGGCTACGACACGGCGCGTGCGCGCACGGCCGGCGTGCGCGGCCTGCTCGACAAGCCGATGGCCGACCGCCACCTGGTCTCGGCGCTCAAGAAGCTGCTGTCGCTGCCGCCCTGAGTGCGTGCCGGTCACAATTTTGTTACAACTTTGAATCGTGCGCTTGCATGGGAGCGCTATATTTAAGGCATGCCCGATACCGACAAGTCCTTGCAGCCAAGCGCTGTTCCAGTTCCAGTTCCTGATCCTGCTCCGGCTCCCGACCAGGACAAGGATGGCGCCCATGCCGCGCGCGTGCCCGACCGCCGTTCCGACGCGCTGCCGCGCTACCATAAGGACAGCGACACGCCGCTGGCGCTGGCGCGCCGCGTGCTGGCTTCACGCTGGCGCAACCTGCGCGACAGGATCGGGCGCGATTTCATGCGCCGCACCCTGCGCATTGGCGTCTCGGCGCGGATTTTTCATCCGGAGCCCGGGTCCACTGGGCTGCGCAGCAAGAACCTGCAATACCTGGAAGAGTCGATCGCGCAGTGGGTGATGTCGCGCGATGTGCTGGTATTTATGATCCCGACGGTTAATACCAACGGCCTTCTCCATCCGAGCAATATCACCTTGCGCCATTACGCGCGCCATCTGGACGGCCTGGTGCTGCAGGGCGGGGCCGACGTGTCGCCGCAGACGTATTCGGAAAGCCCCACCCGGCCCGAGTGGAGCGGCGACCGCGCGCGCGACGTGTACGAACTCGAACTGCTGCACGAATTCGTCGATGCGGGCAAGCCGGTGCTGGGGATTTGCCGCGGCTGCCAGTTGATCAACGTGGCGTTCGGCGGCACCTTGTACCAGGATGTGGCGACCAATGTGCCGGCGGCGCACGCGCACGTGCACAGCGATTACGACGCGCACCGGCACAAGGTGATTTTTCCCTCGGGGTCGTCGCTGGGGCGCATGTTCCCCGATGTGCGGCGGCCGGTGGTCAATTCGATTCACCACCAGGCGGTCAAGGACCTGGGGCGCGATATCCTGGTCGAGGCGATGTCGGACCCGGATGGGATCATCGAAGCGATCCGCTATCAAAGGGCGAATTTTGTGATGGGATTGCAGTGGCACCCGGAGTTTCACCGGGCCGGCGGGGTGGATTTATTGGATTGCACGCCGATTCTGGATGAATTCTTGCGGGCGGCGCGCGAGACGCGGCTCTAGCCGTCCCCGTCGTTCCCGCGCAGGCGGGAACCCAAGTCCGCCGCTCAGCCGACGACTACGGAACAAAAGTGGGTTCCCGCCAGCGCGGGAAGTCGTTTCTGGCAGTGCCAGGAACGACGGTGGTTGGTGCGGCAGGTTTGGCGGTGGATATAGCAAAAGCGGCGGTTGTTAGCGCTTGCCCCTGAACCGCCGGATCGCCGCATTCACCATCCCCTCCGCGCTTCCCTGTTCCTCATACTGCCTGCGTAAATACGTCGCATCGCTCGCCTCCTGCGCCGCCGTCGACAGATGCCGCAGCGCGCCCAGGCTCCCGAGCGCCTCGCCATGCGGCTCCATCTTGCGCAGCGTGGTCAGGATATCCTCGCGCAGCGACATCGTCTCGTAGGTCTTGGGATGCGTAATCGCCCCATCGAGCCCGAACCGGCACGCCTGGAAGCGGTTGAAGTTATACACCAGGTAGTCATCTTCCACCGGCGGCTCTTCGCGCCGCTCCAGCAGATGCCGGCACAGCGCTTGCAGATACCCGGCCAGCGCGGCCGCCCGTTCCACCGTCAGCGGCGTGTCGCACACGCGCAGTTCGATGGTCCCGTACTCCGGCTTGGGCCGCACATCCCAGTAAAAATCCTTCATGCTCTTGATGATGCCGGTGCGTTCCATCTTCGCGAAATACACATTTGCGAATTCGTCCCAGCTCAATGTGAACGGCGCGCGCCCGCTCATCGGAAACGCAAACACGGAATTGAGGCGCGCCGAATCGAACAGGCTGTCGTGCCCCTGCACGAACGGCGACGACGCCGACAGCGCGATAAAGTGCGGAATATACCGGTTCAGCGAGTGCAGCAGGAACATCGCATCGTCGCCCGAGGCGCAGCCGATGTGCACGTGCTGCCCGAACACCGTGAACTGCTTGGCCAGGTAGCCGTACAGGGACGACAGTTCCTGGAAGCGCTGCTTGGGAAAGATCTTCTGCTCCGACCAGTGCTGGAACGGATGCGTGCCGCCGCCGCACAAACCGATATTGAGGCGGTCGCCCGCGGCCACCAGGATGTCGCGAATCTCCAGCAGTTCGGCCAGCAGCGGCAGGTGGCTCGAATGCACGCTCGAATTAATCTCGATCATGCTCTCGGCGATTTCGGGCGTCACATTCCCGGGGAAGGGTTTTTGCGCCAGCAGGTGCAGCAAGTCCGGGCTGGCGGCGGTCAGGTCGAAGTCCGACAGGCTGACCAGTTGCAGCTCCAGTTCCACGCCAAAGGTCAGTGCCTTCGACTGGGCAAACGGTTCAAGCGGCATCTCAGGCCTCCGTGGTTTCGCGGGCCCAGATCAGGGCGCGCTGGATGATGATGGGGCCGAATACTTCGAGCAGCATGGTCACCGCGGCCATCGAGCGCAGTTCCTGCACGTCGATCCCGCGCAGGCGCGCATGCTCGAGCAGCAAAATCACGAACACCGACACGGGCGCCAGCGCCAGGCCGGTCAGCGCACCCTTGCGCCACGAAATGCCGGACAACTTGGAGAACACCGTCACGCCGAGCGTCTTGGTGGCCAGGCGCACGATCACCACCGTCACGGCCAGCGCGCCGCCGGCGAACACTTCGCGCCATTCCAGGGTCGATGCGGCGTACACGAACAGCAGCACCGTGAGCAGCTCGCCGAGGGCGCCGAAATTGCGCTGCGCCTGGCTGAAGGCCACGCGCCGGTGGCGCGCCGTCAGGCCGAAGGCGAGCGTGGCCACCACCGGCGAGAGCTGGGTGGTATAGGTGATCGAGACGAGCAAGATGACGGCCAGCGCAAAGCCGACCGTGGCGTCCTGCGCCAGGTTGCCCAGGTGGCGCAGCAGCGCCGGCACCACCACGCCGAACAGGGCGCCGACCACGCCCGACATCAACAGCGCCACCAGGCTGTTGATCGTGGCGTCGCCGATGTCGGACGAACTGTGGAAGATCCAGAAGCCCACGATGACGTTGAACGTAAATACCGACAGCACGCAGTTGATCGCGGACAGGTGCAGCACGCGTTCGGTGACCTGGCCGGAGCTGCGCTGTTCATTGATGATGCGCACCACCGTGGCGGGCGAGGTGGACATGGCGAGCGAGGCAAGCATCAGCGCGGTCATGGTGCTGACGTTGAACCACATGGCCACGAAATAGACGGCGACGAAGGTGCCCAGCGCTTCGACCAGCGCGGCCATGCCGAACCAGGGATTGGTGCGCAGCCAGCGCAGGTTGATGCGGTAGCCCAGTTCAAACAGAATCAGGCCGAAGGCGATATCGGCCATGACCAGGACCGGGCCGGCGCCGGAGGGCGGCAGCACGCCGGTCTGGGTGCTGGCGAGGGCGAAGCCGACGATGCCGTAGAAGCTGATGCGCGGCAGGCCGGTCCAGCGCTTGCCGAATTCGCCGGCCATCCACGCGAGACAGATCGCAACGGGCCAGGCGAGATTGGTGAGGATCGTCAGCAGATCGGGCATGTATTCCTTTCGTTCCATCGGGTCGATGGGTGCCGCAAGATTCTACAAGACCGTGCCGCGCGCACGATTCCGCATAACGAAAAATGTTGCCAAAATCACAATCATGCGCGGCGGGTAGCGCCGCAAAGGCTGGCGTGCCCCTTATTTGCTCAGGGTGCGCATGGCGCGTTCCAGCCCTTCGATCGTCAGCGGGAACATGCGGTTGCTCATGATCTGGCGGATCACGGAAATCGACTGGCGGTACTGCCACACGCCTTCGGGCTCGGGATTGAGCCAGGCGAACTTGGGAAACGCCGTGCAGAAGCGCGCCAGCCAGGCGGCGCCGGCTTCTTCGTTGTTGTATTCGACCGAGCCGCCGGGATGGAGCACTTCATAAGGGCTCATGGTGGCGTCGCCGACAAAAATAAGCTTGGTATCGGCCGGGTACTTGCGCAGGATATCCCAGGTCGGAAAGCGTTCAGCGTTGCGGCGCCGGTTGTTCTTCCACAGGTAGTCGTAGACGCAGTTATGGAAATAGAAGAACTCCATGTTCTTGAATTCGGTCTTCGCCGCCGAGAACAGTTCCTCGGTGCGTTCGATATGGTCGTCCATCGAGCCGCCCACATCGAGCAGCATCAGCACCTTGACCTTGTTGCGGCGCTCCGGCCGCATCTTGATATCGAGGTAGCCGGCGTTGTTGGCGGTGGCCTGGATGGTGGCGTCGAGCGCCAGTTCATCTTCGGCGCCTTCGCGCGCGAACTTGCGCAGGCGCCGCAGCGCGACCTTGATGTTGCGCGTGCCCAGTTCGCGTTCGGCGTCGTAGTCGCGGTAGGCGCGCTGTTCCCACACCTTGACCGCGGTACGGTTGCCGCCTTTGCCGCCGATGCGCACGCCCTCCGGATTGGTGCCGCCGTTCCCGAACGGCGAGGTGCCGCCGGTGCCGATCCACTTGCTGCCGCCTTCGTGGCGCTCCTTCTGTTCCTTGAGCAGTTCGTTCAGGCGGTCCATCAGCTTGTCGTAGCCGAATTTTTCGAGCTGGCGTTTCTGCTCGTCCGACAGTTCGCGCTCCATGCGCTTGACCAGCCAGTCGAGCGGAATGGCGGCATTCGTCTCGAAGGCGGCGTTGATGCCCTTGAAGTACTGGGCAAAGGCGCGGTCGAACTTGTCGTAGTGCGCTTCATCCTTGACCAGGGTCAGGCGCGATACATAATAGAAGTCATCCATCGAGGCGCCGGCGACGTTGCGCTCCATCGCTTCGAGCAGCGTGAGGAATTCCTTGATCGTGACCGGGATCTTGGCATCCTTGAGCGTAAAGAAGAAGTCGATCAGCACCTCAAGCTCCCGCGCGCTGCAGCTGGTAATGCAGCTGCGATTTGATCTCGGGCCATTCGCCGCGCACGATGCTGTACATGACGGTATCGCGCACGGTGCCGTCGCGGCGCAGGGCGCCGTGGCGGATCACGCCATCTTTTTTGGCGCCAAGGCGCTCGATGGCGGCCTGCGAGGCGTGATTGAAGTTATCGGTGCGCAGGCCCACCACCGCGCAGCCGAGCGTATCGAAGGCGTGCGAGAGCAGCAGCAGTTTGCAGCTGGTGTTGACGTGGCTGCGCTGGCGGCTTTTGGCATACCAGGTCCAGCCGATTTCGAGCCGGTCGACCTTGGGCAGGATGTCGTGGTAGCTGGTCGAGCCCATCACCACGCCGCTGGAGGCGTCGATCACGGCGAACGCCAGCCGGTCGGGCATCTCGAGGGCGTTGCGGATGTACTGTTCCACGTTGTGCGGTTCCGGCACCGAGGTGACCCGGATGTTCCACAGTTCGCCGTCGCTGGCGGCCGCGCGCAGGCCGTCCGCGTGCGCGAGCGAGAGCGGCTCGAGGCGCACACCGTTGAATTCGAGGGTGAGGGCGTCGACCTGGATCATCAGCGGTTGGTCCGCGACATATACACCAGGCGCTCGAACAGGTGCACGTCCTGCTCGTTCTTGAGCAGGGCGCCGTGCAGCGGCGGCACGATGGCCTTGGCATCCTGGCTGCGCAGCGCTTCGGCCGGGATGTCTTCGGCCAGCAGCAGCTTGAGCCAGTCGAGGAATTCGGAAGTCGAGGGCTTTTTCTTCAGGCCCGGCACGTCGCGCACTTCATAGAAGCTTTGCAGCGCCTGCGCCAGCAAGTCCTGTTTCAAGGTCGGGTAGTGCACCTTGACGATCTGCTCCATCGTGTCCTTGTCGGGGAATTTGATGTAATGGAAGAAGCAGCGCCGCAAGAACGCGTCCGGCAGCTCTTTTTCATTGTTCGAGGTGATGATCACCAGGGGACGGTGCTTGGCCACGACCATTTCGCGCGTCTCGTAGACGTAGAACTCCATGCGGTCAAGTTCGCGCAGCAGGTCGTTGGGGAACTCGATGTCGGCCTTGTCGATTTCGTCGATCAGCAGCACCACCGGCTCGGGCGCGGTAAAGGCTTGCCACAGCACGCCCTTGACGATGTAGTTGTGGATGTCGCGCACACGCTCGTCGCCGAGCTGGGAATCGCGCAGGCGCGACACCGCGTCGTACTCGTACAGGCCTTGCTGGGCCTTGGTGGTGGACTTGATATGCCACTGCATCAGCGGCATGTTCAGCGCGGCGGCGACTTCTTCGGCCAGCATGGTTTTGCCGGTCCCCGGCTCGCCCTTGATCAGCAAGGGACGCTGCAAGGTGAGTGCGGCGTTGACTGCCAGTTTCAGGTCGGCGGTGGCGACGTAACTGTCCGAACCCTGGAAGCGGTGCGCCTGCGAATGCGATGCGTGCATGTGCGTGTCTGGTCAAAAGTGGAATTATTTGGAGTATATGCCAGAACCGGAAGGGTGGCACTGCAACACCGTGAAAGTGGACGGGTCACTTCACTTCGGTTAAAATCTCAGGTTGATAGTGCAAAACATAATAATTTTGCACGTGCGATACCCGATTATCACTTACCCTCGCCACCATGAAAAAATTCATCGCACTCCTCGTGCTCGCCTGCGTCGCGAACGTGTCCGCCGCAGCGGACATCGTTGGAAACGCCAAGGCTGCAAAAGTTGAACAATGTATCGGCTGCCACGGCATCCCCGGTTACAAAGCGACTTTCCCTGAAGTCTATTCGGTGCCGATGATTGGCGGCCAGTCGGCCAAGTACATCGAAAACGCGCTGAACGCCTACAAGAAGGGCGAGCGCAAGCACCCTTCGATGCGCGGTATCGCGGGCAGCATGTCCGACCAGGACATTGCCGACGCCGCTGCCTACTATTCGCAGCAGAAAAAATAAGGACAGAGCCATGAAAAAACTGATGATCGCCCTGTTCTGCGGCGCTGTTTCCCTGAGCGCCACCGCCGGCGGCAATATCGCCAACGGCGAAGCCCTGGTCAAGAAGCGCACCTGCGCATCGTGCCACGGCGCCGATTTCAACAAGCCGACCAACGAGATCTACCCGCGCCTGGCAGGCCAGCACGCCGATTACCTCAAGCACGCGCTGATCGCCTACAAGCGTGGCGATGGCCCGAACGGCCGTAACAACCCTAGCATGGCCAGCAATGTCGCCGACTTGTCCAACCAGGACATGGCCGATATCGCCGCTTACCTGCACAGCCTTCCATCGGACCTGGTCCTGAAGCGCTAAACCGCACCGGCAATACCGACGCTGTCACCAAGGCGCCTTCCATCTTCTCCTCGCCGGGAAGGTGGGAGGCGCTTTGTTTTTGCCCTCTTCAAACTGGCCTGAACCCATGACGCAAACCGCGCTCTCGCTACTCCTGCTGCTGGCCATGGGGCAGGGCGTGTTCCTCGCGCTTGCCCTGCTGGCGGCGCGCCAGGCCGAGCTGCGCGGAGCCAACCGGCTGCTGGCCGCCCTGCTGCTGGGGAGCGTGGCCGTCATCGGCCATGCCTGGCTCGGCATCAACCGCCTGTATACAACGTATCCGCACAGCGCCCTGGCGATTGCCACCATCGGTTTGCTGAGCGGGCCGCTGCTGTATTTATATCTGCGCAGCGTCCTGACCGGGCAGCGCCTGCGCGCGCGCGACTGGCTCCACGGGGCGCCGTTTTTGCTGGCGACGGCCGCCATGCTGCCGTTTTACCTGCAAAGCGCGGCGGCCAAGCTGGCCTGGATGCAGAGCCGCCCGATGCTGCCGTGGTATATCGGCGTGTCGGTGCTGGTGAAAACGCTGCTATTCATCTGGTATGTGGTGGCCAGCTACCGCCTGATTCGCGGCGCGGCAAGCGGTCCGCTGGCCGCCGGCCTGGCACGCCTGACCAAAATCTGGGTGCTTGGCGCGGCCGGCAGCGTGGCCGCCTTCGGCATCGAATTGCTCGACATCGCGCTGCCGCTGTCGTCGGATGCGCTGGGCGCCATCGCGCTGGCCTGTTTTGTGTATGCGACCGCGTTCCTGGCGATCCGCCTGCCGCTCGGCTACCGCGAGCAACTGGCGATGCCCGCCACCTTGCCTGAACCCGCGCCGCGCTACGCCAACAAACGCCTGTCGGAGCCGGACCGCGCCAGCTTTCTCGATGCACTGAAACGGTGCATGGAAGTCGGCCAGGTTTACCGCAACGGTGAACTGACGCTGGACCAACTGGCCGCGCTGCTGGCCATGACGCCGCACGAACTGTCGCAGCTGATCAACGATGCCTGCGGCGTCAACCTGCAGGAATACCTGAACCGCTACCGGGTCGACGCGCTCAAACTGGCGCTGCATGCGCCCGACCAGACCAGCGTCAGCATCCTCGACCTGGCGCTCGCGTGTGGCTTTAATAGCAAGACGACCTTGAACCGCGCCTTCAAGAAGCAGACCGGCCTGACCCCGTCCGAATTTCGGCGCGGCGGTGCCGGCGCGGGCCCGGAAACAGGTGCCGAATCATCATCCGGGACGACTCTCCCGGGCTAAATCGTGAAAATGGGTCCATTCACCCTTCACTCACAGCCACGGAGTTTTCATGAAACGCACCCTGTTGCCGGCCTGCCTGGCCACCCTGATGTTGTGCAACCCGGCCTTTTGCGCCGACCGGATCTGGATCTCCAACGTCAAGCTGGTCTCGCCCGAAAAGCTCGACCGCATCGAAACGGGCAGTGTGCTGATCGACGGCGGGCGCATCGCCCGGGTCGACCGCGGGCCGTCCGGGGCCGCGCCGAGCGGCGCCAAAGCCGTCGACGGCAAGGGTTATTACCTCACGCCGGGCCTGATCGACTCCCATGTGCACCTGCACGCCGTGCCGGGCATGAGCATGGAGCAAGGCGCGTCGGGCGACAGCATGGCGCAAAACTACTTCCGCCAGATGCCGCGTTCCTTCCTGTATCACGGTTTTACCACCGTGATCGACCTGGCGGTATCGGACTACGGCGTGATCGAGCGCTTGCGCAAGGAGCCGCTGCATCCGGACGTATTCCACTGCGGTGAAGCGCTGGTGCTGGCCAACGGCTATCCGATGTCGTTCATGGCGCCGGACACGCGCTTCAAGAGTTTTGGTAATTTCCTGTTCGATCCGGCCATGCCGACCACCGTGCCGGCCGAATTCGCCCCATCCACCCACACCGTGGCCGCCGGCGTGGCGCGGGTGGTCAAGGCTGGCGGCATTTGCGTGAAGACCCACTTCGAACGCGGGTTTGGGGCCGACCGCAACCTGCCGGTGATGAGCACCGCCAAATTTGCCGAAGTGCGGGCCGCCACCACGCAAGCCGGCAAGGTCCTGGTCACCCACGCCAATTCGTTCGAGGCGCAGTCGTTCGCGGTGGCCGGCAAGGCCGACGTGCTGGCGCACGGCATGTGGCACTGGGGGGCGCTGAACGGGCAGGCCGGCCTGCCGGACCAGATCAAGGCGCTGCTCGACCAGATCGCCGGGCGGCGCACCGGTTTTCAGCCGACCATGCAGGTGCTGTACGGACTGCGCGCCTATGTGGAACCGGGCTACCTGAACGATCCGGCGCTGCGCAAGGTGGTGCCGGCGTCGCTGCTGGCCTGGTTTTCCACGCCGCAAGGGCAGTGGTTCAAGCCCGAAGTGACCGAGGGGGAGGACGACGCCGCCGTCATGCAGGGCATGGAAGGACCGCTGCGGCGCCAGCGCGCGGTGGTGGCGTATCTGGCCAGCCGGGATGCCAATTTCGTGTTCGGCTCGGACACGCCATCGTCGCCGACGTACGGCAACCTGCCCGGCCTGAACGGCTACCGCGAGATGCAGCAGCTGCACGCGGCCGGTCTGTCGCTGGCACAGATCTTCAAGGCGGCCACCATCAACAATGCGCGCACTTTCAAGCTCGATGCCGAACTTGGATCGATCGAAGTGGGCAAGGCGGCCAACCTGCTGCTGATGAAAACCTCGCCGCTGGAGGATGTAAGTGCGTATGACAGCGTGGTGACGGTGTGGGTGCGCGGGCAGCAGACGGCGCGGGAGGCGCTGGCCGCTGACTATAAATAGAGACGCACTGGCTCAGCGCGGGAAGTCATTTCTGCCAATGGCAGGAATGACGGTTTTGAGGTTAAGGGCTGCTCAAAATGATGGCTACGCCCGCGTCGCCGGCATCACGCGCAACGCGCGCGTACGCACTCGACGTAGGCGACGCTGTCGGGCGGCACGCCGTTGCGCTGCGAGGTCCAGATCATCTGGCCCAGGCATTCCATGATTTCGTGATGGGCGTCGTGCGCCCCCAGGCGCTGGGTCAGCGCAGTGCATGCGGCGCGGATGCCGGGCGGCTGGTCGATCGACACCTGCTCGGCGATCGACAGGTGCATCGACAGGTGCAGGAAGGGATTGGCCTGGCCGCCATCGACCGAGTAATCGCGCGCCAGGGCTGCCTCGGCGTCGGACAGTACATCGGCGTATTCGGGGTGCTGGACGATCCAGTCGGCGGCGATGGCGTCCATCGGGCTGAGAATCTCGCCGCTGCGCTGCTTGCGGTAGGCTTCGCAGAAAAAACGGCGCACATCGTCGGAAGAGGGGGTGAACATGGTTGGCGGGACAGGCAAATGAGGTAGGCCACATTGTACCGCCATCGCCGCGGCGCCGTCCCGGTCCGTCCAATGACCCGGGGCGGGCAAGGGTGCGATGCTGGTGCGCTGGCTTGCCTTATGTGCAACTTCGAGGGCGAAAAAACGGCGCCGTGAAGCGCCGTCGGGTGTTGCGATTACCTGCTATTGCTTGCCCGGCACCAGTACCAGCTCCGCTTCCGGAGCGCAGGGCTGTTCCGGAGATGACTGGCGCGGCGCGTGCGGCTGGCGCAGGTAACGGGCCGTGTGGCGCCGTTCGTGCGTATGGCCGCCGTTGGCCGGCCAGGTCAGGAAACGCGATAATTCCTGCAGGGCGCGCTGGTAGACATCGCGCTTGAACTCGATCACCACATCGAGCGGCACCCAGTAATCGTGCCAGCGCCAGGCGTCGAATTCCGGATGGTCGGTCAGGCGCAGGTTGACGTCGTTATCGCGCGCGCACATGCGCAACAGGAACCAGATCTGCTTTTGCCCCCGGTAGTGGCCGCGAATCTCGCGCTTGATAAAATGGTCGGGCACTTCATAGCGCAGCCAGTCGCGCGTGCGTCCCACAATCTTCACATGCTCCTGGCGCAAGCCAATCTCTTCCTCCAGTTCGCGATACATTGCCTGTTCCGGTGTCTCACCGTATTTAATGCCCCCTTGCGGGAACTGCCACGAGTGCTCGCGCACCCGCTTGCCCCACCACACCTCGTTATGGGCGTTCAGCAGGATGATGCCGACGTTGGGCCGGAACCCTTCACGGTCGAGCATAGTGCACCTCGAAACTTTCTGCCAGCGCGCGTCCTTCTTACATATTTACCCACAAATTCTGGCCCCCGCCAGGCTTTCGGGGTACGAAAACGGCGGGAACCGCGTCAAACGGGCCCATTTGTATAAAGATTGGACGCATCAGCCAGCTAATCCTTTAAAATTAGGTTGATTATAACCCTCTCTTTTTAAAAAGAATTCACCGATATGCGTGCCTCCCGTTTTTTTATTTCAACTTTAAAAGATGCACCGTCCGACGCTGAAATCGTCAGTCACCAGCTGATGATGCGCGCAGGAATGATCAAGCGCCTCGGCTCCGGCATCTATACGTACATGCCGACCGGCTTGCGCGTGATCCGCAAGGTCGAAGCGATTATTCGTGAAGAAATGAACAAGGCGGGCGGCATTGAAATGCTGATGCCGCTCGTGCAGCCAGCCGAGCTGTGGCAGGAAACCGGGCGCTGGGAAAAGATGGGGCCGGAACTGATGCGCGTGAAAGACCGTCACGGCCGCGAGTACGCGATCCAGCCGACGTCGGAAGAAGTCATCACCGACGTGGTGCGCTCCGAGATCAAGTCCTACCGCCAGCTGCCGCTCAATTTTTACCATATCCAGACCAAGTTCCGCGACGAGCGCCGTCCGCGTTTCGGCCTGATGCGCGGGCGTGAATTCACGATGAAGGATGCCTACTCCTTCGACCGCGACGAAGCGAGCATGAAGGTCTCGTACCAGATCATGTACGACGCCTACACCGCCATCTTCAACCGCTTCGGCTTGAAATTCCGCGCGGTGGCGGCCGACAACGGCGCCATCGGCGGCTCCGGCTCGCACGAATTCCACGTCATCGCCAGCACCGGCGAAGACGCCATCGTCTACTGCCCGACCTCCGACTACGCGGCCAACATGGAAGCGGCCGAAGCGCTGCCGCAGGCCGCCGCGCGCGCCGCCGCCGCCGCACCGCTGACCAAGACCGCCACCCCGGGTGCCACCAAGTGCGAGAGCGTGGCCGAGATGCTCAAGCTGCCGCTGTCGCAGACCGTCAAGACCATCGCCCTGACCGTCGAGAAGGAAGTCGCCGGCAAACAGGTGCTGGAAAACTGGATGCTGCTGCTGCGCGGCGACCATGAACTGAACGAGATCAAGGTCGGCAAGGTAGCTGGCCTGGCCACGCACCGCTTCGCCACCGAAGCCGAAATCCTGGCCTGCTACGGCAGCATCCCGGGCTACCTGGGTCCGATCGGCACCAAGCAGCCGGTCACCATCGTGGCCGACCGCACGGTCGCCAACATGGCCGATTTCGTCTGCGGGGCCAATGAAGAAGGCTTCCACTACACGGGCGCCAATTGGGTGCGCGACCTGCCGGAAGCGCTTGTTGCCGACCTGCGCAACGTGGTCGAAGGCGACGCTTCGCCGGACGGCAAGGGCGTGCTGGCGATCGAGCGCGGGATCGAAGTCGGCCACGTGTTCCAGCTCGGGACCTCGTACTCCGAGAGCATGAAAGCGACTTTTCTGGACGAAAACGGCAAGCCTGCGCCGCTGCAGATGGGCTGCTACGGGATTGGCGTGACGCGTATTTTGGGCGCGGCGATCGAGCAGAACTTCGACGACAAGGGCATCATCTGGCCGGCCGCGATCGCGCCGTTCGAAGTGGTCCTGTGCCCGATGGGGATGGACCGCAGCGAGATGGTCAAGACTGAAGTCGAGAGCCTGTACGCGGCCTTGCAGGCGGCCGGGGTGGACGTCATCGTCGACGACCGCGGGCTGCGTCCGGGCGCCATGTTCGCCGACTGGGAACTGATCGGCGTGCCGCACCGCGTGGTGATCGGCGAGCGTGGCCTGAAGGAAGGCAACCTCGAATACCAGGGCCGGCGCGATGCCGAGGCGACCGCCGTGCCGGTGGCCGGCATGGTCGAGTTCATCAAAGGCAAATTGAGCCAGTGAGCGCGTCGGTGATTGTCAATACGCTGGCGCAGTTGGCGCTGGCGGCGGGGCTGCTGTGTTCCTGGTCGGCCTGGGCTGGCAACCAGAAAGAGGAAGCGATGGCCGACTCGGTGCGGCTGGCGCTGTCGAACGCGATCAAGGACACGCATCCGCCGCAGCCCGTGTTTCGCGACGAGGCGGGGCGGGCGCGCTACCAGCAATGGCTGGCGGCGATGTCGGACCGGCTCAAGCGCAAGCTGCCGGACGACCAGGTGCGGCTCGAATTCCTGCAATCGGTCTGGTACGAATCGAACCGTGCCGGGCTCGATACGGGGATGGTGCTGGGGCTGATCCAGGTCGAATCGGCGTACCGCAAGTATGCCGTCTCGATGGTGGGCGCGCGCGGCTACATGCAAGTGATGCCGTTCTGGACCAACGTGATCGGCGACAGCGACCGCAGCAAGCTGTTCCACATGCAAACGAACTTGCGCTACGGCTGCTCGATCTTGCGCATGTACCTCGACATGGAGAATGGCAACACTTACCTGGCGCTGGGCCGCTACAACGGCAGCCGCGGCAAGCCCGCCTACCCCAACTCAGTGCTCGCCGCCTGGGAAAAGTGGAAATTTCCTAGCTAAAAACGCGGAGTCCCCCTACAACCGGGGTCTGACCTCTGATTCGAAATTAATTGCAAAACCAGCGGCTGGCGCAGCAAGGGCAGCCCTGGTTTGCCTGCCTGACACTCTAAATCCTACATTGAGGACTGCCCAATCTTGAGCCGTAGCCGTCGCCAAAAGCCCATCAAGGGCCTCTGTATATCGAGCAGTGAGCGCTGGGACAAGAAGACCTGGCATCGCCGCTTCCGTACCCGGGAACGCCAAGCGCTGGCCTGCGCCTTGCCCGATGGCCTGGAAGCCCATCTGTCTGTGCTGGAACGTGAGGTCAGTAACGTATGGGCGATGGATAAGGACGGTCATATTTACCGTCCTCTGAGGGAGCAGGTGGAGTGGGCGGAGTGGGGCGCCGAGCGCAGGGGACAGAACCCGCACGAACGCGCGGCCCTCAAAAAACGCCTGCTGCACAAGTGGATGGGCAAATGACAAACGCCATCCCCTGCTGACGCACCGGAAAAATTTCTAATCAGAGCTCTGACCCCGGTTGTAGGATGCGGGAAAGATTTCTAATCAGAGGTCAGACCCCGGTTGTAGGAGGCTCGATGCCGTGTAGGAGGCTCGATGCCGGGTGTAGGAGATTTTGGCGAGTGGGGCCAGTAATGCGCTGACCCCGGTTAGGCACGGCGGTGGCCGGCGGTGTAGACTGCTTTTTTTCTCCGAGCTCACGAAAGTGCACATGCGATTGACTCTTCTTGCCGCAGCGTCCGCGCTGGCGGTCTTGGCGGGATGCGCCAGCGTCCAGCCGCCGGCCACGGCCCCGGCCATCACCCACGCGCCAGCGAAAAACATCATCTTCTTCCTCGGCGATGGCATGGGCATCAATACCCTGACCGCTGCCCGCATCTACGCCGTCGGCGAGGATGGCGAGCTGACCCTCGATACCTTGCCCGAATCGGCCTTCATCAAGACCTTTTCCAACGACGCCCAGGTCACCGACAGCGCCGCGTCCATGTCGGCCTATATGACCGGCGTGAAGGTCAATAACAATGTGCTGTCGATGAGCACCGATACGGCCGCCGCCGCGCCCGCCCTTGACGCCGCCGGCAACAAGCTGGCCGGCCGCTGCGCCGGTGGCCGCCCCGTCGCCACCCTGGCCGAACTGGCCAGGCAGCGCGGCATGTCGGTCGGCGTGGTCACCACCACCCGCGTCACCGATGCCACCCCGGGCGCGGTCTTTTCGCACGTGTGCCATCGCGCCATGGAGAACGATATCGCCGCCGCCCTGGTTCCGGGCGGCGCCGGCTACAACGCGGCCCTCGGCGCGCGCGGGCTCGATGTGCTGCTCGGCGGCGGCAGCGCCCATTTCACCACCACGGCCAAGGGCGGCAAGCGCAGCGACGGGCGCGACCTGCTGGCCGAACTGGCCGCGCAGGGCTATCGCGCGGTCGCCGACAGCGCCCAGCTCAAGGCGGTCGACAGCACGTCCACCCAGCCGCTGGTCGGCTTGTTCACTCCGCACGACATGAGCTTCGATTCGATGCGCGATGCGGCCAAGGAGCCGGGCCTGCCCGACATGGCCGGCAAGGCCATCGCCATCCTGGCGAACAATCCGAAAGGCTTCTTCCTGGTCGTCGAGGGTGGCATGATCGACCTGGCGCTGCATAACTCGAACGCGCGCCGCGCCCTGCAGGAGACGGTCGTTTTCGACAATACCCTCAAGGCGGCCATCGCGCAGATGCGCAGCATCGATCCGGACCTGAAGAACACGCTGATCGTGGCCACCGCCGATCACGATCATTCGCTGCTCCTGAACGGCTACGCGCCCCGCACCGGCAAGACCACGCCGTCCCAACCGGGCGTGCTGGGTTTGATGCGCCGCGTCGATAACAACGAGATCAAGCTCGATGCCGATGGCGCGCCATTTACCATCATCGGTTTCGGCAATGGCGAAAAACGCGTGCAGGGCAGCCGTGGCGCCGCGCCGCACCTGACCGACGCCCAGGTGAGCGCGGACGATTACCGCCAGGAGGCGGTGGTGCGCACCGAACCCGGCTACGAGACCCACAGCGGCACCGATGTGTACCTCGGCGCGATCGGCGCCGGCGCCGCGCGCTTCGGCGGCACCATCGACAACACCCGCGTGTTTGAACTGATCAAGGCGGCCGCCGGCTGGTAAGCCGCGCCCCATTTATGAGACTGACCATGACGCCTTCCCGCTTTCCCTTGCTCCTGCTGGCCGCTTCGTGCGCGCTGGCGCCTTCCTTCGCGGCCGCCGCATCGTCGGCCACCGCGCCGGCCGCGAAAAACATCCTGTTCTTCCTCGGCGACGGTATGGGACCGACCACCATCACCGCCGCGCGCATCTATCGCTACAAGGAAGAGGGCTTCCTCCACTTCGAGCGGATGGAGCGCTCGGCGCGCATCAAGACCTATTCGAACGACGCCCAGACCACCGACAGCGCCCCGTCGATGGGAGCCTACATGACCGGCATCAAGATCAACAACGATGTCATCTCGATGGCCGACGCCAAGCCCTTCTCTCCGCAGAAGGATGCCAACGGCAACGCCAGCATCGATGCCTGCCCGGCCGGCAACGGGCGCGCGGCGGCCACCATTCTCGAACTGGCCAAGGCCAGCGGCAAGTCGGTGGGCTCGATCACGACCACGGAACTGACCCACGCCACGCCGGCGTCGACCTTTTCGCATGTGTGCGACCGCGACATGGCGTATTCGATCGCGGCGCAGATCGTGCCGGGCGGCGCCGGCTACAACCCGGCGCTACAGGATGGCGTCGATGTGCTGATGGGCGGCGGGCGCAATCACTTCACGCCGTTCGACGCGGCGCGCAATCCGAAGGGCCGCGCCGACGGACGCGACATGCTGGCCGAATTCGCGGCGCGCGGCTACACGGTGGCGGCCAATGCAAGCGAGATGCAGGCCGCGCCGCAGGGCAGGAAATTCGTCGGTATCTACAGCGATGTGAGCCACCTCGATTACGCGCTGGCCCGGCGCGCCGGCCAGCCGGCCCTGGCGCAGATGACCTCCAAGGCGATCGACCTGCTGGCCGCCAACCCGAAGGGCTTTTTCCTGATGGTCGAAGGCGGCAAGATCGATCATGCGCTGCACGACTCGAACGTGAAGAATGCACTGGCCGAGACCATCGGCTTCGATGACGCCATCAAGACGGCGCTCGACAAGATGGAGACGCTCGATCCGGGCCTGCGCAATACGCTGCTGGTGGTCACGGCGGACCACGACCATACGATCGTGATGAACGGGTACGCCAAACGCGGCAATCCGATCCTCGATATCGTGCGCAATGTGGACGATGGCCAGCCGGCGCGCGATGCAGATGGCAAGACCTACACCGCGCTGGTGTTCGGCAATGGCCCGAACCGCCTCGATCAGCGCGTGGACGTCGACAGCGCCACGGCGCTGGCCGACAGCTACCATCAGGAGACCGGCGTGCGCCTGAAGGGCGAAACCCACGGCGGCGGCGACGTCAAGCTGTTCGCCACCGGCGCCGGTTCGGGCGTGTTCAGGGGGACGATGGAAAACACCAAGGTGTTCCATCTGATGAAAGCGGCCTTCGGTTTCTGAGGCCTGCCGCTCCCCATCCCGGCCCCGCTCGCGAGAGTGGGGCTTTTTTTATCCCGATGCTGTGGGGAAAATAATGGTTGTATAAAACGGGCAATAATTCCGTAGCGAAAATGTAGCTTTTGAGCTATATTTCATGTAAATATCAGCCGATATTGCCAATCGGCCGAGGCCCTTTTCCGCATGAACCCACAAGCAATCCGCAAGCAAACATTTTTCAGGGTGGGGCAAGCAATTGGCGCAGCGCACCGGCACCTCTTTTCTCCCATATTGCCGCCGCTAACGGCCGTGCCGGCCGCGTCCGGTTTCTGCGCATGAAGCCGTTTTTTGGCCATGATCCGCTGGGTGGCTTGCTTTACTACGGCGCCGTCACGCTGGTCCTGTGGTTCTGCATCCGGCGCGCCGCGCGCGGGCGTACAGGGGCGCTGGCGCGCGCCCTGGCCACGGCCGGCATGCTCGGCGCCCCTTTTGCCGCCTACTGGCTGGTCAATATCGACCGCCTGTACGGCCAGTGGCGCTATGTCAGGCCCGCCTGCCGGGCCGACGGCGGCGACCAGATTGCCCGCCATCTCGACCGGCTCGACAGCCTGGCCGTGCACCCGGCCGGCATCGGCGGCAGCGGCGACATTGTCGATATCGCCGCCACCTATACCGCCAACCATGTGGGCAAGCAATTGGCGTACGTGGAGTTTCAATTCGATTCGGCGAGCGTCGCGGCCGCTGTCGATGGCGGACCTTTCCGCGGGCGCAATGCGCCCCAGCCCCTGACGCTCGACGGCCAGCCGGCCGCGCCGGGTTACTACCGGGTCGACAATCTGTGCAGCGCCGCGCCCGGCCCGGTCTTGCCGCTGCCGCGCGCGTGTTTCCGCGCCCGCCGCATCGATGCCTTCACCAGCGCCTATCTGCTCGAACACCGGATGGAACCGTGCACCGCCCCGGGGGGCTCCATGCGTCTGTGCGCCATGCGCTGGACCATGACCGAGCGCGCCACGGGCGCCCTGGTGGCGCGCGCGGTGACGTACGCGTATGTCGGCGGATGGCGCAACCGGGCCGCGTTTCCCGATGCCCCGGCGCCGTACGACAGCAACACACCCTATGACTTTTGCGGCAGCCGTTTCGCTTCCGGCGCGCAGGGACTTATCGAAGCTATTTTAACCAGTAAAGGTAGACAGTGAATATCAAAGAGACCTATCAGCTTTCCATGCTGGCCCGCGCCGCCTATACCGAATTCGCCGGATCGAGCATGTCCGAAGCCGATTTGCAAAGCAAAAGCAACCATATCGTCTTCGAGTTTGCCAGCGACGAGCACGCCAAGGAAGTGACGCAGCATTATTCGCTGGTCTACCATTATTCGGATGACTCGGGCTTTGCCGCTTCGGTGTTCCGGACCACGGCAACCGGCAAGCTGGTGATCGCCTTCCGTGGCACCGAACTGGCCAGCGCGACCTCGGGCGACTTGCGCGACCTCGCCGCCGATGTGGCCATCTTCCAGACCGGCCTGGCCGGCGCGCAAATTCTTGCGCTCGCTACCTTTTATAAGAAGCTGTTCGCCGCCGACGGCGCCAAACTGCCCGCCGGCACCACCTTCGACGTCACCGGCGATTCGCTCGGCGGCCACCTGGCCACGGCGTTTACCGCCAGCCATCTGGAGAACGTCGACAAGGCCGTCATTTTCGAAGCGCCTGGCATCAGCGTGCCGTACATCCTGCTCAACGGGAATACGCCATCGGCCGTGGGCGCAAAAATCAACCATGTGTACGGCGACGCCGGTGTCGAGATCATTTCCGGTGCCGGAGGGATATTCACCAAGGCCCTTGGGCAGCAGCTGCCGGTCTTTATCGAGAACCAGCCAGTATCGAACCACAGTCTCGACTTGCTCAATCAATCGCTGGCCGTGGCTGAATTGCTGGAGCGGATGGACCCGGCGCTGACCCTGGTCGACGCGCGCAAGATTCTTGACGCGGCCTCGCACAAACCGCTCGAATCGCTGGAAAAAGTGGTGGACAGCTTGCGCACCATCCTGGCCGGCGCCGAGGTCACGCCCACCCCGCCCGACCTGGTGTACGCTAACACCGCGGCCATGCAAACGGCGATCAATGAAGTGCGCACCAAGCTCAATGGCTCGCTGAAGCTGGTCAACCTGGTTGGCTTGAGCAGCGAGGCCATCGCCGCGCGCGCCAATGTACCCGGCTCGAGCGGCGAAGCGATCGCGATCCGCTACGCACTGCGCGAAATGCTGCCGTTCGCCGTGGTGGGCGCCAACTATGCGCCCTTCAATAACGACGGCGAGCTCGATGTGTTCAACGAAGACACCGGCAATGGCCAGCTGACCGAGAACTACCTGAAAGACCGGGCGGCGATGCTGGTGGCGGTTCTCGCCGATAACAAGACCGACGGTGCCGACACGCCGGCCGGCGACCGCCTGTTCCTCGACCTGAAGACCGACCGCCGCCTCACCCCTTCCTCCCTGAATCACAAGACCATCTTCGGCGCCGCCGCCGGCGACGCGCCCGGCTACAGCGAGGGCGACGACCACCTGTATGGCATGGGCGGCAAGGATGTGCTGACGGGCGGCAAGGGCAAGGATTACATGGAAGGCGGCAGCGGCGACGACCAGCTTTCCGGTAGCGAGGGCAACGACACGCTCGACGGCGGCATCGGCGCCGACACGCTCGACGGCGGCGGCGATAACGACAAGCTGCTCGGCGGCAAGGGCAAGGATACCCTGATCGGGGGCGATGGCAACGATACCCTCGATGGCCAGGCCGATAACGATTCCCTGCAAGGCGGCAGCGGCAACGATGTGCTCAAGGGCGCCACCGACAAGTGGGATACCCAGGGTTCGGACACGCTCGAAGGCGGCGCCGGTTTCGACTTTTACCACACGGCCGGGGGCGACACCATCCGCGACAGCGATGGCCAGGGAACGGTACGTTTCGTGCGCCGCTATATCGATGGCGCCTGGCGCAAGAAGGGCGAGACGGTCTACTATTCGTGGGATAAAAAGATCTCCTACACCCAGCAGGGCTCGACCCTGCTGGTCAATGGGCCCGAGGGCGCGCTGACCATCGAGAACTGGTCCAACGGCCAGCTCGAGATCTATCTGTCGGAAACCGACAAGGAAGTGCCGACCAAGCCGCCGTTCGATCCGAACCGTACCCGCGCCCGCGTCGATCCGCTGGTGCTGGACCTGAACCACGACGGCATCATCAATTCGGTCGGCTCCGACCAGTCGAGCGTGTACTTCGATTTCAACAGCGATGCGATCGCCGAGCGTACCGGCTGGATCAGCCCGGCGGACGGCATGCTGGTGTCCGACGAAAACAAGAACCGCTTCGTCGACAATCTGTCCGAGCTGTTCGGCAATGCCCAGGAAGATGGCTTCAGCAGCCTGAAGCGCCGCTTCGACGGCAATCTCGATGGCGTGATCGACCGCCGCGACGCCAAGTTCAGCGAACTGCTGGTCTGGCAGGATGCCAACCAGGATGGCATTTCCCAGGCCGGCGAGCTGAAAACGCTGGACCAGCTGGGCATCACCGCGATTGGCACGGAATCGACCAAGGTGGCCATCGCCAGCAACGATAACCGCATCATCGCCCAGGGCGCGTTTGTCCAGGATGGCCAGGCCCGGCTGGTGGCCGATATCGAGCTGGCGGTCAACTTTGCGCTGACCGATTCGAATCCGGCCCGCCATCTGGACGAACAGCTCGAACTCGACAGCGAGGTGGCGATGCTGCCGCGCCTGCGCGGTTTCGGCGCCGTGCGCGACCTGTCGTATGCGATCCAGGAAAACCTGGAGTTGCGCGCCTATGTCAGCGCGCTGGCCGGGAGCGGCAAGGCCGCCGTCAGCGACGAGATCGACCAGTTCATGGCCAAGTGGACCGGCCTGGACGCGGCCTATGTGCGCCAGGGCCGCGTGCGCAGCGGCGAACTGAGCACCATGGACAAGGTGTGGATGCTCGAATCGCTGGCGGGCGTCGATATCAGCAAGAAACTCATCGAAAGCAATTCCTTCTATACGCCCTGGCGCACCACCTTTGACGAGAGCTATATCGCCGAACGCTTCGGTTTCATCGCCGACCGCATGGCGCTCAGTTTTTCCGCCCAGGCCTTCGACAAGGGCTGGCTCGATGGCGTGTTTTACTCGGTCGACCAGGACCGTTTCGATGCCTTCGATCCGGCGCGCCTGAACAACAGCCTGGCGCTGAAACTGGCGCAAAGCACCAGCTACGACGATACCGTGAGCATGGCGCGCCTGCTGGCGCGCCTGAAAGCGGATGGTGCGCCGCTCGAGGTCGAACGTCTGCGCGCGATCGGCGCGCAACTGCCGTATCCGACGCCGGTGGGCTATGCGCTGGACGGCGGCATGCTCCTGGGCAACCGCGGCAAGAATGTGCTGCAAGGTGAAGCCCAGCGCGGCGACTGGATCGATGGCGGGGCCGGCAACGATACCTTGAGCGGCCTCGGCGGCAACGACTTGCTGCACGGCGGCAAGGGCAACGACTTGCTCGAAGGCGGCGGCGGCGCCGATGTCTATCTGTACGAACGCGGCGATGGCCATGAAATCATCCATGACCAGGACAATGGCGACCAGACCATCGACACCCTGCGCCTGGGCGCCGGCTTGCTGCCGGGCGCCACCCAGGCGCGCCGCGTCGGCACCGACCTGGTGCTGCGCTTTAGCGAGGAAGAATCGGTCACGGTGCGCCAGTTCTTCCACAACGATGCCTTGGGTTACCTGCAAATCGAGCGCGTCGAGTTCAAGGATGGCACGCTGTGGGAGATCGACAAGATCAAGGCCATGGTGCTGGTGGCCACCGCCGGCGACGAGGCGCTGTACGGCTATGCCGCCAGCGCTGACGTCTTGAGCGGGCTGGCCGGCAACGATACGCTCGATGGCCGGGGCGGCAACGATACCTTGCACGGCGGCACGGGCGACGACATGCTCGAAGGCGGCGGCGGCAACGATGTGTTCCTGTTCAACCGCGCCGATGGCAGCGATGTGATCCACACCTACGAGCCCGGTGCCGGCAAGCTGGTCACGCTGCGCCTGGGCGCCGGCCTGACCCCGGCCGGCACTGTGGCGCGGCGCGAAGGCGCCAGCCTGGTGCTGGCCTTCGGCGGCGCCGATAAGGTGACGATCAAGGATTACTTCTACCGCGATGGCGCCGGCGGCAACGAGGTCGACCAGATCGTTTTCGCCGACCAGACCGTGTGGTCGGTGGCCAAGGTCAAGACCCTGGTCGGCATCGCCACCGAACAGGCCGACGCCATCTACGGTTACGAGATCAACGAAGCCCTGGCCGGCCTGGCCGGCAATGACACCATCTTCGGCTACGGCGGCGACGATACCCTCGAAGGCGGGCGCGGTGACGATGTGCTCGATGGCAGCATCGGCAGCGACGTGTATGTCTTCAAGCGCGGCGATGGACGCGATACCATCACCGACAACAATGGCTGGTATGCCGACGGCATGGTCGACGTGCTGCGCCTGGGTAGCGGCATCAGCGCCTCCAGCACGCTCGCGCGCCACGTCGGCGACGATCTGGTGCTCGATTTCGGCAGCGGCGACAGCGTCAAGGTCAACGGCTTCTTTACCTACGACACGCAGTTCGTCACCCAGCTCGAACGGATCGAATTTAGCGACGGGGTGGTGTGGGACGCAGCCACGGTCAAGCAGCGCGTCCTGGCGCCGACCGAACAGGCCGACCTGCTGGCCGGTTTCCCCGGCGACGACAGCATTGCCGGCGCCGCTGGCAATGATACCTTGCTCGGTGGCGCGGGGCGCGACAGCTTGAACGGCGGTGCCGGCAACGACAGCCTGGCGGGCGGCGCCGGCGACGATGTCTTGCAGGGCGGGGCGGGCGATGATCTGCTCGACGGTGCCGGTGGCGCCGACCTGTACCAGTTCGCGGGCGGCGATGGCAAGGATGTGCTGCGCGACACGGAAAGCACGGAGGGCGAGGTCGATGTGCTGCGCTTCGGCGCCAATGTGACGGTGGCCAACACCAGTGCCCAGCGGGTCGGCAATGCGCTGCTGCTCAGCGTGGGCGGCGGCGCCGATACGGTGACGATCGAGGACTATTTCAACGGGCTGCGCAACCGGGTCGAACGCATCGAATTTGCCGGCGGCGAGCTGTGGGATGTGGCCGAGGTCAAGCGCCGCGTGCTGCTCGGCACTGGCGGCGACGATCAGCTCACGGGCTACGAGACGGCCGACCAGCTCGCTGGCGCGGACGGCAACGATAGCTTGTCCGGCTATGGCGGCGCCGATGCGCTCGATGGCGGCAGCGGCGACGATCAGCTGTCCGGCGAGGAGGGCGACGACACGCTCGACGGTGGCGCCGGCAACGATAGCCTGATGGGCGGCGCGGGCAACGACGTGTTCCTGTTCGGCAGCGGCGGCGGCCAGGACCTGATCAGTGAATATGACAATACGCCCGGCAAGACCGACACGATCCGCCTTGGCGCCGGGGTCACCCCCGCCGGCGTGCGCATCGCCCGCGTCAATGACGACTTGCAGCTGCAATTGAAAGGCAGCGGCGACAGCCTGAGCGTACCGGGATTTTTCGAGAAGGAAGCGGGCACCGGACGCCGCATCGAGCAGATTGCGTTCCAGGACGGCACGCTGTGGAACCTGGCCGCGATCCTCGAACAGGCTTTGCTGCCGACCGAAGGCAATGACCTCATTGCCGGCTACACCAAGGCCGACAGCATCAATGGCGCCGGCGGCGACGACCGCATCGATGGCGGCAATGGCGCCGATACGCTGGGCGGCGGCGGCGGTCACGATTTGCTGCTGGGCCAGGCGGGCGACGACCAGCTGCGCGGCGACGCCGGCAACGACACGCTCGACGGCGGCCTGGGCGACGACAGCGCCAGCGGCGGCGCCGGCGACGACCTGTACCTGGTGCAAAGCACGGCCGACGTCGTGCTCGAACTGCCGGGCGAAGGCATGGACACGGTGCGCGCCTCGGTCAGCACGACCTTGCCGGCGAACGTAGAGATCCTGGAGCTCGACGCGCTCGCCGGCGCCGCCGACGGCATCGGCAATGCGCTCGCCAACACCCTGCTTGGCAATGCCTCGGTCAATGCCCTCGATGGCGGCGCCGGCGACGACTGGCTCGACGGCGGGGCTGGCAACGATGTGCTCATCGGCGGCCTGGGCAACGATGTCTTCATCGTCGACGCCAGCACCGACCTGGCGCTCGAAGCGGCGGACGAGGGCCAGGACACGGTCAGGGCCAGCGCCACGTTTGCGCTGGGGGACAACATCGAAACGCTGGTGCTGGAAAACACCGGTGCCATCGACGGGCGCGGCAATGCGCTCGCCAACCGCCTCACCGGCAATCATTACGACAACCGCCTCGATGGCGCTGCCGGTGCCGATACGCTCGATGGCGGCGAGGGCGCGGACACGCTCGATGGCGGCGCCGGCGCCGACCAGCTCGATGGCGGGCAGGGCAACGACTATTACGTGGTCGATACCCTGGCCGACCAGATCGTCGAAGCTGGCGAGGCTGGCTTCGATACCGTCGAAACCGGTCTGAGCTACACCCTGGCGAGCGACCTCGAAGGCCTGGTCCTGACCGGCAGCCTGGACGTCGATGGCAGCGGCAACGATGCCGACAATGTCTTGCGCGGCAACGAGGGCAATAACCGCCTCGATGGCGGCGCCGGCGCCGACACCATGAGCGGCGGGCTTGGCAACGATACCTACCTGACCGACAGCGAGAGCGACGAGGTCAACGAAGCGCTCGACGAGGGCAGCGACACCATCATCCGCAGCTACGACACGACCTATATCCTGGCCAACGGTGTCGACAACCTGACCCTGGTGGGCGAGGCGGTGCGCGGCAACGGCAATGAACTCGATAACCTCATTACCGGCAACGATGCCGACAACAACCTGCTGGGACTGGAGGGCAACGATACCCTGATCGGCGGCCTGGGCAAGGATGCCATGTTTGGCCGCGAAGGGCTGGACTTGCTGGTCGGCGGGGCGGGTGACGATTACTACGAAGTCGACGATGAGGGCGACCGCATCGAGGAGCTGGCCGGCCAGGGCGACGACTTCGTGCGCGCCAATCTCAGCTGGACCCTGGGCGAGAACCTCGAACGCCTGGCGCTCAACGGCGACGAGGCATTCACCGCCACCGGCAACGCACTGGCCAACGGCCTGTGGGGCAACGCTGGCAATAACGTGCTGACCGGCGCCAAGGGTAGCGATTACCTCGACGGCGGCGCCGGCGACGACGTGTATGTGTTCGAGAAGGGCGATGGCAAGGACACCATCAAGAATACCGATATCGCGGGCGCCATCGATATCCTGCGCTTCGGCGCCGGCATCCTGGAAACCGATGTATCGGCCATGAAGCAGGGCAACGACGTGTTCCTGATGCTCAAGGGCGGCACCGACCAGGTGGCCCTGATGGGCTACTTCGCCACCGGCCAGGATGGCAATGGCGCCGCCACCGACGGCAAGCTCGACAAGATCGCCTTCGCCGGCGGCGCGGTGTGGGACCAGGCCAAAGTCCAGCTGATGCTCGACCGGGCCGGCAGCAACAGCCCGCCGACGGTCAAAAGCTATCTGCCGACCTTGCAGGCCAAGGCCAATACCCTGTTCAGCTACACGGTGCCGGTCGATACCGTGACCGACCCGGACGCGTGGGATACGGTCACCTACAGCGTCAAGATGGCCGGCGGCGCGGCGCTGCCTTCCTGGCTGAGGTTCGACCCGGTCACGCGCGTGCTGTCGGGGACGCCGGCGGCCGGCAATATCGGCACGCTCCAGTTCCAGCTGTGGGGCACCGACAGCGCCGGCAATGGCGCCGGGCAAGGCGTCAACCTGGTGGTCGGCGCGGCCAACCGGGCCCCGGTGCTGGCTGCAGCGCTGGCCGATCAGGCCGCGTCGCCGGGCACGCCGTTCGCCTGGACCGTGCCTTCGGCAGCGTTTACCGATCCGGATGCGGGCGACAAGCTCGCTTACACGGCCACCCTGGCCGACGGTGGCGCGCTGCCGGCCTGGCTGACGTTTAATCCGGCCACGCGCGCCTTCAGCGGCACGCCGCCGGCCAGCGCCACCGTCAGCGTGCGCGTCGCCGCCACCGACAGCGGCAGCCTGAGCGTGTCGGACGTGTTCGACCTGGTGGTCAGCGTGAAGAATCAGGTGCTCAACGGCAGCGCGAATGCCGACCTGCTCAACGGCGGCGCCGGCAACGATACCTTGAATGGCCTGGGCGGCAACGATACCCTCAACGGCGGCGCCGGCGACGACCGGCTCGATGGCGGCGCGGGGGCGGACAAGCTCGCCGGCGGCGCCGGCAACGATGTGTACGTGCTCGACAACAGCACCGACAGTGTCGCCGAAAACGCCGGCGAAGGCGTGGACCAGGTGCTCTCCGGCGTGACCCATGCGCTCGGCCCCAACGTCGAAGCGCTGAGGCTGACGGGCACCCTGGCCATCAATGGCAGCGGCAACCTGCTCGACAACCTGATTATCGGCAATAGCGCCGCCAATGCCCTGGCCGGTGCGGACGGCAACGATATCCTGCAGGGCGGGGATGGCGCCGATACCTTGAACGACACGGCCGGCAAGAACGTGTTCGATGGCGGCGCCGGCATCGATAGCCTGACCGGTGGCAGCGGCAACGAGCTGTTCATCGGCGGCAGCGGCAACGACAGCATCGTCACCTCGACTGGCGCCGACATCATTGCGTTTAACCGCGGCGATGGCCAGGATACGGTCGCGGCCAGCAGCGGCAAGGACAACACCGTGTCGCTGGGCAAAGGCGTCAAGTATGCGGACTTGCTGTTCAAGAAATCCGGCAACGACCTGGTGCTGGTCACCGGGACCAGCGAGCAGCTCAGCTTCAAGGATTGGTACCTGAGTGCCAACAACCGCAACGTGGCCAATCTGCAGGTGGTGATCGAAGGCAGCAGCGACTACAACGCGGCATCGGCCAGTGCGATCAACAACAAGAAGATCGAGCGCTTCAATTTCGATGGGCTGGCAACGGCCTTCGACCAGGCGCGCCAGGCCAATCCGGCCTTGACCAGCTGGGCCTTGTCGTCCTCGCTGCTGGGCTTTCACCTGGGCGGCAGCGATACGGCGGCCATCGGCGGCGACCTGGCTTACCAGTACGCCAAAAATGGCAATCTGGCGGCCTTGTCGCTGGCGCCGGCGGACGCCTTGCTGTCGGCGGCGCCATTCGGTGCGGCGCTCCAGAACTTGCAGGCTGGTAGCGCCTTGCAGGATCTGACGCCGCGGCTGGCGTAACGGGGCGGCGCCGGACATGATGTCCGGCGCCTGCCGCATGACACAGGCTGGAAAAACAAAAAGCCCCGGTGGTGACACCGGGGCTTTTTGTAATCAGGCTTGGACGAGCAATCTGTTTTTTATTTCAGATGGTCGGAAATGAGTTTGGTCATTTCAAACATCGATACCTGTGCTTTGCCGCCGAAGACTGCTTTGAGCTTGTCGTCGGCATTGATCATGCGGCGGTTGGCCGCGTCTTGCAGATCGAGCTTCTTGATGTAGTCCCAGACTTTCTTGGTGACTTCGGTGCGTGGCAGCGGCGTTGCGCCAACCACGGCTGCCAGGACGGCGGACGGAGTCATCGCCTTCATGAAAGCGGCGTTCGGCTTGCGTGGGGCTGCTGCAGGTTTTTTTACGGCTGCTGCTTTTGGTGCGGCTGCAGCTTTTGCTGGAGCAGCTTTCTTCGCTGCTGCTGGCTTTGCCGCTGCGGCCGGCTTAGCTGCGGCGGCCTTTTTTGCTGGCGCTGCTGCTGGGGTTTTTTTGGCTGTTGCCATCTTCAAGCCTCCTTAACGAACACATGGGAAATTGCGCAATTCATCGCACGGCTTATATTGGTGGGGATTTACCGATGACGCAAGTGTTTTTCAAGAATTTTTCGGCGTTTTCATAGGGAAAAGCCAGAACTACGGCCCGGAAGGCGGTTTTTGATGGGGCGGGGGATGGTGCAGGGGGATTGTGCCCGGAACCGGTGAGTCGTCGGTCCCGCCACTGGCGGAACCGACTTCCCGCGCCAAGGCGGCACTCGGCGGGAACGCATGCGTTCCCCCCAAGTTAGCGGATCAGCGACGAACTTGGGCCCCCGCCGAGTGCCGCCTTGGCGCGGGGGCGACGGTTTCAGGGGCGTCGGTCGAAAGAAACGATGTGGAAACGAGGTGCGCTTAGCGCATCCCGCCCGGCATCATGCCCTTCATCGAGCGCATCATTTTCATCATGCCGCCGCCTTTGAATTTCTTCATCATGGCTTGCATCTGGTCGTACTGGGCCAGCATGCGGTTCACTTCCTGCACCTGCACGCCGGCGCCTGCGGCAATGCGGCGCTTGCGCGTGGCCTTGATCAGTTCCGGCTTGGCGCGTTCCTGCGGCGTCATCGAATCGATGATGCCGACCATGCGCCGCACCTGCTTGTCGGCCTGGTCCATGTTGGCGCCGCCGGCCGCCTGCTGGAATTGCGCCGGCAATTTGTCGATCAGGCTCGACATGCCGCCCATTTTCTTCATCTGCCCCAGCTGCGACTTGAAGTCGTTCATGTCGAAGCGCCCGCCCACCTTGATCTTGTTGGCCAGGTCGGCCGCGGCCTTGCTGTCGACGCCCTTGCGCGCTTCTTCCACCAGCGCCAGGATGTCGCCCATGCCCAGGATACGGTTGGCCATGCGCTGGGCGTCGAACGCTTCCAGGCCATCGAGTTTTTCGGACACGCCGGCAAACTTGATCGGCTTGCCGGTAATGTGACGCACCGACAGCGCCGCACCGCCGCGCGAGTCGCCATCGAGCTTGGTGAGCACGATGCCGGTCAGCGGCAACGCATCGTTGAAGGCCTTGGCGGTGTTGATCGCATCCTGGCCCAGCATGGCGTCGACCACGAACAGCGTTTCGATCGGGTTGACCGCCGCGTGCACGGCGGAGATTTCCTGCATCATCGCTTCGTCGATACCCAGGCGGCCGGCGGTATCGATGATCAGGACGTCGTGGTAGTGCTTGCGGGCCCAGTCGAGCGCGGCCAGGGCGATGTCGACCGGCTTGTCGGTGGCGGCGGACGGGAAGAAGTCGGCGCCGACCTGCTTGGTCACCGATTCGAGCTGGGCGATCGCGGCCGGACGATACACGTCGGCCGAGACGGTCAGGACCTTCTTCTTTTTCTCTTCCTTGAGGTACTTGGCCAGCTTGCCGACGGTGGTGGTCTTACCCACACCCTGCAAGCCGGCCATCAGGATGATCGCCGGCGGCTGCTGCGCAAAGCTCAGCTGCGACGCTTCCGGACCCAGGTCCGCGCCCATCAGCGCGCCCAGCTCGCGCTGAACCACGCCGACCAGGGCCTGGCCCGGGCTGAGCGAGGCCATGACTTCTTCACCGAGGGCTTTTTCCTTGACGCGGCTGATGAACTCGCGCACGGCGGGCAGGGCCACGTCGGCTTCGAGCAGGGCCAGGCGCACTTCGCGCAGCATTTCGGCGGTATTCGATTCGGTCAGACGCGCCTCACCGCGCATGGTCTTGACGACCTTGGCAAGGCGTTGGGTTAAGTTATCTAGCATGGCAGACCTGACTAATATATAGGGCGATGCCGGCGAGTGCCGGTTGTGGCGTCATTTTACCCTAGTCACAACGAAAAAAGACCGGCGCCGGGCCGGTCTCCTCCATGCCGCGCGCGCCCGATTACGGCAGCGCCAGCCTGACAATGGCGTTGCCTGAAATAAACGCGTAGCTGTTGATGCCGATCCGCACCAGGCCCTTCGGGTGCTCGACGCTGCCGGGCAGGGGGCCGAGCACGGTCGCCGCGCGCTCCGGCGTGCCGGCCACGATGCTCGCTACGCCGCCTGGGACGATTTTCAGGATCGTGCTGTGCGCCGTGTCGGCGGCGTAGCGGTTGCCTGCGTCGTCGAACACCTGGCCCACTTCCGCAGGCGCGCTGGCGACCGTGGTGACTACTGCGGCGGGCGTGATGCGCCGGATCACCGGGCCGCCATCTTCCACGTACAGGTCGCCGGCCTTGTCGAAGCCGAGAATGCGCGGCGCGCTGAACCTGGCGGCGGCGCCGCTGCCGTCGGTTTTCTCATCCGGACCGGCGTCGAGGCCGGCAAACACGGTCCACGTGCCATCCGGGCCGAGCTTGTGGATGGCGCGTCCGGCCCGTGCGGCGCCGGGGTTGACCGAGTCGTACCAGTGGGTCGAGACATACACATTGCCAGCCTTGTCGGCCGCGATGCCGCTGGGCAGGCCGGCGGCGAGCAAGCGGCTGGTGACGCTGCCGTCCGGCGCGATCTTGCGCAAGTTGACGCCGCTGTTGAGATACGGGCCGGTACTGCGGTAGCCGAGCGTTTGCCGTTCGATGGCATACAGGTTGCCGGACGGATCGGCCGTCAGCCATTGCGGGCCGCGCAGGCGGGCGGCCGCGCCGATGCCGTTCACGGAGGTTTCCGACAGGTTGGGTTTGCCGGCAAACAAGGTCACCTGGCCATCGTCGCCCAGGGTGGCGATGTGGTCGGGGAAGACCACATACACGGTGCCGTCGCGGTCCGCCCGCAGCACGCGCGCGTTCGGCAGCGTGGTCGTGCTGGTGGTGACCACGCCGGCCAGGCTCACGCGGCGCAGCACGCCGTTGTCGATCACCAGCAGCAGGCCGCCCTTGTACGCCATGCCGGTCGGCTCGGAGAAGCGGGCGGCGTTGCCGGTGCCGTCGCGCGCGGCTGCGGTATCGTCGGCACCGGCCAGGGTGCTGACCACGCCTTGCGGCGTGACCTTGCGGATCATCGACGCGTCGGCCAGGTACAGATTGCCGGCCGGGTCGAGTACGACGGTCTCGGGGCGGATGAACTTGAAGCGGGCAGTGCGGCCCGGGCCGTCCACCGGACCGGGGAAGGCGGGATCGCCGCTGGCCAGGGGTATGGTGATGTCGGCGCCGGCCAGCAAGGTGACGCTGCCGTCGGCCTCGATGCGCGAGATGGTGCTGTAGGTGATGCGGTAACTGATGCCGGCGGCGCTGGTGACCACGCGCTCGCCGCCCTGGCCGAAGGGCAGCGGCGTCGCCATGCCATCCTGGCCCAGCAAATAGGTCTGGCTCAGGTTGGTGAAAAACACCTGGTCGCGGGCGTCGATCGACACCCTGGGGTCGCCAGGGATGAGCGTGGCGCCGGGATTGTTGTCGAACGAGTGGGTGTACACGGTGCGCACCGTGCCATCGCGTCCCACGCTGCGGATCGCATAGCCGAAAAAATAGTAGCCACCGGTGTTGTCGCGCTTTTGATCGCTGATGTACAGGGTGCCCTTGCTGTCGATCTCGGCGTCGGCGATGGCCTCGAAGCGGGCGTCTTGCCTGATCCCGTCGGCGCGCACCATGCTGCCGGTGTCGCCGGCGATCAGGGTCAGGCCTGCCGGCAGTGCCGGGCCGGGGTAGGTTGGCGTGGGCGTTGGCGTCGGTGTCGGCGTCGGTGTTGGAGTCGGTCCATCGCCGCCGCCGCAGGCGCTCAGGAACGCCGCGGCGCCCATCTGGAGGGTCATGCGGCGCAGCTGAAACGAGCGTGAATTCATTGTTAACTCCTGGTTGGTTTTAACAAGTGTATTCTGAAAATGTTTATTAATATGTAATGTTGTGTATCGGGAATGCATCGTGGGCGCTTGCCGCGGCCACGATGCCTCGTTCGTTCATCAGGATGGCAGCGCAGGCGCGCACCGCGCGGCGCGCGCGCGGTATTGTTCCATGACCAGGCCGGCCAGGTAAACGGGTGCCGGTACGCCGTTTACGGCAGCGCCAGCCTGACGATGGCGCTGCCAGAGATGAAGGCGTAGCTGTTGATGCCGATCCGCACCAGTCCGCGCGGATGTTCGACGCTGCCGGGCAGGGGGCCGAGCACCGTGGCGGCGCGGCCGGGGATGCCCGCTACGATGCTGGAGACGCCGGCCGCGCTGATCCGCGATATCGTGCTCTGCTCGCTGTCGGCGACGTAGCGGTTGCCGGCGTCGTCAGTGATGTGGCCCACTTCCGGCGGCACGGCGGCAACCGTGGTCACGGCGCCGGCCGGGCTGATGCGGCGGTAGCCATTGCCCTCGTCCTGTACATACAGATCGCCCGCATGGTCGAAGCCCAGAATCGACGGCGCGTTGAAGCGGGCGGCGGCGCCGATGCCATCCTGCCCGCCTTTTTCGGTATCGACGCCGGCGAACACGCTCCAGACGCCGTCGCTGCCCACCTTGTGAATGACGGCGCCACGCTCCGGGCCCGCTGCATGGGTTGGTGGAAGGTAACGCAAGGTCGAGACATACACATTCCCCGCCCTGTCCGCCGCGATGCCGCTCGGATAACCTCCGTACGTCACGGTGCTGGTCGTGGTGCCGTCCGGCGCCACCTTGCGCAGGTACACCCCGGCCTCCTCATAGCCGGCGTAGCGGTAGCCGATGTGTTGCTGTTCGACGAAGAACAGGTTGCCCGCGCTGTCGGCCGTCATGAACTTCGGGCGCACCAGGCGGGCGGCGGCGCCGATGCCGTCCACCGGCAACCTGGACAGGTCGGGCTTGCCGGCAAACAGCGACGCGCCGCCATCGGGCACAATCAGGGAAACATGACTTCGGTGGATGGCGTACACGTTTCCCTGGCCGTCGGAGAGCAGGCGCTGCGTGTCCGTCGCGAAGAGCATGCGCGGCGTGTCCGTCAGCTTGGGGCCGACGCTTGTGACCACGCCGCCGGTGGTGACGTGGCGCAGCCCTGTCTTGTCGAGCACCAGCAGCTGGCCGTCATGCATGACGATCGATCGCGGTTCGTTGAAGTACGCGCCACTGCCGCTGCCATCCTGGGCCGGCAATGTGGAATTGGCGACGCCGGCCAAAGTGGTCACCAGGCCGCCCGGCGTGACCCGGCGTATCGTCCCCGCGTCGATCAGATACAGATTGCCGGCCGGGTCGACCACCACGCCATCGTCGCGGAGGGCGGCGAAGCGGGCCGCGGCGCCCTGGCCGTCGCGCGGCTCCGAAGAGCGCACGGTGCTCCCCGCCAACGCAGTCAGGCTGCCGTCGGCGCCGATGCGCGCGATCGAGGTACCCCCTCCCTCGCGGCTATAGTTGATGCTGTAACGCACGCCGGCCGCGTTGCCGACGATGAAGGACTGGTCGGGATAGGTAGGGTTGAGGTCGATCGGCACCTGGGTCGTGCTGCCGTCTTTCCGGATCAGGTAAGTCGTGCGCCCGACTCTTGCCAGTATCTGCTCGTCGCGGTCAAAGGACAGGTCGGCGCCCGTGGGATCGAGGGACGCGTGATTTTCATCGGCGGGTACCGGGGCGGACAATACGGTACGAACCACGCCGTCCCGTCCGAACGCACGGATCGTCGGGCCGGTCCCCACGAAGATGCCACGGTTGTCCATCCTGGTCTCGCTGATGTACACCGTGCCCTTGCTGTCGATCAGCGCGTCGCGGATGTAGCCGAAGCGGGCGTCGACGCCGGTGCCGTCCGCCGTGACCATGCTGCCGGTGTCGCCAGCGATCAGGGTCAGTCCTGCCGGCAGCACTGGGCCGGGGTAGGTCTGGGGTGGTGTCGGGGTTGGCGTTGGCGTTGGCGTGGGCGTGGGCGTGGGCGTTGGTGTTGGCGTCGGCGTCGGGGTTGGCGTCGGCGTTGGCGTCGGCGTTGGTCCATCGCCGCCGCCGCAGGCGGTCAGGAACGCCGCGGCGCCCATCTGGAGGGTCATGCGGCGCAGCTGAAACGAGCGTGAATTCATTGTTGACTCCTGGTTAGTTTTTATTGAGTGTATTCTGAAAATATTTATTAAGATGTAACGTTGTGTATCAGCAAGGCATGGTGGCGCTGGCTGCGGCCAGCACGCCTCGCCGGTTCATCAGGATGGGAGACTTCAGCGGTGGGTCGGCGTGCGTTTGGCCCATTCGTTGCGCGTGAAGTATTTGTGCAAGTGCTTGAACATGGGAGCCGTGTATTGGCCCCTGGCGTCGCCCCCGTGGGCGCGGATCAGCATCGACAGAGCCTGCGGCAGGCGCGCGTCGCGCGGCTCGCGCGTGGCGTGCTCCATGACCAGCCCGGCCAGGTAGTCGGTGCCGCTCGGCAAGGCCGCCAGGGTGGCGCGTTCGGCGCGCAGGGTGGCCGCCGCGTCGGCCGCCAGGAAGGTCGGCACGGCGGGCGCCGGCACGCTCTTGCCGTAAGTCGGCTTGCCGCCGGCGAAGACCTGCCACCAGTTCGCGCGCGACCGTTCGAGGTTGTTGCTGGCACGCATAACCGGATGGGCGAACTTGGTGGGATCGGCCTCGTAACCGATGAACGGGCTGACGTTGGCAACCATGCCCGGATAACGCGCCAGCAGCATGGCGCTGATGCCGCGCCGCAGCGCCGGATTGGTTTCGGCCAGCATCTGGTCGACCAGCGGGGCCGAACCGGCAAAGCGCGCCTTGATGGCGGGCGCCAGGCGGGTGGCCACATCGGGCCGGGCGAGCGGCAGGGCGCGCGTCCAGGCCACCGTTTCCAGTTCGGCGCGCAGCTTGGGCGGCAGGTTTTTTTGCTGCGCCAGGGTGGCCAGCATGTCCAGCGGCAGGCCGCTGTTGAGGAAGGCGGCCACGTCCATGGCGGCGGCCGGCGCTTCGCCCCGCACCGGCAGCACGCCGCTGCGCACGATGAAGCGGCCGACGTCGTCCAGGTTGCGCGCGCGCGCCAGGCCGATGCGCTTGAAGGCGTTGGCGTCATCCGCGCCAAGCGCCGGCCGCAGGGCCAGCGCCGCGTCGACGATGGCGACCGCCTCGGCGTCGCTGGCGGCCAGGCGCGCCAGGTGGTAGCGCGCCGTCAGGTAGGCCGGCGAGGCGGGCGCCAGCGCTTGCGCGGCCGTCAGCAGCGCTTCGGGCGGCGGCGCCTGCGGCGTGGCGCGCGTGAGCGCCGCCACCAGCCAGGGCAATTGCTGGGTCGCTTCCCACTGGCGCAGCGCCTCGGCCGGCGAGGCGTTGGCGGCGCGCGCGCTGCGCATGGCCGCCAGCCAGGCGCCATAGCCCAGTTGGCCGCGTTCGGCGGGCGCCGTGGTGCGCCAGGCATAGCTGTAATCGCGTACATCCTGTCCGATATTGGCGGATGGGGCGGCGCTGCCCAGTTCGGTGTCGAGCCGGGCCAGTACCTGCGCCGGCGCGGTGCGCAGCAAGATCAATTGGCGCAGGCGGCGCGCATCGGTGCGCAGCGGCGTGTCGGTGCTGGCGTCGGCCAGCGGCTCCAGGCGCTTCAAGGCGCTTGCCATCAGCGCCGCATCGGCCTTGCCGTCGCCGGCGGCGGTGGCGGTGGCGGCGCGCACGTCGGCGCGCGCGGCCAGGTAGGGCGCGATGGTGCGCCAGGGCGATGCCGCGTCCTGGGCGATGGCGTCGAAGCGCGCGGCCGCCTCGGGGTAGGCGCCGCGGTAAAAGTGGGCGGCCGCCTGCTGGTAGGCGCGGTCCATGCGCAGCCAGTCGGGCGCGCCGGCCGGGGCATCGGCCGGCATCGCGCCGGGCGCGGCGCAGTTGGCGAACACGGCGTCCTGGCCCACGACCCAGTCGCGCAGCGTGGCGTCGGCGCCGTAGTTGGTGAGGCGGATGCCGAGGGTGCGGGTGGCGTTGCGAAATGCGTCCGCCGGACAGTTCAGCACCGAACTGTCCTTGCCGGCGATGGCGAGCGCGGCCTGCTTGGGGCCGCCGCCGCGCAGGCGTTCCGTTTGCCACCCTTCCAGCGCGTGCTTGAGGGCGGCGTCGTTGTGCGGATTGTGGCCGTGGTGCTCGCTCGTTTCGGTCAGCCAGCACGGGTCGAAGGGGCGCAGGCGCTCCTGGGCGGCGGCGTCGAGCGGCATGCCGGCCAGCGCGCGCCAGGCGATGAACTGGTAAAAATCGTCGCGCCCGGCGCGCACGATGCCGGGCTGGGCATACATGCCCGGCGTCAGGCTGCCCGGCCAGCGCGGCGGCTCGAACACGTTGCCGTCGGCCGACGGGTCTTCGTAAAACGTGCAGCGGCGCTCGCCGGCTTGCGCCGTGCTCATGGCAGCCAGGCCGAACATCATGAAAAACAACGGTGCGCCTATGCGCTTATGCAAAATGGGTTTCATTGATTTCTTTCACGGAGGGAGGAGCATCTTATCAGCGCAAAGCTTGCGCCAGTCGTTGGACATTGCTTTCTCTCCGGGCTATCTTTCCCTGAGGTAAGCATGCAAACGTGTGGCAACGGCGTCGGATACCGCGTCGGATACCGCGTCGGAAACCGCGCCGGATACCGCGTCGGAAACCGCGCCGGATACCGCGCCGGATACCGGGGCCGGTGGCGGCTCGTTTGCATGCATGACGACACGCGCGCTACTTCATCGACTCTGCACCATTCAACGGAGACAGGCATGCCAGGGAAGCTCATCTGCAACACGATCGTACTGGCGGCGCTGTTTGCCGCCAGCCACAGCCACGCCGAGGAAGTGATCCGGCTTGGCAACCTCAAGTTCGCGCATTTCGGCGCCGTTTCGTACATCAAGGAAATCGCGCCCAAGTGCGGCATCAAGGTCGACGAAAAGATCTTCGCCAAGGGCCTCGATGTGATGCAAGCGATCATCGCCGGCGAGCTGGACGTGGGCACGACGGCGTCCGAGGCGGCCATTTCGGGCCGCGCCAGCGGCGCGCCGATCATCATCGTCGCCGGTTTTGCCAGGGGCGGCGCGCGCCTGGTGGCGCGGCCCGGCCTGGGCATCAGGGGCATCCGAGAATTGAAAGGCCGCAAGGTCGGGGTCACGCGCGGCGGCATCCAGGAAGTGCTGCTGATGGCCCAATTGCAAAAGCACGGCATGAGCGCCGACAGCGCGCCCGGCAAGGACGTGCATGTGATTTACCTGCCGTTCGCCGACCTGAACCAGGCGCTGATGGCGGCCAATATCGATGCCATGATGCAATCCGAGCCGCAATCCTCGCAAGCCATCAACCGGGGTTTCGGCAGGGAAGTGCTGAAACCCTACGACACCCCGATCGGCGAGCCGGTGCGCACCATGGTGATGACCGAGGCTTTCTACAGCGGCAAGCGGGCGCTGGCCGACAAATTCATGCGCTGCTTCGTCGAAGCGACCCGCACCTTCATCACCCAGCCGGCCATCGCCGAGAAGTACGTGCGCGACGTGATCTACAAGGGCCAGATCAGCGGCGCCGACTTCAAGGATGCGATCGCCAATTCGCCGTATTCGCTGGATGTGACGGCCGAGCATATCCAGATCACCACCGACACCATGGTCAAGACCGGCGTGGGGCGCATGGTGCGCCCGCCGCTGGCCAGGGACTGGGTCAGGACCGACCTGCTGGACGCGGCAAAAAAAAGCCTGGGGGGCAAGTGAGCGGGCCCGGTTCGACAATCCAAGCGTGCTGTAACAACGTTTTCCGGAGGTGGCATGAATAGCAGACAGTTGCGTGAAGTGGGAATCGGCCTGGTGGTGCCGGCCGTGGTGATCGCCTTGTGGCAGCTGGCGGCGGTGCAGGGCCTGGTCAATCCCCAGGTGTTGCCGTCGCCGCTGGCGGTGCTGCGCAAGTGGATCGAGTACCTGTTGCCGCTGCAGCCGCACGTGGATGGCAGCTGGCTGGCCTGGGCCGTGTCGGGCGAACTGATGGTCGATTCGCTCACCAGCATGGTCCGGGTGCTGCTCGGCTTCGGCATCGGGGCCGCGCTGGCGCTGCCGCTCGGGCTGGCCATGGGGGCGAACGCGCGCGTGTATGCCTGGCTCAATCCCCTGGTACAGCTGCTGCGCCCGATTCCGCCGATCGCCTATATTCCGCTGGCGATCCTGTGGTTCGGGCTGGGCAATCCGCCGGCCGTGTTCCTGATCGCGCTGGGGGCGTTCTTTCCGGTGCTGATCAATACCATCGCCGGGGTGCGCCAGGTCGACGCCATTTACCTGCGCGCGGCGCGCAACCTGGGTGCCAGCGAGCGCACCATGTTCGTGCGCGTGATCTTGCCGGCCGCCGTGCCCTACATCCTGTCCGGCGTGCGGATCGGGATCGGCACCGCCTTCATCGTGGTGATCGTCTCGGAAATGATCGCAGTAAACAATGGCCTGGGTTTCCGCATCCTGGAAGCGCGCGAGTATTTTTGGTCCGACAAGATCATGGCCGGCATGGCCACCATCGGCATGCTGGGGCTGGCGATCGACATCGGCATGAACCGCCTGAACAATTACCTGCTGCGCTGGCACCGCGGCCTGGAGAACTGAGATGAGTGCATCACCGATCCATATCGAGGGCGTCGACAAGGTCTTCAACAGCGCCGCGGGCGAGCTGGTCGCGCTCAAGGAGATCAACCTGGAGATCCCGGCCGGGCAATTCACCTGCCTGCTGGGACCGTCGGGCTGCGGCAAGTCGACCCTGCTCAACGCCATCGCCGGGTTCGCGCTGCCCACGCGCGGCACCATCCGCACCGGCGCGCACGCGGTGACGGGGCCGGGGCCGGAGCGCGGCATGGTGTTCCAGGAGTACGCCCTGTTTCCCTGGATGACAGTCGAGCAGAACGTCGCCTTCGGCCTGGAAATCAAGGGCCTGGACAAGGCCACCATCGCGGCCACCGTGGCGCGCCTGCTGGAGATGCTGTCGCTGGGCGACTTCCGCCAGCGCTTTCCCAAGGATTTGTCGGGCGGCATGCGCCAGCGGGTGGCGATTGCGCGCGTGCTGGCGCTCGATTCGCCGATCATGCTGATGGACGAGCCGTTCGGCGCGCTCGACGCGCTGACCCGGCGCAACCTGCAGGACGAACTGCTGCGCATCTGGGCCGCCACCGGCAAGACCATCATTTTCGTCACCCACAGCATCGAGGAAGCGATCTACCTGGCCGACCGCATCGTGGTGATGACTTACCGTCCGGGCACGGTCAAGCGCGACGTGATGGTCGATCTGGCGCGCCTGCGCGACCCGGCCGCGCCCGATTTCAATGCGCTCAAGCGCGAGCTGGGGCAGCTGGTCATGGAAGAGCAGCAGCGCCACCACAACGACGAGTTGCGCATGGCGGCGGTCGATTAGGCGGCGCTGGCGGCGGCGCCGTCACGCCGTCCCCGCCAGCGCGCGCCGATAGTGTAAACTTGCGCCATGCAGACTTACTTACTTATCGCAGCGGCGCTGCTGTACGCGCTGTGCGCCCTTCTTCCCACGCCCCGGGGCGCCCTCATTTCCGGGGTCACGGCCGGGGCCTGGCTGCTGCACGGCGCCGCCCTCTGGTTCGACATGATGGCGCCCGGCAGCGTGCGGATCGGCTTCGCGCTGATGATTTCCGCCGCCCTGTGGATCTCGGTGGCCGCCTACTGGATCGAAAACCGCAATTTCGCGCTCGATGGCCTGCGCCGCCTGGTGATGCCCTGCGCCGCCGCCGCCGCGCTGCTGCCGGCCGTGTTTCCGGGCAGCGTGCTGCAGCTCGAAGGACGCGCCCCGGCCTTCGGCTGGCATATTTCGGTCGCCATCCTGGCCTACAGCACCCTGACCATCGCCGCCTTCCACGCGGTCTTGATGGCGCTCCAGGAAACGCGCCTGCACGCGCGCAACCCGCAAGCCGGCTGGCTGGCCACCGCGCTCGACCAGCTGCCGGCCCTGCTGACCATGGAAAAACTGCTGTTCCGCCTGATCTGGATCGGCTTCGTGCTGCTCAGCCTGACCGTGCTCTCGGGGATTGTGTTTTCGGAGCAAGTGTTCGGCACCGTGCTCAAGTGGGATCACAAGAGTGTCTTCACCTTGCTGTCGTGGCTGCTGTTCGCCGCGCTGCTGGCCGGACGGCGCTGGCGCGGCTGGCGCGGCAAGACCGCGCTGCGCTTCACCCTGGCCGGTTTCGCCACCCTGGTGCTGGCCTATGTCGGCAGCCGTTTCGTTCTTGAAGTCGTTTTGCACCGGGGGCTGGCATGACACGCATTCTGTTCTGGATCGCCCTGCTGATCCTGATTATCGCCGCCATCCGCAGCAAGCTGCGCGGCATGGCGCCGCCGCCCGGGCAGGGCAGCGCTCCACGGCCGGCCGCGCGCGAAGCGGAAACCATGATCGCCTGCGCCCACTGCCATGTGTACTTCCCCGAGTCGGAAGCGGTCAAGGCCGGCGGGCGCGAGTATTGCAGCCCGGACCACGCGCGTTTGCCGCCCGCCTGAGTGATGTCCTTCTGGAGCGCGCTGTCGGCGGAGTCGCGCGAAACATTCTGGCGCTCGCTGCAGGCGCTGACCGCCACCCGCATCGTCATCTCGCTGGTGCTGCTGGCCTACCTGGCCTTCGACCACAAAGACGTGGCCAGCGCCGGCCCGCATCTGTATGCCGACACCTGCATCGCCTACCTGGTGCTGGCCGGCGCCTTCGTGCTGGCCAGCGTGTACGTGCGCAAGCATTTCCTGATGCAGGTGGTGCTGCAGATCGCGGTCGACATCGGCGTCATTTCGGTGCTGTACATGGCCGCCGCCGCCAGCCGCGGCAGCCTGGTGATCCTGTACCTGTTTCCGCTGGCCGGGGCCGCAATCCTGGCACCGCGCCTGCTGGCCCTGTTTTCGGCCGCGCTGGTCACCTTGTTCCTGCTGATCGATTCCCTGTACCAGGTCTTCCTGGGCGCGGCCGGCATGCCGCTCACCCAGGCCGGGCTGTACGGCGCCGCCTTTTTCGCCATCGTGATGGTGGTCAGCCGCCTCGCCGCCAGGCTGATCCGGCAGGAAGAACTGGCCACGCGCCACGGCGCCGACCTGAAAATCCAGCAGGCGATCAACCAGATCGTGATCGCCGATGTCGACGATGGCATTCTCGTGGTCGACCGCGACGGCCACATCTTCGCCGGCAACCCGGCCGCCCAGCACATGCTGGGGCTGGCCAACGGCGACAGCGGCTTTGCCCTGTCCGAGGTGCCCGCGCTGGAACCGGTCGCGTTCGCGTTTTCGGAGTGGCAGCAGCAGGTCGGGCCGGCCAGCGCCGCCGGCGTGGCGCGCGCCGCCTTCGTCACCGTCAAGCCCTACCGCGACAGCGGCGGGGGCGAGGCCGGCATGGCCGCCTGGAGCGGACGGCGCGACCTGGCGGCCCACCTCAAGCTGCGCTTTGCGCGGGTCGACACGGTCGACGAGGCGTCCGAGCGCTGCGTGATTTTCTTGCAGGATGTGACCGCCATCGAAAACCAGGCCCAGGAACTGAAACTGGCATCGATGGGACGCCTGACGGCCAGCATCGCGCACGAGGTGCGCAATCCGCTCTCGGCGATCGGCCACGCCACCGCCCTGCTGGCGGAAGACTTGCACGAGCCGGGCCAGGCGCGCCTGCTCAAGATCGTCGGCGACAATGTGGCGCGGGTGAACCGCATGGTCGAAGACATACTGCAATTGTCGCGCAAGGTCCAGCCGAATGGCGATCCCTTGTTGCTCGGCCCGTTTTTGAATGAGCTGAAAACCGAATTTGACGAAACCCAGAGTGTCGCCGATGATATAGTGTGGTTGGGCAACACTGGAGCCGTGCCGGTGCGTTTCGACGCGCTGCACCTGCGCGAAGTGCTGATCAACCTGCTGACCAATGCGCTGCGCTACGCCAGCGGCGGGGTGGGCAGTATCCGCGTCTACGTGGTGACCGACTCGGCCGGCGGCATGGAGCTGCACGTGCAGGATGACGGTCCGGGCATCACGCCCGAGGTGCGGGCCCACCTGTTCGAGCCGTTCTATACGACCTCGAGCAAGGGCACCGGGCTGGGGCTGTACCTGGCGCGCGAGCTGTGCCTGAACAACGCGGCGATGCTCGATTACGAATATCGCTTCGATGCCAGCGGCTTCGGCGTGCGCGCGGCCAGTGGCCGCTTTGTGATTTCATTCGCGCAGCCGCTGGGGGCGCGCGGTGTTACTAGTAATAGAAAGGCAACAACATGACATCACCCCGCGTACTGGTCGTCGATGACGAGGCGGATTTACGCGAACTGCTGGAAATCACGCTGGTCAGGATGGGGCTCGATGTGGACAGCGCCGAAACGCTGCGCGAGGCGCGCGCCTTCCTGGCGCAGAACGATTACGGTCTCATTCTCACCGACATGCGCCTGCCCGACGGCCTGGGCCTGGAACTGGTGCAGGAAGTGAGCGCGTCCAACAAGTCGACCCCGATCGCGGTGGTGACCGCCTACGGCAGCGCCGAAAACGCGGTGGTGGCCTTGAAGGCGGGCGCCTTCGATTACGTCTCCAAGCCGGTGGTGCTGGACGATTTGCGCGTGATGGTGCAGTCGGCCCTGCGCCTGTCGGCCCCGGCCACGCACAGCGGCAGCCCGGCGGCGGCCGGCACGGCGTCGCGCCTGATCGGCGAATCGGCCGTGATGCAATCGCTGCGCAAGCAGATCGAACGGCTGGCGCGCTCGATGGCGCCGATTGCCATCACGGGCGAGTCGGGCAGCGGCAAGGAATTGGTGGCGCGCGAAATCCACGCCCGCAGTTCGCGCGCGGGCAAGCCCTTCATTGCCGTGAATTGCGGCGCGATTCCCGAAGCGCTGATGGAAGCCGAGTTTTTCGGCTACCGCAAGGGTGCGTTTACCGGCGCGGCCGACGAGCGCGACGGGTTTTTCCACGCGGCCAACGGCGGCACCCTGATGCTCGATGAAGTGGCCGATTTGCCGCTGGCGATGCAGGTCAAGCTGCTGCGCGCGATCCAGGAACGGCGCGTGCGCAAGATCGGCGCCACCAGCGAAGAGCCGGTCGACGTGCGCATCATCAGCGCCACCCACCAGAACCTGGCGCAGTGCGTCGAAACCGGCAAGTTCCGCCAGGATCTGTTTTACCGCTTGAACGTGATCGAGTTGAGCGTGCCGCCGCTGCGCGAGCGGCTCGACGACCTGGGCGTGCTGGTCCATGGCATGCTGGCGCGCCTGGCCGGGGCGGGGCAGCAGGCCGCCCTTGGGCCGCAGGTGCTGGAAACCTTGAGCACGTATTCGTTCCCGGGCAATGTGCGCGAACTGGAGAACGTGCTGGAACGGGCGCTGGCGTTCGCCAACGATGGCGTGATCGAAGTGGGCGACCTGTCGCTCAAGGGCGCGCGCGTGGCCGAACGGCCGGCGCCGGTGGCCGAGGCGGTGGCGGCGCCGCTGCAGGCGGGCGCGCCGCAGGTGGCTGCGCCGATGAGCGTGAGCGGGCCGGCCGAGTTGCCCAGCAACTTGCCCGATTATCTGGAGCAGGTCGAGCGCGAGATCATCCTGCGCGCGCTGACCCAGACCCAGTTCAACCGCACCCAGGCGGCCCTGCTGCTGGGGATCAGCTTCCGCCAGCTGCGCTATCAGATGCAAAAGCTCGATATCCAGGAGCCGGAAGGGTAGGGTGCGGCCGCCAGCACCTGGGGCCTGCGGCGCGTCTGCGCAGAAATAACTTGGCCCCCGCCTGCGCGGGCCGGCCAGATAGCCGGGCGGCGTCCTTCCAGGCCCATTCCAGCGCCCACTCCCGCCACGGTTTATAATGCTGCCCCGCGACGCAGAAATGGCAGGCGCGCGCGCTGGCGGCTGCTTCAAAAAATGGCACCCGTTAGTATGTGCTAACCGGGCAGTCCTTCATGCGGCCTGAGTCAAAAAAGTCAAGCGACGCACAGGAAAATATTGCTACTTAATTCTATTGCCACTCCCCGGGTGAGGCACTACAATTAGTCCCACATTTGATGAATCGACTAGATATAGTGGTTTTTGAAGCGCTACCACCGATAACTCAGCATCCATAACGCAGCACGGCAAGCCCAGTTTTTTAGCGCAATCCACCCACCATCGCCTCACGGCGCCGGCCTCGACAATCCAGGCTGGCGGGGTGTTTTTTTGTTTTTATATTTGTTGGGGACGGTTGAATGACGCCGTCCACTTGATAACAACCGGCGGCAGACCAAAGCCCGCCGCTCCAGGAGGTCCAATGCAAACATCCCAAGATTCTTCGATCAACCAATTGCACATCACACCTGGAGCGGCTGGCCAGCCAGCGTCCACCAGCGCCGCCGCCGTCGCCGCCCGCGGCGACTATCGCATCATCCGCCGCAACGGCGCTGTCGTCGCGTTTGAACCATCGAAGATCTCGATCGCCGTCACCAAGGCCTTTTTGGCCATCAACGGTGGCCAGAGCGCCGGCTCCGCGCGCGTGCGCGAACTGGTCGAGCAACTGACCGAGAACGTGGTGTCGGCCCTGATCCGGCGCCAGCCATCGGGCGGCACTTTCCACATCGAAGACGTGCAGGACCAGGTTGAACTGTCGCTGATGCGTTCGGGCGAGCACGACGTGGCGCGTGCCTACGTGCTGTACCGCGCCAAGCACATGGAAGAGCGCCGCCTGCAGAAGGAAGCGCTGGGCGGTTCGGCCGACGTGAGTGCGCCGCAAATCCACGTACTTGAGAACGGCCAGCGCCGCCTGCTCGACATGAACCAGGTGCGCGACCTGATCGCCGCCGCCTGCGTCGGCCTGGAAAAGCACGTCGACGCCGACGCCATCCTGGCCGAAACGGTGAAGAACCTGTACGACGGCGTGCCGGTCGAAGAGTTGCACAAGTCCGCCATCCTGGCTGCGCGCGCGCTGATGGAAAAGGACCCGGCTTACTCGCAAGTGACGGCCCGCATCCTGCTGCACACCATCCGCAAGGAAGTGTTCTGCGAAGAAGTCCCGCAAGCGAAGGCGGCGGCACACTATATAGAGTACTTCCCGAAATACATCGCCAAGGGCATCGAAAACGAGTTGCTGGACCCGGTACTGGCCACCTTCGACCTGGCCAAGCTGGCCAAGGCCCTGGTTGCCGACCGTGACTTGCAGTTCGGTTATATCGGCCTGCAAACCCTGTACGACCGCTACTTCCTGCACGTGCGCGATGTGCGCATCGAAATGCCGCAGGCGTTCTACATGCGGGTGGCCATGGGCCTGTCGCTGCGCGAAGAAAACCGTGAAGCGCGCGCCGTCGAGTTCTACAACCTGCTGTCCAGTTTTGATTTCATGAGCTCGACCCCGACCCTGTTCAATGCCGGCACCCTGCGCTCGCAGCTCTCGTCGTGCTACCTGACCACCGTCTCGGACGACCTGGAAGGCATCTACGACGCCATCAAGGAAAACGCGCTGCTGGCCAAGTTCGCCGGCGGCCTGGGCAACGACTGGACGCCGGTGCGCGCCCTGGGTGCCCACATCAAGGGAACCAACGGCAAGTCGCAAGGCGTGGTGCCGTTCCTGAAAGTGGTCAACGACACCGCCGTGGCGGTCAACCAGGGCGGCAAGCGCAAGGGCGCGGTATGCGCCTACCTGGAAACCTGGCACATGGACGTGGAAGAATTCCTGGACCTGCGCAAGAACACCGGCGACGACCGCCGCCGCACCCACGACATGAACACGGCCAACTGGATTCCCGACCTGTTCATGAAGCGCGTGATGGAAAAGGGCGACTGGACCCTGTTCTCGCCATCGGAAACGCCGGACCTGCACGACAAGGTCGGCAAGGCGTTTGAGGCGGCCTACACCGGCTACGAAGCCAAGGCTGCCGCCGGCGAGATCCGCGTGTTCAAGAAGATCGCCGCGCTCGACCTGTGGCGCAAGATGCTGTCGATGCTGTTCGAAACCGGCCACCCATGGATCACCTTCAAGGATCCATGCAACATCCGTTCGCCACAGCAACACGTGGGCGTGGTCCACAGCTCGAACCTGTGCACCGAGATCACCCTCAACACCAACGAGTCGGAAATCGCGGTCTGCAACCTGGGTTCCGTGAACTTGCCGGCGCACATGAAAGAAGGCAAGCTCGACCCGGTCAAGCTGCAGAAAACCGTGCGCACCGCGATGCGCATGCTCGACAACGTCATCGATATCAATTACTACGCCGTCGAAAAAGCACGTAACTCGAACATGCGCCACCGTCCGGTGGGAATGGGTATCATGGGCTTTCAGGATTGCCTGCACATGATGCGCGTACCGTATTCGTCGAACCAGGCGGTGGAATTTGCCGACCGTTCGATGGAAGCGGTGTGCTACTACGCCTACCTGGCCTCGACCGAGCTGGCCGAAGAGCGCGGCCGCTACGAGTCGTACGCCGGCTCGCTGTGGGAGCGCGGCATCCTGCCGCAGGATTCGATCAAGCTGCTGGCCGAGGAACGCGGCGGCTACCTGGAAGTGGACATGTCGTCGGCCATGGACTGGACCGTGGTGCGCGAGCGCATCAAGCAGTTCGGCATGCGCAACTCGAACTGCGTGGCGATTGCCCCGACCGCGACGATTTCGAACATCATCGGCGTGTCGGCCTGCATCGAACCGACCTTCCAGAACCTGTATGTGAAGTCGAACCTGTCCGGCGAATTTACCGAGATCAATTCTTACCTGGTGCGCGACCTCAAGGCGCGCGACCTGTGGGATGAAGTCATGATCGCCGACCTGAAATACTTCGACGGTTCGCTGGCCAAGATCGACCGCATCCCGCAAGACTTGCGTGACATTTACGCAACGGCGTTCGAAGTCTCGCCGAGCTGGCTGGTGGAAGCGGCGTCGCGCCGCCAGAAGTGGATCGACCAGGCCCAGTCGCTGAACATCTACATGGCTGGCGCCTCGGGCAAGAAGCTCGACGAAACCTACAAGCTGGCCTGGCTGCGCGGCTTGAAGACCACTTACTACCTGCGCACCATCGCGGCGACCCACATGGAGAAGTCGACCTCCAAGACCGGCGCGCTGAACGCGGTGGCGGTCGATGGCGGCATGTCGGCCCACGCAATCGGTGCGGCGGCCGACACGGCGGCAGCGGCGGCAAGCGCGGCGGCGACGGCAGCGGCGGCGGCCGAGGAAGACGGCGCGGCGTGCTACCTGCGTCCGGGCGACGATGGCTTCGAGGAATGCGAAGCCTGCCAGTAATCGCTGGCAAAGAGGCGGGGCGCCACGGCGCTTCGCGCAAGACCGAATTGAAGACAGACGAAAGAGGAATACACCATGTTGTCCTGGGACGATGAAACAGCCAGCGCGCCAGCCGCGCGCCCCGTGGCGCCAAGCGCCGCCGTAGCGGGTGCCGAACCCGCCGCCGTAGCGGACGCCGATGCCGTAGCGGTCGCCAAGCGCGTGCACGCCGACGACAAACGCATCATCAACGGCAAGACCGATGTGAACCAGCTGGTCCCGTTCAAATACAAATGGGCGTGGGACAAATACCTGGCCGGTTGCGCCAACCACTGGATGCCGCAAGAGGTGAACATGCAGCGCGACATCGAGTTGTGGAAAAATCCCAACGGTCTGACCGACGACGAGCGCCGTCTGGTGAAGCGCAACCTGGGCTTCTTCGTGACCGCCGATTCGCTGGCCGCCAACAACATCGTGCTGGGCACCTACCGCCACATCACGGCGCCCGAGTGCCGCCAGTACCTGCTGCGCCAGGCGTTCGAGGAAGCGATCCACACCCACGCCTACCAGTACATCGTGGAGTCGCTGGGCCTGGACGAGGGCGAGATTTTCAACGCCTACAACGAAGTCAAGTCGATCCGCGACAAGGATGAGTTCCTGATTCCGTTCATTAACACCCTGACCGACCCGGCGTTCACCACCGGCAGCGTGGAAAACGACCAGAAGCTGTTGAAATCGCTGATCGTGTTCGCCTGCCTGATGGAAGGCTTGTTCTTCTATGTGGGCTTTACCCAGATCCTGGCGCTGGGCCGCCAGAACAAGATGATGGGTGCGGCAGAGCAATATCAGTACATCTTGCGCGACGAATCGATGCACTGCAACTTCGGCATCGACCTGATCAACACGATCAAGATGGAAAACCCGCTGCTGTGGACCCCGGCGTTCCGCGAAGAGATCAAGGCGCTGTTCCTGCAAGCGGTCGACCTGGAGTATGCGTACGCCGAAGACACCATGCCGCGCGGCGTGCTGGGTTTGAACGCGACCATGTTCAAGGGTTACCTGCGCTTCATCGCCAACCGCCGCGCCCAGCAGATCGGCCTGGACGCGCTGTTCGCGCACGAGGAAAATCCCTTCCCATGGATGAGCGAGATGATCGACCTGAAAAAGGAACGCAACTTCTTCGAGACGCGCGTGACCGAGTACCAGACCGGCGGCGCGCTGAACTGGGAATAAGCATCGCTGCGCTGCGGGATCACCCTGCCGTGCGTTCTTCTGAAAGCTCCCTGTGGGAGCTTTCTTCATTTTGGGAGCCGCGCACGCCCGTGTCTCAGGACTTGCCGGGCTTGTACACGCCGCACGCCAAGTACACATCGTCGACCCGCTCGACGTAGGTACTCTTCGCTTCCAGCGCGCCGCTTTTGGCGTTGGGCCATTTGTACTCGACCCAGCCCTTGCCCTCCTTGGCGGCCACCTCGCGGAAGCGGCGCGTGAAATACACGCCGTCGACGTCGCGCAGGTCGCCCAGTTCCTTGCCAACGAGTTTGGTATTGGCGCCGTGCGCCATCACCGGCCCTGGCGCGACGGGCGCGATGAACAGGTAGAGGTCCTTGCTTTCAAACAGGCCGGTCTTGCCGTTGATCTCGGCGGCGGTCTTTTCCATGCCGTTCGTCTTGTAGTAGGTGATCGCCTTTTTCATCAGGGCCACCGCTTCCTCGCTGGTGCCGCGTTCGGCAGCTCCCGCCGCCGCCATCAGCGATGCCATGCCGAGGATGGTGAGCCACTTGACTAGTCTGTTTATCGATCGTCTCTTGTTTTGTTGTGGTCGCCGCGCGGCGCCTGAAGCGATGCTATGCCGGCGCCGGACCTGGCACAAGAGCGCACGCGCCAAGGCGGCGCGCCAAACTGTTTACTTCAAGCGAGCGCGCGAGCGCGCAGCGCCATTCACGTGCGCGCTTGCGCCAATACGTCTCGCAGCAGCAACGAACAGCGCGCGATGCGCGCGTCGCGCGCATCTGCCGCATTCGACGCCGCGCCTGTCGCTGCGCGCAGCGCGCAGCGCGCGCCGCCTGCCGCCGGCGCTGCCGGCGCGCGCTTGGCGGCGCCGCATAGCGCCTTTAGGTACGGCATGTCTGCGTTGCTCGTGGGCGCGCGCCCGCAGTGCCCGGGCCGCATCGACAGCACGCGCGGCGGCGCGCGGCGCGCATTGGCGCGCCGCCGCGCACAACGATCGCGTGCCGATGCGCGCGCCACGCGAAAAAAAAAGTCAAACAAATGCAGTGTGCCAGTTGCGCACTGACAAGGTTTTCGTGTACTTTACGTGATTGAATTTGTCAAAACGTGAACGCGAAGATGCAAGCCGCGCGCGACGACAAAATCATCGATCAAAATGGGACGCTGATTCAACAGATATGTGCTTAAACTTCTGCAAAAGACAAAGCCGCACTGCCTGATCCGGTTCAGGCATGGCGGCTTTTTCTTTTACGGTTGTGGGCTTTTGGATGTGGACAGCGAACCATGAACACCGTATCCGTCGTCTCTGTTTTCAGAAACGACTATAGCTGAAGCGCTGCAAACTTGAGGAGTTGCAGCAGTTCAGCTGGTGCCGAATTCATTAGCATAAACACGATCACGTTTGTGCCGATGAATAATTCGCCTGACCTCCAGTTACGGGTCGGACGGGTTTTAAATCTTGTAGCGTGATTTTTTCCCATCGCAGATGAAGGAGAACCCAAATGGCAACAGCCGCTAAGAAACCCGCAGTAAAGAAACCAGTCGCGAAAGCCGCTGCCGAGAAACCAGTGAAGAAAGTCGCCGCGAAAGCAGCCGCAGCCAAGCCAGCCACGAAAGCCGCAGCCAAACCTGCAGCCAAGCCGGCAGCGAAAAAGGCCGCAGCGAAAACCGCAGCCAAGCCAGCAGCGAAAAAAGCCGCAGCCAAGCCAGCAGCGAAGCCAGTAGCGAAAAAAGCCGCAGCGAAAACCGCCGCCAAGCCAGCAGCCAAGTCGGCAGCGAAGTCGGCAGCCAAGCCGGTAGCGAAAAAAGCAGCAGCCAAGCCGGCCGCCAAGCCAGTCGCTAAAAAAGCAGCAGCCAAGCCAGTCGCCAAAAAAGCGGCAGCCAAGCCAGCAGCCAAACCAGCAGCCAAGGCAAAAGCCGCGGCCAAGCCGGTAGCGAAGAAGGCAGCAGCGAAGCCAGCAGCGAAAAAAGCCGCAGCGAAGTCGTCGGCCAAGCCAGCAGCCAAGTCGGCAGCGAAGCCAGCAGCCAAGCCGGTAGCGAAAAAAGCCGCAGCCAAACCGGCCGCCAAGCCTGTCGCCAAAAAAGCAGCAGCGAAGCCAGCAGCCAGCAAAGCCGCAGCCAAGCCAGCCGCCAAAAAAGCAGCAGCGACGTCGACCGCCAAAAAACCAGCAGTAACTAAAGCAGCAGCAAAGCCAGCAGCGAAAGCAGCAGCAAAGCCAGCAGCAAAAAAGGTGGCGGCTAAGCCAGCAGCAAAAAAGCCGGTTAAGGCTGCGGCGAAGCCAGCAGCCAAGCCAGCAGCGGCGCCAGCGGCAGCTCCTGTCGCTGCGGCAGCCAAGCCGGTTGTAAAGAAGGCGGGACCGCCGAAGAAGGCAGCTGCGCCGAAAGCCGACGTGGCATCGAAGCTGGCAACTCCTGCGCCAGCAGTAGCGGCAGTACCGGCGCCAGCGCCAGCGGCGAAAACTGTGTTGGCTCCAGCAGCAGCATGGCCTTTCCCGACCAGCAGCCGTCCGTAACAGGCAGTTGGGCCTGGATCAGGCAAAATGCCGCTGTGTGACTTGATTCACACAGCGGTTTTTTTTTAAGGAGAGCATGTGCACAGTATTGTTCAGTTGATTGTCGACACCATCTCCTCCATCCTCGGTGGAGTCCTGTTGCTGCGGTTTTGGATGCAGGCGATTCGCGTGCGCCCGCCGTCGCAGATCGGGCAATTTATCTATGCCCTGTCGGACTGGATGGTGCTGCCGATGCGGCGCATCATTCCCGGCGTGGGTGGCTACGACTGGGCCAGCCTGGTCGGCGCCTTTCTGGTGGTGGCGCTGGCGACGTCCGTGATCCTGTTCTTTGGCGCCTCGTTCGAGATGGTGGCCATCCTGGCCCTGTACAACTTCCTGACCTGGATCCTGTACGGCTTCATCGGCTTGCTGTTCATCGAAGTCATCCTGAGCTGGGTCAACCCGCAGGCGCCGATGGCGCCCTTCGTGCAGGCCCTCAACGCCCCCTTGCTGCGTCCGCTGCGCAAAGTGGTGCCGCCGATTGGCGGAATCGATCTGTCGGTGATGGTGGCGATGATCCTGCTCAAGATCGTGCACATCCTGGTGCAGATGCTGTTCGGCCTGCGATGAGCCGGGCCTGGTGTTCGGCGCTGCCGGGCGCATTGCGGCTGGCGGTGCAGATCACCCCGAATGCGAAGAAGACCGAGGTGATCGGCGTGCTCGACGACGCGCTCAAGCTCAAGCTGCAAGCGCAGCCGATCGAAGGCAAGGCCAACGAGGCCTTGATCAAATATTTATCGGGAGAACTGGGCGTACCGAAAAGTGCGCTCACGATCACGCACGGGCTGACCAACAAGCGCAAGCTGGTCGAAGTGGTGTCGGCGACCCTGACGCCGGAGCAGGTCGCGCGAATACTGTTGAAGTAGGGCCACTGGTTTCCCAACCGGGGTCTGACCTCTGATTAGAAAGATTACTAATCAGAGGTCAGACCCCGGTGTTGCGCCGGTGTTGCGACTTAGAAGCGGTAGCCGAACTCGGCTTCGAACTTGTCGGCGATCTGGGCGGCCGTGACGACGTGGTTTTGCCCACCCTGGTGCGCGATCTTGATCGCGCCCATCAGGCTCGCAAGGCGGCCGGTGGTTGGCCAGTCGAGGTCGTTCGTGATGCCGAACAGCAGCCCGGCGCGGTAAGCGTCGCCGCAGCCGGTCGGGTCGACCACCGCCGCCGCTTGCACACAGGGAATCTCGTGGCGCTTGCCGCCGGTGTAAATCTCGGAACCCTTCTCGCCGCGCGTGACGATCAGCGCTTCCAGGCGGCCGGCAATGTCGGCCAGGGTCAGGCCGGTACGGTCCATCAGCATCTCGAATTCGTAGTCGTTGGCGGCCACATAGGTCGCCTGGTTGATGAATTCGATCAATTCGTCGCCGCTGAACATCGGCAATTGCTGGCCCGGGTCGAACATGAACGGCACGTTCAGCGCCGCGCAGTCGCGCGCGTGCTTGAGCATGCCGCCACGCCCGTCCGGCGCGATGATGGCCACGCGTAGCGCGCCCTGGTCGCCGACATTGTTTTCATGCGCGAATTCCATCGCGCCCGGGTGGAAGGCATTGATCTGGTTGTTGTCGAGGTCGGCCGTGACGAAGCATTGCGCGGTGTACGAGTGGGTGATCTTGCGGATCGCGCGCGTCTCGATGCCCAGCTTGTCGAAGCGTTCCAGGTATTCGCCGCCATCCTGGCCGATCGCGGCCATGATCAGCGGCTCGCCGCCCAGCATTTTGAGGTTGTAGGCGATGTTGGCCGAGCAGCCGCCGTATTCGGTGCGCAAGGTCGGTACCAGGAAGGAGACGTTGACCTTGTGCAGTTGGTCGGCCAGCAGCGTTTCGCCGAAACGGCCGTTGTATTGCATGATCTTGTCGAATGCGAGCGATCCGCAGATCAGCGTGGTCTTGGTCATGATGTGCCTTATGGATAGAAGATAGCGATACGGTAGCCGGATGCCTTGATCTGTTTTACTTCAAAAGTCAGTTTGACGGCTTGTTCGGAGCGCGCCGCGAAGCCTTTGGCCGTCACCGTGCCCTTGGGCAGGTATTCGGCGGGCACGACCACGCGCCGCAGCAGGGTCTTGTCGTTGCCATCGGTCAGCGCCAGTTCGATGTTGGGCCAGGCCTGGGTCAGGTCGCTCTGGTTGCGCAGCAGGGTCGACAGCGTGAAGGCGTTGGCGCCGAGCGATTGCAGCTCGCCCGTTTCGATGCTCAGGCTGTCGATCTGGGCCGGCAGTTCGAGTTTGCAGCCGAGCGTGGCGCAGGCCGAGACCAGCACGGGTTTGATCGCAGGGAACTTGGCCACCAGGATGTTGCGGAAGGTGGTAACGCCCTGGCCCACCAGCAGGATCGCCAGCAAGACCGAACCGAGCAGCATCGCGATCCGGCGCGAGCCTTGTTTTTCTTCCAGTTCGCGGCTGCGGCGCAGGAAATCGGGCTCGTCGTGCTCCGGCTCGGGAACAACTTCTGCTGGTGGCGGCGGTGGTGGCGCGGCCGGCTTCCTTGCCGCCTTTTTCGACGGCTTCGGCGCGGGATTGTCGCCCGACGACTGGCGCAGCAGCGGCAACGGGGCATGCTCCAGGTCGCGCACGAGTGGTTCAGTGTTGGGGTTCAGCAATGCGTCGCTGCGCGCCTCGTCGTCGTGCGGCGTGGTTTCTTCAGCGTAGGAAAGCACCAGCACGGTGTGCCCCGGCTCGTCATATGCATGCTCGACCACAGGCTGGAACCTGGCCGGCCTGGCGGCACGTGGCTCGACGCGGACTGGTTCGTCGTAGGCCGGCTCGTCAAGTTGCGGTTCGATATGGACCGGTTCGTTGAACGCAGGCTCGACCCGTGGCGGCAGGAACCCGGCAGGCTCGGCGAGTTCCGGTTCGACATGGAGCGGCTCGTTGAACGAGGGCTCGACCAGCGGTGGCTGGAACTGGGCTGGCTCGGCCAGTTCCGGTTCGACATGGACCGGCTCATCGAACGCAGGCTCGACCGGCGGCGGCAGGAATTGGGCAGGCTCGGCCAGCTCCGGTTCGACATGAAGCGGCTCATCGACCGCAGGCTCGACCAGCGGCGGCAGGAATCCGGCAGGCTCGGCCAGTTCCGGTTCGGCATGGACTGGCTCGTCGAACGCAGCCTCGGCCAGCGGTGGCAGGAACTGGGCAGCTTCGGCCAGTTCTGGTTCGGCATGCACCGGCTCATCGAACGCAGGCTCGACCAGCGGCGGCAGGAATTGGGCAGGTTCGGCAAGTTCCGGTTCGGTATGCACCGGTTCATCGAACGCAGGCGCGACCAGCGGCAGCAGGACCTTCGCAGGCTCGGCGACCACGGCATGGATCGGCTCGTCGAACGCGGGTTTGGCCGGCAGTTCAAACCGGGCCGGCTCGGCAAAGGCCGGCTCGACGCGCACTGGCTCGACAAATACTGGCTCGACAAATACCGGCTCGACAAATACCGGTGCCTTGGGCTCCGGCGCGAAGAACACCGGCTCGATGCGCGCGTTCGGATCGCGTACCGGGGCGGACGGGTAGGTCAGGTCGAGCACCGGTTCGTCGAAGCTCAGCTCTCCAAATTCCGGCTCGGACAGGTCTTCCGGCGGCGCAATCGCAACAATTTCTTCATCGATTGGCATGTCGACCGGAAATGGCGCAGGGCCAGACGCGGGCGGCGCTTGATCGTGGCCGTCGATATCGATCGTCGGCCAGGGTGTCTTGGACTTGCCGCGCCAGACTGCCGGCGGCGGTTCGGGTTCGACGTACGGCGCCGCGTAGGGCTCGTCATACATATCCTCGGGCTCGACAAAGGTCGCAATCGAGAGCGGGATGAAGGGCTTGGTTCGTGGCGCTGGTTCCGGTTCTGGCTCCGGTTCTGGTTCCGCGACAGGCTCGGGTTCCGGCACATGCACCAGTTCGGGTTCAGGCTCAGGAACCGGTTCAGGCTCGGGAGCCGGCGCCGGTTGCTGCCTGAGCCACACCGGAACGAAAGCAGTCTCCATGTGCAGCGTGGACACGGCATTGCCGGGATCGGCGAACGCACTCGCCGCCGGGGCGGAAGGCGGTTCGACAACAGGGGAGGGTGTGGCTGGCGGCAGCGCGTCGAGTTCGATCAGTGCCGCGTTGCCATCAAAAATTTCATTGCAGGCGCCGCAGCGCACTATGCCCCCACGTAACTTCAGCTGGTCGGAAGCGACCCGGAAAGTCGTGCTGCAATGGGGGCATCGAGTGGCGAGCGCCATGCCTTTATTGACCGCGAGGGGTAGGTGGAACGTTGCTGCCAAGCTGGCCGTGCAGTGCTACCCAGCCATCTTGCTCCGCCCACACGCCGAGCGTGATGAACGGCGCATACGCTTCGGCCACTTCTTCCGCCTGGCGCGCGAGCACGCCCGACAACACCAGCGAACCGCCCGCGGCGACCCGGCCGGCCAGCATCGGCGCCATCAGTTTCAATGGGCTCGACAGGATGTTGGCCACGACCGTGTCGAACTTGCCGGTGGCGTGATGCGGCTTGGCCGAGATGGCGAAGCTGTCCGGCAGGTAGTAATCGATCTCGCACTGGTTACGCGCGGCATTGTCGCGCGCCGATTCGATCGCTTGCGGATCGATATCGACACCGGCCACGTCGCCCGCACCCATTTTCTTGGCTACCATGGCCAGGATGCCGGAGCCGCAACCGTAGTCGAGCACGGTCTTGCCGGGGGCGGGATGCGCCTCCAGCCATTCCATGCACAGCCGCGTGGTCGGGTGGCTGCCGGTGCCAAAGGCCAGGCCCGGGTCGAGTTCGAGAATCAGGGCGTCCGGATCCGGCGCTTCGTGCCAGCTCGGAACGACCCAGATGTTCTTGCCAATATGAATAGGCGCGAACTGCGACTGGGTCAAACGCACCCAGTCTTCGTCGGCCACGGCGCGCGTAGTGAACGCCGGCGTGGTTTCAATGCCAATCGCCGCAGCCGCTTCGGCCACGATGGCGGCCTGGTCGGCATCGACGTCGGTCAGGGCCACCACGCGGCTGTGTTCCCACGCCGCTTCGGTCGGTTCCATGCCAGGTTCGCCGAACAGCGGCTTTTCCTGGTCGGTGCCTTCGTCGGCATCTTCCACCGACACCGACAGGGCGCCGGCTTCCATCAGCGCGTCGGACAGGGCTTCCGCGTGTTCACGTGCAATTTCAATGACAACTTCTGTCCAGCTCATGCGTCTGCCTTCGTTTCCGATTTGTTAGGGCTGGTCGGGCCTTTCGGCAGGTCCGGCTTGTCGGCCAGTTTCTGCTCGAGGTAATGGATGTTGGTGCCGCCTTCGATAAAGCGCGCATCGATCATCAGTTCGCGATGCAGCGGAATATTCGTCAGGATACCCTCAACCACCATTTCCGACAGCGCAATTTGCATGCGGCGGATGGCTTGCTCGCGCGTGGCGCCGTAGGCGATGACCTTGCCGATCATCGAATCGTAATGCGGCGGCACATAATAACCGGCGTAGGCATGCGAATCGACGCGGATGCCAGGGCCGCCCGGCGCGTGCCAGGAAACGATGCGCCCCGGCGACGGGGTGAACTTGAACGGATCTTCGGCATTGATGCGGCACTCGACGGCGTGGCCCGACAGCATGATGTCGCGCTGGCGGAAACGCAGTTTTTCGCCGCAGGCGATGCGGATCTGTTCCTGCACGATGTCGATGCCGGTAATCATTTCAGTGACCGGGTGTTCGACCTGCACGCGCGTGTTCATTTCGATGAAATAGAACTCGTTGTTCTCGTACAGGAACTCGAAGGTCCCGGCGCCACGGTAGCCGATCTTGCGGCAAGCTTCGGCGCAGCGGTCGCCGATCTTTTCGATCAGTTTGCGCGGAATGCCCGGCGCCGGCGCTTCTTCGATCACTTTCTGGTGGCGGCGCTGCATCGAGCAGTCGCGTTCGCCCAGCCAGACGGCGTTCTTGTGTTCGTCGGCGAGGATCTGGATTTCCACGTGGCGCGGATTTTCCAGGTACTTCTCCATATACACTTCCGGATTGCCGAAGGCGGCACCGGCTTCGGTCTTGGTCATCGCCACGGCGTTGAGCAAGGCCGCTTCGGTGTGGACCACGCGCATGCCGCGTCCGCCGCCACCGCCGGCGGCCTTGATGATCACCGGATAGCCCACGCGGCGCGCGGTCTGGATGATTTCTTTCGGGTCGTCCGGCAAGGCGCCGTCCGAACCTGGCACGCAGGGCACGCCGGCGCGGATCATGGCTTGCTTGGCCGAGACCTTGTCGCCCATCAGGCGGATCGAGTCGGAACGCGGACCAATGAAGACGAAGCCGGATTTTTCCACGCGTTCGGCGAAGTCGGCGTTTTCGGACAGGAAGCCGTAGCCGGGGTGAATCGCTTCGGCATCGGTGACTTCGGCCGCGCTGATGATCGCCGGCATGTTCAGGTAGCTCAGGGCCGATGGCGCCGGTCCGATACACACCGATTCATCGGCCAACTTCACGTACTTGGCGTCTTTGTCGGCTTCGGAGTGGACCACCACGGTCTTGATGCCCATCTCGCGGCAGGCGCGCTGGATACGTAGCGCGATCTCTCCACGATTGGCAATGAGAATTTTTTCAAACATAGTGGTCGGTCAGCCAATCACAAACAGCGGTTGGCCGAACTCGACAGGCTGGCCGTTTTCGACCAGGATCTTGGTCACGACGCCGGACACATCCGAGTCGATTTCATTGAGCAGCTTCATCGCTTCGATGATGCACAGGGTGTCGCCTTCCTTGATGTTCGAGCCGATGTCGACGTAGGCGGCGGAGCCCGGTGCCGACGAGCGGTAGAAAGTACCGACCATCGGCGACTTCACGATGTGGCCGGTTGGCTCGGCCGGGACGGCCACGGGGGCGGCGACCGGCGCGGCTGCCGGGGCGCTGGCGTAGTGCTGCTGCATGCCTTGCGGCTGCATCATGACCATCTGATTCTGCGGGATTGCGGATGACTTGACGATGCGGACCTTGCTCTCGCCTTCGGTTACTTCGAGTTCAGCGATGTCCGATTCGGCGACGAGATCGATCAAGGTCTTGAGTTTTCGTAAATCCATGTGAAACCCCTTGGAATTTATTGTGTTTTAAGAGTATGCGGAATGCATGATAAAAGCATAACCGCGCATAATGCTTGAAGATGCCAGTAGATTAACGCTTTTTAAGCGCAAAGTCGATGGCAAAGCGATATCCATCAATGCCGAGCCCGCAAATGGTGCCCTGCGCAATCGCGGACAGGAAAGAATGATGGCGGAATGCTTCGCGCTGGTAAATATTCGAGATGTGGACTTCCACAAACGGGATGGCAACGCCGGCCAGGGCATCGCGCAAGGCGACGCTGGTATGCGTCAACCCGCCCGGATTGATGACGATGGCGTCCACGCCGTCCAAACGGGCGGCATGGATGGCATCGATCAGCGCACCCTCATGATTGCTCTGAAAGCAAGATATTGTCGCACCCGCCGCGCCAGCCTGGGCTGTCGCAGCGTTCTCGATGTCGGCTAGTGTTGCCTTGCCGTACACCTCTGGCTCCCGTGTCCCCAGTAGATTCAGGTTGGGGCCGTTGAGCAGAAGGAGCTTTTTTGCCATGGTTGAAGGGTCGTTATCACGCGAAAGTCCCGCATTTTGCCGCCAACGGCGGGCATTGGCAAGCGAAAAAAATTGCTTGAAATTACTGAACGGTGCATTCCGTACCGTAAAGCACGGTTGCGGCGAGGCTTTTGCCTCTCAAGACTTGAGCGCGGCCAGGTCAGCCTTGAGCTCGTCGAACTTGATACGCCCCAGATACGTCTTCTTGACCAGGCCATCCGCGCCGATCAGCACGGTGTAGGGCAAGCCGCCAGCGCTGTTGCCAAACTTGCGCGACAAATCGGTACCGCTGATGCCGGCCACGTAGATGGGATAGGTGATCTTGAATTTGGTCGCAAATTCGGCGATGTTGGTCGGGGAATCGATGCCGATGCCGATCACATTGATGTTTTTCGCGCTGTGCTCGCGGGCCAGGTCGGCCAGTTCCGGCATTTCTTCCACGCACGGCGGGCACCAGGGCGCCCAGAAATTGACCACCAGCGGCTTGCCCTTCCATTGCGCCAGCGCCTGGGCCTTGCCGGCCGGGTCGTTCATGGTTTCGGCAAACAGGGTCTCGACCGGGGTGCCCGCAGCGCTGGCGGCGGGCCCGGCCGGCATGGCGGCCGCCACCGGAGGTGCTTGCTTATTGCGCACGCCAACGTAGGCGCCCAGCGCGCCGGCCAGCACGGCAATGCCGGCAAAGGTGAAAAGGGTCTGCTTGTTCATGTCGGGTCCTGGGGTGAAGTCGGGGGTGTCATCATGCTGCGCAGCGTGGCGGCGTCGGCGCGCTGGGGGCGGCCGTCGGCGCGTGGCTTGAGGGCGCCGCGCAAGTCGTGCTTTTCATACAGTTCGGCGTGCACGCCTTCGCCATGCCACAAAAAACTGACCGTCTCGACCGGGTCGTAACGCGCGCCCTTGAAGTGCGGCGTTTCGGAAATATCGATGGTGACGTTGCGGTTCAGTAAATAAATCTGCACTTCCTTGGCGCTGTCGGCGAACAGTTGCAGCTCGATGTCGTCGTACTCGCCGGCGCTGCCGTTCAGCACGGCGCCGCTGATGTAGGGCGAAAATTCGGCCAGCGCATCCATCACTTGCAGGGCCGCCTGGCGCAGCGCGAGCAGGCGCGCCGGCTGCGTGTCGGCCTGGAACAGGGTCTGGTAATCGCGCACGGCGTCTTCGATCTGCGCGTTGTCGGGCAGCAGGTTGGCGGCATACGGGCGGCCGGCGTCGGCGCGCTCGCCGAGCACTTGCAGCGCGGCCTTGCGTTTGGCGCTGGCGTAGTCGGCGCCGTCCTGGGCAATCATGCGCGCGGCGACGGCGGCGATTTCCGCGCGCAGCAGGGAGAGATCGTCAATCGGGGTAGGCATCATGAGCGAGATCATACTCTGGAACGGTAAATGCCATGGGATAGCTCGAAAAACCTACTGCGCGGCGCGATTTTGGGCCGGGACACGAAAGTCCTGCGATGCTCACCGTACCTTCGTACGGCTGCGCTTCTCGGCCCCAACTCCCACCGCTCGCTACGGTTTTTCGAGCCATCCCATTGGGTCGGGTAAAATCGCGTATTCATTCATTTGGCCACACCCCGACATCATGCATATTCACATCCTCGGCATTTGCGGCACCTTCATGGGCGGCCTCGCGGTCCTGGCGAAAGAAGCCGGCCACAAGGTCACCGGCTGCGACGCCAATGTCTACCCGCCGATGAGCACCCAGCTCGAAGCCCAGGGCATCGAACTGATCCAGGGATTCAGCCCGGAGCAGACCCAGCTCAATCCCGATTTGTATGTGATCGGCAATGTGGTGGCGCGCGGCAATCCGCTGGTCGAGGAAATCCTGAACCGCAGCCTGCCGTACATGTCCGGTCCCCAGTGGATCGGCGAACACATCCTGCACGATAAATGGGTGCTGGCCGTGGCCGGCACGCACGGCAAGACCACCACCTCGGCCATGCTGGCCTGGATACTGGAAGACGCCGGCTATGCGCCGGGCTTCCTGATCGGCGGCGTGCCGATGAACTTCGGCATCTCGGCGCGTCTGTCGGGTGCGGAACCGTCGATCTTCTTCGTGATCGAAGCGGACGAGTACGACACCGCCTTTTTCGACAAGCGCAGCAAGTTCGTGCATTACCACGCCAAAACGGCCGTAATGAACAACCTCGAATACGATCATGCCGACATCTTCCCCGATATTGGTGCCATCGAAACCCAATTCCACCACCTGGTACGCACCGTGCCTGGTGTCGGACGCCTGATCGTGAACGGCGACGAAGCCTCGCTCGGGCGCGTGCTCAAGCGCGGCTGCTGGAGCGAAAAGGAAATGTTCGGCGCCAGCGACGGGGTCGACTGGACCATGACCGAACATGCCGGCGGTAACTTCGACGTCGTCTTCAAGGGCGAGGTAGTCGCCACCGTGACCTGGGGCCTGACCGGCAAGCACAACCGCCTGAACGCGCTGGCGGCGCTTGCTGCGGCGCGCCACGTGGGCGTGCCGGTGGCCCAGGCGGCCGTGTCGCTGGCCCGTTTCGAGAGCGTCAAGCGGCGCATGGAAGTGCGCGGCGTGGTGCGCGACATCACCGTGTACGACGATTTCGCCCACCATCCGACGGCGATTGCGACCACTGTCAACGGCTTGCGCCAGAAGATTGGCAGCGGCGACAAGGCCCAGGGCCGCATCCTGGCCGTGCTGGAACCGCGCTCGAACACCATGAAACTGGGCTCGATGAAAGATGCCTTGCCCGGCAGCCTGCGCGAAGCGGACCTGGTGTTCGGCTTCGGCAGCCAGCAGGCGCTCGGCTGGAGCCTGGCCGACGCCCTCTGTCCGCTGGGCGCCATCGCCCACAGCTTCGACCAGATCGATTTCCTGGTGAAAGCCGTGGTCGACGCGGCCCAGCCGGGCGACCATATCCTGGTCATGAGCAACGGCGGCTTCGGCGGCGTGCACCAGAAACTGCTTGAGGCGCTGGCCCGATGATTCTTTACCTGCACGGTTTCCGCTCCTCGCCGCGCTCGTTCAAGGCGCGCGTGGTGGGCGAGAAGATGGCGGCGCTGGGGCGCGCATCCGAGCTGGTCTGCCCGCAGCTGCCGGCTTCGCCGAAAGAAGCGATGGCGCTGGCGCTGACCCTCATCGAGCGTTATGACGCCAGCGAGCTGTCCATCATCGGTTCCTCGCTGGGCGGCTATTACGCTACCTGGCTGGCCGAGCGCCTCGGCTGCCGCGCAGTGCTGCTGAACCCGGCGATCTACCCCCTGAAAGACCTCGACCAGCATGTCGGCGTCACGACCGAGTATCATTCCGACAAAGTTTTTGAATTCAAGCGCGCATATATCGACGAACTGGGCGCGCTGGCGGTGCCGGCCATCACCGGCCCGGAGCGTTATTTCCTGATCGCGGCCAGCGGCGACGACGTGCTCGACTACCGCGACATGACGGCGCACTACGCCGGCGCGCGCCAGCACGTGATCGATGGCAGCGACCACGCCATCGCCGAATTCGGGCAGTACGTGGACGAGGTCCTGGCGTTTTGCCTGGACCGCGCCGCGAGCCCGGCGCGGTGAGCGGCGCCTCGCTGCGCCAGGCGTTGTGGCATCCGCATGTGAACCGTGTCAACGCGCCGCCCCTGCTACGCGACTGGCTCACCAGCGGCGGCTCGCTGACGGCGCGCCTGATCGCGCACAGCCAGGCATTCCGGGTGCAGCGTTTGCACCAGCGGCGTGCCCCGTGCCTGGCGGACGAAGCCGGTGCGCTGAAGCTGCCGCGCGCGGTCCAGGTGCTGGAACGCGAAGTGTTGTTGCGCTGCGACGACACGCCGGTGGTGTTCGCGCACACCGTGGTGCCGCTGTCGGCCAGCGCCAGCGACTGGCCGCTGTTCGGCGGCCTGGGCGAGCGCTCGCTTGGCAGTACCCTGTTTTACGATCCGCAAGTGACACGCGGCGAACTGGAATTTGCGCGGATCCGCGCCGGCCACCCCCTGATGGCGCGCGCCCGCGCTGCCCTGGGCGCGGCTGGCGACACTGTTTTATATGCACGGCGCTGCCTGTATCGCCGCCACCGGGGCATGTTGCTGGTGACCGAGGTGTTCTTGCCCCCGGTCCTGGCACTGGCCCGGCGCGATGCCAACCCAGCGCCAACGAACCATACCAAGTAAAGACAAAGCATTCACATGAATCTATTTTTTGAAGAATCCGGCGATTTCAAGGTCGGCACCGTGTTGTCGCAAGCGGGCGAGGCCTACCAGGTCGAAATGCCAAGCGGCAAGCGTACCAAGGTCAAGGTCAAGGATGTGCTGCTGCAGTACGAAAAGCCATCCGCCGCCGAACTGCTGGAAGCGGCCAAGGCGGTCGCCGCCGACGTCGATTTCGAGTTCCTGTGGGAAGTCGCCGGCCAGGAAGAGTTCGGTTTCGCCGAGCTGGGCGCCGAGTATTTCGGCCACACTCCGCTGCCGTCGGAAGCCGCCGGCCTGATCCTGGCGCTGCATGGCGCCCCGATTTATTTCTACAAGAAGGGCCGCGGACGCTACAAGGCGGCTCCGGAAGCATCCCTGCGCGCGGCCCAGGCCGGCATCGAGAAAAAGAAACAGCAAGGGGTGATCCAGGCCGGCTATGTGGACGAGCTCAAGGCCAACCGCTTGCCGGAATCCATGCGTGCGCTGGTGCAGCAATTGCTGTTCAAACCGGACAAGAACAGCATCGAATTCAAGGCGCTCGACGCCGCCTGCAACGAACTGCACACCACGCCGCCGCGCCTGATGCTGGCCGCCGGCGGCATCGCGTCGCCCAAAGAATTGCACATGGCGCGCTTCCTGTTCGAGAATTTCCCGCGCGGCTCGGGCTTTCCCGCGGTGACGGTGCCAGCCGCGCCGGCCAACCTGCCGCTGGCCGCCGTGGCCGCGTTCTCGATCGATGACGTCACCACCACCGAAATCGACGATGCCTTCTCGGTCGTCACGCTGCCGGACGGCATGGTGCAGGTCGGCATCCACATCGCCGCGCCGGGCCTGGGCATCCGCCCCGACGACGCCATCGACAAAATGGCGCGCGCGCGCATGTCCACCGTCTACATGCCGGGCGACAAAATCACCATGTTGCCGGATGAACTGGTGGCCGCCTTCACCCTGGCCGAAGGCAAGACTTGCCCGGCGGTGTCGCTGTACGCCACCATCGACCCGGCCGACTGGAGCGTGAAGTCGACCGTGACCCGCGCCGAACTGGTGCCTATCAAGAGCAATCTGCGCAACAACGACCTGGATGATGTCGTCAGTGAAGAAGCCCTGGCCGCCGGCACCGGCGAGTATCCGCACAAGGCCGAGATGGCCGTTCTGTGGCAGTGGGCGCTCACCCTGGAAGCGGCGCGCATGGTCAAGCGCGAAGGTTTCGGCCTCAAACCCGAGCAAAACAACCGGGTCGACTTCAATTTCTACGTGGAAGACGACGTGGTCACGGTGCTGCGGCGCAAGCGCGGCGCGCCGCTCGACAAGATCGTGGCCGAGCTGATGATCTTCGCCAACAGCACCTGGGGCAAGCTGATGCACGACTCGGGCGTGCCCGGTATTTACCGCTCGCAAGGCGCCGGCAGCGGCGCCGGCTGGGCCGCCAAGATGCAGGTGCGCATGGTCACCCATGCCGCCCCGCACCAGGGCCTGGGTGTGGACCAGTACGCATGGAGCACCTCGCCGCTGCGCCGCTACACCGACCTGGTCAACCAGTGGCAAATCCTGGCCTGCGCCGAGCACGGCGTGACGGCCCCGCTGGTGGCCCCGTTCAAGCCGCGCGACGCCAACCTGTTCGCGATCGTCTCCGCGTTCGACGCCGCCTACGCCGCCTACAACGATCACCAGCAAAACATGGAGCGCTACTGGTGCCTGCGCTGGCTCGGCCAGCAAGACCAGCGCCAGGTCGACGCGGTGGTGCTCAAGGATGAAGTGTTGCGTCTGGCCGACATTCCGCTGATCATCCGCCTGCCCGGCATGCCGCAAGTGGCGCGCGGGGCCCAGGTCAAACTCGACATCCTGCGCTGGGACGAGCTGGACCTGACGATCGAAGCGCGCCTGCTGGAATTGCCGGCGGTCAGCGAGATCGCCGCCGATGCCGACCTCGACTACGAGGAAGAGGAAGCGGCAGCGCCGGACACTGTCGCGCCGGATAGCGGCGAAGCGGCCGCGACGGAAGCGGCGGAAGCCGAAGGCGCGGTGGCCGTGATCACCAGTGAACCGGCGGCCAGCTAGGCAGTTGTCAGCATCGCCACGGCGGCCATTAGAATGTAGAATGGCCGTTCCCTGATTCAACAGATTCTTCCCGGTATCGTGTGAAGCACTTGCAAAATTTAAGCTCCCTGTCCATCGCCGTCGCCGTTTCGGTCACGGTACACGCGGCCCTGCTGGCGGTCCGTTTCGTCGCGCCCGAGGCGTTCACCCTGACCCCGGCCGATCCCGGCCTCGAAGTCATCCTGGTCAACGCCAAGCATGCCAACAAGCCGCTCAAGGCCGATGCCCTGGCCCAGGCCAACCTCGATGGCGGCGGCAATGCCGAGAGCGGCCGCGCCGCCTCGCCGCTGCCCGACATGCACAAGAACGAGACGGGCGAAAGCGTCAAATCGACCTTGCGCCGCATCACCGAGCTTGAGCAGATGCAGCAAAACCTGCTGACCAAGACGCGCGACTCGTCCCTGAAAGCCTCGCCGGTCACCGAGAAGGAAAAGCCCGATCCCGAGCGCGACGGCGCCGACCTGATCGAAAGCACGCGCCCGCTGGCGCGCAAGACGGCCGAGATTGCCCAGCGCATCGAAGACCAGAACAAGCGCCCGCGCAAGACCTACATCACGCCGAGCACCCAGGCGGTGGGCTACGCGATCTATTACAAGACCATGCAAAAGCGGGTCGAGGATATCGGTACGCTGAACTTCCCCCAGCGCGACGGCAAGAAGCTGTACGGCGAGCTGACCGTGTACATTCCGATTTTCCAGGATGGCAGCATTTACCAGAAAGATGGCGGGGTGCGCATCGAAAAGAGTTCCGGCAATCCGGCGCTCGACAAGGCTGCGCTGGCCATCGTGCGGCGCGCCGCGCCGTTCGGGGCTTTCCCGAAAAACATGCTGTCCTCCGACAAGGATGACCTGTGGGTCATCATCACGCGCTTCAAGTTCACGCGCGAAGACAAGCTGGAAGCCGAGCTGCGTGGCGACGCGCGATGAGCGAGCGTTACTGTGTCATCGGGAACCCGGTCGCCCATAGCAAGTCGCCCGAGATCCACGCCGCCTTTGCCTTGCAAACCGGGCAAGACATGCTCTACGAGCACTGCCTGGCGCCGCTCGACCAGTTCGACGCCACCGTGCGCGCGCTGGTGGCGGCCGGCTATGGCGGTGCCAACGTCACCGTGCCCTTCAAGCTGCAAGCGGCCGACCTGGCCGACCGCCTGACCGAACGCGCGCGCGCGGCCGGTGCCGTGAATACCTTCTTGTTTAACAGTAGCGGCGGCATCATTGGCGACAATACCGATGGCGCCGGGCTGGTCAACGACATCACCCGCAATGCCGGCCTCGACCTGGAAGGCAAGCGCGTGCTGCTGCTGGGCGCGGGCGGCGCCGCGCGTGGCGTGGTGGTGCCGCTGCTGGCCGCCTTGCCGGCCGAGCTGACCATTGCCAACCGTAGCGTGGCCACGGCCGAGGCCCTGGTCGAGCGCTTTTCCGCCCAGTTGGCGCAAGACCAGCGCCTGGCCGCCTGCGCCTTCGAGGACATCGCCGGCCCGTTCGATGTGGTGATCAACGCGACTTCCGCCAGCCTGGCCGGCGACTTGCCGCCGGTGCCGGGCAGCGCCTTTGGCGCCGGCACGCTGGCGCTGGATATGATGTACGGCAAGGAGCCGAGCCCCTTCATGGTGTTTGCCAGCGAGCATGGCGCGCGCCAACGCGATGGCCTGGGCATGCTGGTCGAGCAAGCCGCCGAAGCCTTCCTGCTGTGGCGCGGCGCCCGTCCCGAGACCGCGGCCATCCTGGACCGCTTGCGCCTGGGCGTATGAGCAAGGGCGGCAAGGCGGGCGGGCGGCGCTGGGTCAAGTGGATCTTCCTCGGCCCCTTGCTGCTGATCGTCCTGGCCCAGCTGTATTTCTTCCTGATGGTGTGCTGGTGGTCCTGGTTCAATCCCTCGAGCACCAGCATGATGAACGACCAGCTGGCGCTGATGCGCGAAAAAAAACCCAAGGCCGTGCTGCAGCAGCAATGGGTGCCCTACGAGCGCATTTCCGAGAACCTGAAACGGGCCGTGATCGCGTCGGAAGACGCCAATTTTTCCGAGCACGACGGGGTCGACTGGGAAGCGCTGCAAAAAGCCTATGAGCGCAACAACCGCAAGCACAAGGTGGTCGGCGGCGGGTCCACCATCACCCAGCAGCTGGCCAAGAACCTGTTCCTGTCCGGCTCGCGCAGCTACCTGCGCAAGGGCCAGGAAATGATCATCGCCTTCATGCTTGAAACGGTCATGAGCAAGCAGCGCATCCTGGAAATTTACCTGAACGTGGCTGAATTCGGACGCGGCATTTTCGGTGCCGAGGCGGCTTCGCGCTATTATTACCGTACCAGCGCGGCCAACCTGGGCGTGGCACAAGCCGCCAAACTGGCCGTGATGCTGCCCAATCCGCGTTATTACGACCGGCACCGCAGTTCGAGCTACCTGGCGCAGCGCACCACGCTGATCGTCAACCGTATGAGTTCGGCGGAATTGCCCTAATCCTTCACCAGGAGATGACCATGTTCCATCCCCGCCGTTTCCAGGAGGGCGCCATGTCCCTGTTCTGGGTCGGCACCGGCTCGGCCGTGCTGGCCGCGCTTGCCATGGCCGCCTTGTTTTCCATGCGTTACGAGCGCAATCTGTTCGCCGAAGGCGCGGCCAAGGCCGGCAAGATGGTCGGCGCCAGTCCCGCCGGCACGCTGATCGACTCGGCCAGGAAGACGGTCAACGAGGTGAGCGGCCAGGGCGACGGCGTGATGCGCAAGTGCATCATCAACGGCAAGACGGTCATTTCCAACACCGATTGCACGCCCGGCAACCGCACCAGCAAGGTCATCGAGATCCACGATACCAAGGGCTTCGAGGCACCGAAAAAGCCGCCGCTGGAGAAGGCCGCGCCGGGCTCCAGCCCCACCATCGACAAAATGATCGAAAAACAGCTGCGCTGAGCCAATTTAAGTGTTTCGGGGTGGCCGGGCTCAGGCCTAACGGGTACACTTGCGCTGTTTTGAATCCGGCCGAGAAAGCGCATGATCAACGTATTTGTCCTACAAAATGGCCGACTCAATCAGGTACCGATCGAGTCCCGCGCGGATCTGGAAAACGTGGCGCCGGTCTGGGTCGACCTGACCGATCCGACCGACGACGAGCGGGCCTGGGTCAAGACAATCTACGGCGTGATTTTGCCGGGCGAAGACGAAGTCAAGGATATCGAAGCGTCGGCCCGTTATTACGAAGCGGAAAACGGCGACTTGCATCTGCGCACCGATTTCCTGCTGGAAGAAGACGACGGCCCCTCGCGTGTGGTCACGGTCGCGTTCATTCTCGCGCGCAAGATGCTGTTTTCGGTGCACACCGACGACTTGCCGGTATTCCGCCTGGTGCGCATGCGCGCCCGCTCGCGCCCCGGGTCGATCGCCGACTACATGGATGTGCTGCTCGACCTGTACGCCACCGATGCCGAGTATTCGGCCGATGCGCTGGAAGGGATTTACCAGCATCTGGAAGAAGTCAGCGGGCTGGTGCTGCAAAAAGAATTCACCGATAAAGATGCGGCCGCCGCCCTGAACGCGATCGCGCGCGAAGAGGATTTGAACGGGCGCATCCGGCGCAACATGATGGATACCCGGCGCGCGGTCAGTTTCCTGATGCGCGGCCGCTTGCTCAACGCCGAGCAGTTCGAGGAAGCGCGCCAGATCCTGCGCGACATCGAATCGCTGGACGGCCACACCTCCTTCCTGTTCGACAAGATCAACTTCCTGATGGATGCCACGGTCGGTTTCATCAACATTAACCAGAATAAGATTATCAAGATCTTCTCGGTGGCCTCGGTGGCCTTCCTGCCGCCGACCCTGATCGCCAGTATTTACGGCATGAACTTCAAGTTCTTCCCGGAGCTGGAATGGAAGTTCGGCTATCCGTTGGCATTGACCTTGATGGTGGCATCGATGATTTCGCCGGTGTGGGTGTTTTTGCGCCGGGGTTGGTTGAAGTAAAGCCGACGCAAGGTCGCTACCGCAATACGGTTTCTCAGTAGATGCGCGCTAACCGTAGAATCGTCCTTTTCCAACACCTTCGAGTAACAAAAAAATTTACGCAAACTAATATTGGGAATTTCCCTCATTATCGACCTGGGAGCTTTTTCTTTACTAGAAAATGGTATATTCTCCATCATACTGAAGGAAGTGCGACACGCACTATTCCGTCGAAAACCTTCTCAACCAAGGGAAAAGCGAGATTTCATGGCCGGTACTGAATCCAAAAAAGCTGTAGAGAAGATCACCTCGGTGGATCCTGCTAAGAAGAAACCTGTGCCGAAGGCAGCGTCGAAGACTGCGAAGTTAAATGTCCTACCGACGTTTTCGACAGCATTTCTTATGACCAAATTTGGGGATATTCCAACATATACATTCTCAATGAAAGTTAGGGATGTCGTTACGATATCTTATGTAGCGGTTAGAGGTAAGGATGACGAAGTAGGCGCCGTTCAAAGGCCTTTAAGCATCCGACGGATTAATGATATTAAGTCTTATATTATGGACGGAAATACTTTTTTCAATTCGTTTATATTAAATTGGACAGATGAAAACTACAGCCCCGCATTTGCGGCCAGCGCGGTAATTAAAATACCATTGCAAACAGCTGCGGCACAAGTCATCGATGGGCAACATAGATTGGCCGGTTTGGAGCAGGCAATGGAAGCCGATCCTGCTATTGGAGATCGAGATATACTTGTTACACTTTGTGTAGGCTTAACTACCAAACAAGCTGCAAGAATATTTTTAAATATCAATACTGAGCAACGGCCTGTTCCGAAGAGCTTAATATTTGATTTATTTGGTGAAGTCATTGATGACGAAAATCATGCCACTAACCGGGCAACGGATTTAGCCCGTGAACTTAACGATGATCCCACTTCCCCATTATATAAATTATTGAAATTCCCAGGTAGTCCTCGTGGCCAAGGGTACATTGAGCTCTCAACGTTTGTTGCATCAATTAAAGACCATCTTAAACCTCCGACCGGCACCTTTTATACCTACAAGCTAAAAACTCTCGATACTCAAAGGCAAGCAGTCTGGAATTTTTTTCGCTGCATAAGGGACTATTACTCCAATGCCAAAATTTGGGATGGCAATAAGAATCCTTTTATTAAAGCGGCAGGCTTTAATGGCGCTATGGATTTCTTTTTTGATTCGTTGATTAAGCGCTGCGCGGAAAAAGGCTCGTTTTCTATAAAGACAATGAAAGATTTCATTTCTCTAGATACTGAAGGGCTAATTACTTGGGATCAATTGCAGGGGCAGGATGGGAAAACTGCAAGAAAGAAAATTCGAGACTTGCTGGAAAGTAATTTGCTAAACTCGTTGCCGGACCAAGAACATTATGAATTCTAGGCTTCGTGTTCAAAGTTTCATAGAGCAAGAGGTAGGATGCAGTGATGTCGAAAAGTGGAAAACATACAACTCACAATTTTTAAAATACGAAGTTAATGCAGTCAATTTGCCGGCACTCCACAATTTACTGATTGAGGACACTGAAGATCTCTATTTTAAAGCGATTTTAAGCCTCGTTGAGGCTGTAAACGCTATTAATCGAGGGCTCCATTCGTGGGCCGTGGTAAAACTTTACTATAGTGTATTCTATTTGTTACGTTGTTCTTTTGCGGCCAACGGGTATTGCTTTGCGAAAAGCGCTGGGATATATACGCTTAAACTAGAAATTGGCGAAAAGCCAACTAAGCGAGATGTAGGCAAGCGTGATGGCGAATCGATAAGAGGCGATCACAAAACAGTAATCGCTACCTACTTAAAAGAATTTGGGCATGACGATATTTTTCTTACCAATCACGTGATCGACAACATTAACGTCTATGATTGAATAATGAAAAAAAGAGAAGACATTAACTATAGGAATAATACATTTTTCGAACCAGAGGAATATATTTTCAATACTAACGTATTCCGGAAGGGTAGTTTATCTGCCACAATCGATGAATATTTCGGTGATTTAGTCTACTGTTTTATGGAGGATCATTGCTGCCTAGCACTTCCATTGAGACTGGCAGAGCGAACGGCATTAGAGCTACAAACCTTGTTTAGCGGCAGTCCATTTAGTGCAGAAAAATATGATGTTATAGATGGCTTATTAAAAGAGTCTGTAATTTCCAGAAATAAGCATATTGATAAAATAATTTTTTATTGATTTTACAACGCGCAGACCCCTAATATTTTT